>JAZRGH010000010.1:0-17364 GCA_045644085.1 Alistipes sp. | reverse complement strand
TAGCGGAGGTAAAATCTCGGTATGGCCTGGACTGCTCGGTATGGCGGCGACATTCGACCCTGCCATAGCAAAGCGCTTTGGAGAGGTTGCCTCGACCGAGTATCGTGCTTTGGGTATGGCGACAGCCCTTTCTCCTCAGATTGACCTTGCAACCGAGCCTCGTTGGCGTCGTGCAGTGGCGACCTTTGGCGAGGGCTCGAAGTTGGCTACCGATATTGCTCGCACCTATACAGACGGCTTCCAAACCTCGAAGGGCGAGGATGTTCGCGAGGGCGCGTGGGGCGTAAATAGCGTGAATGCTATGGTCAAGCATTGGCCAGGTGGCGCTACAGGTGAGGGTGGTCGTGATGCCCACTTTGCATTTGGTAAATATGCTGTCTATCCAGGCAAAAACTTCGAGGAACATCTCCTACCATTCACCGAGGGTGCATTCAAACTCGAAGGCGGTACCGAGCAAGCGTCGGCGGTTATGCCTTACTATACTATTTCGTATGGTCAAGACCCATCTGGCAAGAACATAGCCAATGGCTACAGCGAGTATATCATTAAAGACTTGCTTCGCACAAAGTACAACTACAAGGGCGTTATCTGCACCGATTGGGGCATCGTGAACGAATATTCCAGTCTTCACACCAACAACGGTAAGCCGTGGGGGTTGGAGTCGATGCCTGCGGCAGAGCGCTACCTCACGGTATTGATGATTGGCGTTGACCAATATGGCGGTGTGAATACCACCAAGCATATCATCGAGGCGTACGAGCTCGGTAAGCAGAAGTATGGCGAGAAGGCTATTCGTGCTCGCTTCGAGGAGTCAGCACAGCGTCTTTTGATGAACATCTTCCGCACGGGCTTGTTCGAGAATGCTTACCTCGAACCTGTAAAGAGCCAGGCGGTAGTGGGTTGCAAGGAGTTTATGGCGGAGGGCTTCGCTGCACAGCTCAAATCGGTAGTGATGCTCAAAAACCACGCAAAGACACTCCCATTGCAGAGTCGCTTGAAGGTCTATGTGCCGAAGCGCACCTATAATGGCGTCTATAGCCAATGGAGCGATCGTGTAAGTGGTAAACCATACGAGAGTTACGGCATATCATTAAACCTTGTACGCAAATACTTCGACATCGTCGAAAAGCCCGAGGAGGCAGATGTTGCGCTGGTATTTATTAAGGCTCCAACCCAGGACAGAGGACACCACAAGGCCGATATCGACAAGGGCGGAACTGGTTATACGCCTATATCGTTGCAGTATGGCGACTACACTGCAAAGTATGCTCGCAAGCAGAGCATCGCAGGTGGTGACCCGAAGGAGGATTTCACAAATCGTTCCTACTACGGCAAGAGTGTAACCACCTTCAACAAAGTTGAGATGGAGACCGTTATCGCAACCCGCAAGGCTATGGGCAAGAAGCCTGTAATCGTGGCGATTGCTGCCGAGCGACCAATGTGCTTCCACGAAATCGAGAAGGCGGCAGACGCTATTCTTATCGGTTTCGAGGTGCAGAATCAAGCCTTTATGGAGATTATTGCAGGTAAGGTCGAACCACAAGGCTTGCTCCCGATGCAGATGCCTAAGGAAATGCGTACCGTCGAGGAGCAGTGCGAGGATCTTCCGTTCGATATGAAGTGCTACAAAGATGCCGACGGCAATGTTTACGACTACGCCTATGGTTTGAACTGGAGTGGCGTGATTAAAGATTGGCGTACCGAAAAGTACGCACCAAAGAAGGAATAGAGAATAAGCACTGGTACTATCACAGCCACTATTTCGCTCGATATTGCAGAGATTAATAACAAAAAAAAATAATACAACAATAAACACAAGCCTTATGATTAACTATACTCAAAGAGTGTTGAAAGCGGTGTTAGTTGCAATTCTTGCAATTGCATCCTTCTGTCCTCAGGTGTCTGCGGCAACGCCCGATATCAAGGAGAAGGTAACGATTGCGGTAAAGAATGTACCAATGCAACAGTTCTTTGCCGAGGTCGAAAAGCAGAGTAACTACTCCTTCTTTTACAGCAACACGGTGTTGAATGGTACGCCAAACGTAAGTATCAGTGTAAAGGATATGCCTATCGAGCAACTCCTTCACAAGGTATTTAATGGTAGAAACCTCACCTTCGAGGTTGTTGGCAACAAAATTGCCATTAAAGTAGTTCGCTCGGTCGCAAAAAATGAGGGGGGGGGTATTTCAACTCCCGCACCCACCCCTGCACCACCTGCGGTAAAAACAACCGCAACAGACGTCTCTACACCTCATTTGGTTACAGGTACCGTACTCGACGAGAATGGTAAGCCAATGGCGGGCGTGGGCGTCATCATTGCCACTACTTTCCAAGGTGTTGTTACCGACATCAATGGTAGGTATCAAATCAAAGCAACTCCGGCTCAAGAACTCCAATTCTCATTCTTGGGTTATAAGACGCACACCACAAAGGTTGGTTCTCGTACAGCTATCGATGTTTCGATGGTTACCGAGTCTCAGGCTATCGAATCGATCATTGTTACCGCTCTCGGATTGGAACGTGAAGAGAAATCTATCGGTTACGCCGCATCGAAGGTAGAAGGCACGGCGTTGGCTTCAGCAGTTAATTCTGACAACTGGCTTTCAGGCTTGAATGGCCAGATTGCAGGTCTTGACATCCAGCAATCGAACACTGAAGGTGGCGGTACAACTCGTGTAACGCTCCGTGGTGAGTCAACAGTGGATTTAGCTAACAATACCGCACTCTTCGTTGTTGATGGTGTACCTATGCATAACCATGCTACCGAATCTGATGCAGGTGGCGAGGGCGATTTTACTTCTATCGATTATGGTAATGGTACAGCGGATATCAACCCTGAGGATATCAAGAGTGTAACTGTATTGAAAGGTCCTGCAGCAACGGCACTATACGGTTCGTCTGCGGCGAATGGTGCAATTATCATTACAACCAAGACGGCCGACAATCTTCAGTCGAAGATTAGCATTTCATACTCAACAAATCTCACTTTCCGAACAGTAAATACTTCACCTGACTTGCAGTATGAGTATGGTCAGGGAGCTCGCAGTGACTACTACTATTATCTCCGTTCTGGAGATGGTAGCAAGGGTTCAGGTTACCACCCAGAGCCATCTTACAGCACGCAAACCGACTTGAACTCGTGGGGCCCTAAGATGGATGGAACTCTTTACTATCAGTACTACAACGAGAAGGCCGGTATTGGAGGTAGTTACGATCAGCTCGGCGACTTCCGCCGTACAGCTACTCCGTTCATCAGCTATGGCAACTGGTTCAAGGATTATTTTGAGACGGGTTACAGTTGGACCAATTCGGTGTCGGTTGAGGGCAAGATTAACCAGCGTAACTCCATCCGTGTTTCGGTGCGTGACACTCATTCGCACGGTATCGTCCCTAATTCGCCGAGCAATATGCAGCACCTCTCCGTGCGTACCCGCAGCGAGTTTGCAAAGTGGTTTACTTCGGAGGTTTCGCTCAACTATCGTCGAAACCATAGCGACAACATCCCTGTATCTTCGGGTTATAGCGCAGGAGCAGGTATTATGTATAGCTTGTGGTGCTACGCTCCAAACATCAATATGGACTGGGCGAAGAACTATTGGCTGGATGGCAAAGAGGGTATTAGTCAGGATACATCGCTCTCTGGCACTAAGAATAATGCTTACTTCATTGCAAATGAGAGTGTTAATACTCAAAATCGTGATCGTATCTACGGTAATATCAAATTTGACTTTAAGATATACAAGGGCTTGACATTGATGGTACGTGGAGGTCTCGACTCGCAGTACGACTTCCGTACACAGCGCTTTGCATTCTCTACACCGAAGGACCCTAGCGGTTTCTACCGTGAGCAGACTATTCGCTCGATGCAGTTTACGGGAGAGTTTTTGTTTCGATACAACCATAAGTTCAAGCACGATATTAGATTTGCTGCAAACTTCGGTGGTAGCATCGTAAACCGTCAGTATGAGCATCATCGAGATTGGGCAGACGACCTTGTCGAGACGGGTGTATACTCTCTTGCAAACTCGGCTGCACTCATTAGAACATCAAACTCATACCAGCGCCGTCAGACAAACTCTCTATATGGATTGTTGCGACTCTCGTGGCGCAATGCTCTCTTCCTTGATGTTACGGGTCGTAACGACTGGTCGAGTACACTCCCTGCTGAGAACCGTTCGTATTTCTACCCTTCGGTATCAACTAGTGCGGTATTGAACGAGTTACTCAACTTCGGTAGCAAGAAAGGCGTAATAAATTTGTTGAAGGTTCGTGCATCATGGGCACAGGTAGGTCACGATACTAGCCCTTATCGCACCAAGCAGTATCTCAGTGGCACATTGTTCCCAGGTGTTGTAAACATTAAAGATTCGAAGACTAACGATACATTGTTGCCAGAGAAAGTGGCTTCGTGGGAGGTTGGTGTTGATTTGCGTATGTTCCGCAACCGATTGAATATCGATATGGCATACTATAACAGCAAGACTACAAATGCTCTCGCTTCGATGCCTGTATCTTCTGCCTCGGGTATGACCAACGTGTACACTAACGCAGGTTCGATTCTCAACCATGGTTTTGAGATTGAAGCAAAGGGTACAATCATCCGTTCAAAGAATATCCGTTGGGATGTTTGGGCAAACTGGTCTATGAACCGCAACAAGGTGCTTGAACTCGGAGAGGATATCGACTTCTGGCGAATTGCCAATCGTGGCTACTATGCATATATGTACGCATATGAGGGTAGCCCACTCACTTCTATGTATGGTCGCCGCTATAAGCGTGCTCCAGAGGGCGCGTATGTAGTTGATAATTCTGGAAAAGTAATTGATGTTTCAGGTAAGATTATTTACGGCCCGAATGGTGCGCCTATCATTAACTCTGAGATTGAGTATATTGGTGATTGTGCCCCTAAGTGGCGTGGTGGCTTCGGTACATCGTTCAGATGGAAGAATTTCAAAGCGAGCATTAAATTCCATGGTAAGTACGGAGGCCATGTTTGGTCAGAGACCAACTGGGTTATGAACTATCGTGGTAAGGGTGTTGCGACTCTTGAAGGTCGTGAGGGTGGTTTCGTTCCTGATGGCGTAATGCTTATGGCTGACGGCAACTACAAGATTTGCGACTATGTACACACCTCTACTACTATCGACACTTACTATCAGCTTAAATATGCTCGTGAGTGTACAGAGGGTAACTTTGTTGAAACTTCGTTCTTGAAGTTGCGCGAGGTTCGTTTGGAGTACTCATTCCCAAAGAAAATACTTGCCAAAACTAAGGTTATTCAGGGTTTAAGCGTAGCAGTATTTGGTAATAACCTATACTGTTGGAGCAAATTCCCAGGCTTCGATCCTGAGGCTGTTTCAATGCGTGGTGAAGCTTTGGCACCAGGTTTTGAAATCTTGCAGATGCCAGGTTGTGCAACCTATGGTGGTAGTATTTCTGTAAAATTCTAATGCGAAGGAGGATTTTTGATTATGAAAAAATACATTAAATATATTGCAACTATTTTGGCTGCGGCGCTCACATCGGTTAGCTGTGCCCATTTTGACGAGATGAACGATAATCCGTATGCCCTCTCCGAAACTAGTCCGGAAGCGTTCGTACAATCCACAACCATTAATGTAGTGAAAAGTCTCGCCTCAAACACATTTAACTGGGTAGGTGATCTTATGCAGTACTCAACGAAGACCAACTTCGAGACCTCATCGGAGCTGACTTACAATTATGTTATATCGGATGGTACAGCCTCTAGTACGTGGAACTTGTACACAAAGTTTGGTAATGCCAACTATATGTTAGAGTTGGCTCGCAAAGAGTGCGCAGTCGAGGGGCAGGGTAACCCGGCTATGATTGGTGTAGCATTGATATTGCGCTCTTTGATAGCACAGATTATAACCGATACTTACGGAAATGTTCCTTATTCGCAGGCCGGTTTGCTCCCTTTGCAGGAGAATGAATGGGAGTTCACTCCTAAATACGACAACCAGAAGGATATTTATATCGACTTGCTGCGTTCGATGGAGGAGGCAAATGCTTGCTTTGAGAAGAGTGGTGCATCCAATTTCAACTCTCGTTATGACTATATGTTCAATGGAGACATTGATAAATGGCAGCGCTTTGGCAACTCGCTCTACCTTCGTATTTTGATGCGTATTTCGAACAAGGTTGTCGAGGAGTCAGGCGGTATCATCTCGTTGGGCGGTGAGTATGGCGATCTCAATGTGCTAACTAAGATTAATGAACTCTATGACAGCTATCTTTCAGGTGGTGGCACATATCCTATGATGCGCAACTTGAACGATAGTGCACGTATGCAGTTTAGTTCGAAGGATTCCGCTCTCTACACTCCATTCAAATTTACTACAGGCGGTATTTGGAAACAAACGGCAGCTTGTTCGACTATCGTCAGCCTAATGCTTGTGAAGACAGATGACCCAAACAATCCATGGGACCCTCGCTACTACCGTTACTTTACCAAGGGCATAGGAGCACCAACGCAGGAAACTCGTGAGTATTTACGCAAGTACTTCGACAGCCATATTTCTTCGGCTGGTAATTCGACCATTGGTAGATATCCACTGGGAGCATGGACCGGCACTCATATTGGCGATTTGAAGATGGATTGTGCTTATTCACTCCTTAACTATGACGAGCAACTCTTCCTCTTTGCTGAGGCTGGTGCGCGTGGTTGGATTCCAATGTCGCAGAAGGCTTACAAGGATCTCTACCTCGATGCTAACCTCCAAAATATTTTGCATTGGCAACTTGGCTGGGAACATGTGAGTGACTACTACACAGCTTCGTCACCAGCAGTTATCAACTTTATTAATTATCTCGACACCGAGTTCAACTATGATAAGGCTGTTGAGACAATCATTCGCCAGAAGTATGTTGCAATGTTCTGGGTAGGTATCGAGTCGTGGGCAGACTACCGCCGTACAGGTTACCCAATATTGAAGACAAATGGTCCGATGGCACAGAATGACGGTATCTTACCTACTCGCATGCGATACCCTGCTAGCGAGGGATACCAAAATCCAACGTGGTATCATGACGCAATAAATACCTGGCTCGAAGGCGATAACAATCTGACTACCGATGTATGGTGGGCTGATACACAAGAGAGTAAAACTATCCGTCTTATGGGTCGTCAATAACATAAAACTATGCATGCAATTATGAAACGATACTTTATATATATAATAATGGTGGTTGCAGCTCTCTTCACGGGCTGTACAACAGATGTAACCGACGAAACTTCAGGCCTAAATGAAGTCGGTGATCTCGAGGTCACCTTCAGCATAGATGGCAAGGAGGTCCGCTCGCTTGACCTAGCATCAGTAAGCCACAATATAAAAGTTGATGTTACAATCAACTTCGATGGAATATATTGGAATGCTGTATCGAACAAGGAATGGTGCTACATCGACAATAAGGAGAAGCACCGTGGTTCGGGTTCGTTCACTATGATAATCAATGCAAACAGCAACTTCGAGGCTCGTGAGACAGCCGTTATTACGTTTGTAGCAAGTAACTACCAGAAGAGTATGCTTGCTGTAGATCAGAACGGTAATGTGTTCGTACTTGATCAAGTGTATACTGCAGCTACAAAATCTGCAGGCAGCCTGACTACCAATGTCAAAACTTTTACCGCAGGCGAGGCTTGGCACTTCGAGTGTGACCCTTGGATTACAGCAACAAAGGGCGCAGTAACCATAGTTGACGGAGAGACTTACACCGAGGTAACTGTAGCTTGGACAGAGAATACTGATGCTTCACGCTATGGCGAGGTTAAGCTCATAAAGGACGGTAAGGAATACGCAGATGCTTTCATCAATATATGGCAATTTGGTTCTGAGTTGAACTACGACGATGAGGGCAATGTGTTTCTCGCAGCAGAGGAACCTGCTCCGCTTGAGTTCCGAGTTCCAAAGCTGACCATTAAGGATATTACAATGCCTTCGTGGGTAACTTATACTACCAAGGAGAATACCGACGACACCATTTCATATATGCTTCAGTTTGCTAGCAACCCAAGCGATGCACAACACATTCGTTCGACCGAGCTTTCGCTCTCATTCTTGTCGGGTGCAGCAGACATCCAGCTTCCTGTCATCAAACAAGAGTACTACGCTATGGAAGGTCTCTTAACTGGTCCTGGTTTGGCCATCTTTGCTAAAACTTGGAACGAGGGTGGCGATGTGTCACAGTGGTATGTTAATGGTGTTCCTACAATCGTCGCTGACGTTGATTTTACCGAGGTTAAGGAGTGGATTCCAATCGGCACCGTAGAGCGTCCGTGGACAGGCGAATTCAATGGTAATGGCAAGAAATTGATTAACTTCAAGTCGTCGCAGCCTTTGTTCGGTGTTTGTCAGGATGCAACCATCAAGGGTATCAACTTCGATAAGACATCATCTTTCGAAATCAGAGGCAACTACGCGGGCGAAAAGATTCTTGCAGCACTTGCAGGTAGCATCGTAAATACAACTATTCAGAACTGTTCGAACAATGCAACTATCTCTATGGATGCCATTTCGACCACTTCACAAACATATGTAGCGGGACTCGTTGGTATTGCTGACATAGACTCTCACATGTTAAATTGCACCAATGGTGGTATCGTAAATGTTGCTGCATCATCGAGCGCTGACGCAGATAGTAACATATATGTAGGAGGTGTAGTTGCTTACAATGCAGGTAAGGTTGAGTTGGCATTCGCTAACGGTTCGGTTAGCTCGGGTGCAGTAGTTGGCAACTCTTATGTTGGAGGTGTCGTTGGATTCAATACCGAAGAGGCAACCATTATTACTAGCCACAATGCAGGTGCTGTAAACTATAGCGCAGGTCGTGGCTCGAGCGTAAGCTTGAATGGTTATATAGGCGGCGTTACTGCCCTTGCTCAGGGTAATGTCACTAGCAACACAAACGAGGGTACAGTCACTTCGACTTCGCCTGTTGAAAATATCCACATCGGTGGTGTAGTTGGTGCTTGGTTGAGTAGCAACGCAGTTTTCGACCACAACACCGTTGGTAACACTTCGCACATAGTTGCTGAAGGCGCAGCCCTCCACACCTACGCTGGTGGCCTTGCTGGTTTCGTAAGCGAGGATGTTGCTTCGATTGAGATAGACTTGACAAAGTACAACGGTTCTTTTGCAGGTAAGATTACAGCTGGAGTTTGCCAGAGCAATTCTCAGGCAACTATTTCGGCAGGTGGTATCTTCGGCAAGGTTATGACCGATGTAACCATTTTGAACATCCCGGAGTGGCCAGGTACGGTTACATTCCACCAGCAGGATGCTATTACTTCAAGCTCCCTCAACTTCGGAGGTCTTGTAGGTTGGGCAACATCCCATATCACAATCTCGAATATTGTATCTAAGGGTAATACCGCTCTTAGCCACACAAAGGCGGCGATTATCAATACAGGTGGAGGTTCATTTGGAGGATTTGTTGGTCGTTGTGAGAATGGTGCAACAATTTCCAATTGTACCAACAACGGTCAGACAGCGTGGACATCTTCGAATACAGGCTCATCGAAGAACTATGACATTAACTTGGGTGGTATCGTAGGTCGAATTGTAGAGGGTGATTCGTATATAACCAACTGTCACAATAAAGGTAAGATTGCGAATATGCACTACAACAACCAACCTTGGTCGACTTCTTACAATACCAACTGTTCTGGTGGTATCATCGGTAGTTTCGGCGCAAAGTCTTCACCTGTGGGTGCAATAACTATCGAGAAGTGTACAAACGCTGCAAACATTAGCACATATCGTGGTACTATCGCAGGTATCGCAGGTTTTGTGGCTAATGCTACTATTAAGGGTTGCGAGTACAAGATTGGTGCAATTGACAATGGTCGAGAGAACAATGTTTGTGCCGGAATCGTTGGTATCGCAAAAGATTCAAACTTCTCAGACTGCGTTGCCACTGTTAATATAACAGGATACAATGCTGGTTCACTTGATATGCGTGCCGGTGGTATCGTAGCACACCTGATGGGTTCATCTTCGGTTTCAAACTGCTCGTACTATGGCATTATCACACCAAAGAAGCTTCGTCCTATGGGTACTCCTGAGTACTTCGGCGGTATCGCAGGTTTGGCTCAAGACGAGGGTATTTCGATTTCGAACTGCCGTTTCGGTGGAACAATTAACGATAATGTAATTTCGGAGAACAACTTCTCAACCTACATTATACACTTTTCGCCAAATGGTGGTGGTGAAAGTAATGCTACAGTTACAGACTGCTCATATTGGGATGGTAATTAGTAGAATATGACTTGCGGGTAGAACACACAAACAAATAGTAGTTAAATTTTTCATCGTTAATAAACATCACAAGTTAATAGTTTTACCCCAAGTCTTTTTTGACGAAAAACAAATTAACACATATACAATTAATTTTTTAACAACTTAAATTTTTAAATTATGAGAAAAACAAGCAAACCTGTGACTCTCGAATACGAGAGTCCGCAAATGGAGATGCTTCTGCTCGCAGTCGAGCAAGGCTTCGCCGGTTCAACATTGTTGGACAACATGACAGAATCAGAAGGCGCATGGGCCGCTTATTAAACAACTAAAAAAACTAAACAAAAACTATGAAAAAGATTTTTAAGACAGTTGCAGCCCTTGCCGTAGTAATGTTCGCAGGCTGTACAAACGATTTAACAAATGAGGTTGTATCACCTGTTGGTGAAACAACAGTCGTAGGTGTAGGTCTCGCCGACACCAAAACCTACCTCGGAGAGTTGGTAGATGGTGCTCGCAAGGTTTATTGGAGCGATGGCGACCAGATTGCCATCAACGGTAATGCTTCGACCGAGATTTCAATTTCGGATAGCAAGAATTACGCTGAGTTTAATTTCGTGGGCAGTTTGAATTATCCATATTCAGTGCTCTATCCTGCATCGGCTTATGTTGATGCTTCGACTATCAACCTTCCGGCTGTTCAGGCTGCTGCCGAGGGTACATTCGCAACCAACTGTGCACCGATGGCGTGCGTTGCAAACGAGGGCGATGGCATCGCTTTGCACCACCTCACTTCGGTGGTTCGTTTGCAGGTTAAGCTTCCAGCAGAGAGCGAGCACGCAGCTCACAAACTCGCAAAGGTTGAGTTCCGTGGCAAGGCAGGCGAGCAGGTTTCGGGAGATTTCGCTATCGACTATGCTACCGCGAGCCTCACTGAAACTTCAACTGCTGATGCTGACAAGGTTGTAGCTACCAATGTTAATAAGGCTCTCTCGACTGAGGCTACCGATATTTTTGTTGTAGTTCCTGCGGGTGAGTATGTAAATGGTTTCTCTGTTCGTCTCATCGACGCTAAGGGCCACTATATGGACATCGCAACAAACAATATCACTCTTGCAAAGGGCGACATTAAGGCTATGCCTGTTGTTGAGTTTGCTCCTACTGGTACTATCGTAGGTGTTGAGATTGCAAGCGCAGAGGATTTGGTAGCTTTCGCCAATGCGTTCAACGCAGGCGAGTATGCTAATGTTAGTCCACTCGTAGTTACTCTCAAGAACGATATTGTATTCGATGATGCAACAAACGCTGCTTGGACTTCAATCGGAAAAGTAGATTATCAGGCCGAGGGCGTTACTACCCGCTATTTTGAGGGTAGCTTCTACGGTCAGGGTTTTGCTATCAAGAACTGGAAATCGACAAACATGCCTTTGTTTGCGACTACAAACGGTGCAATCGTTAAGGATTTAACTATCGATAGCACTTCATCGATGACATTCTCGTTGAATATTATTAAGGAGTCGCACTATGGTGTTATCATTGGCGATGCTTTCTCCACCTTAATCGAGAAGTGTACAAATAACGCTTCTGTTGTTCTTGACAACTGTGTCGCAGATGGTCTTGCGGTTCGTTTGGATGTTGGTGGTATCGTAGGTCGTACAGACACAGATTGCCAAGTTGTCGGTTGTGCCAACAATGGTACTATCGAGTCGAAGAACACTTGTAACTTCGGTCTTACTACTGATGGTAAAGCACCTGAGGCAACCGTATATTTGGGTGGTATTTGCGGCTATTGCCGTTGCTCTTTGGTTGATTGCTCGAATACAGGTGATATCACATCGAACTACAATGCTTACGAGAAGGCCACAGCAGGTATCGTTGCTCGTATTATAAATGCAGACAACACTGTGAAGAAGTGTACCAACTCTGGTGCTATTGTTGACAATTCAGCTCGTACACCTGCAGATACTGCTGTAGCTGTAGCAGATTACAACCGTGAAATATATGTCAGTGGTGTATCAGCTATTCAGGCAAGTTCAACTATTGATGATTGCTCGAACACCGGTGCTATCACTCTAAATACAAATGTTAAGTTCGTATATGCAGGTGGTGTTGTAGGTAAGACAAATAACGGTTTGACCGTTCTCTCGAACCTCACAAACTCGGGTGCGATCAAATCTACTCAAGGAGTTCGTTATCTCTATATGGCTGGTGTAATTGGCCATTGCTCGGTTTACACAATCTCTAACCTCGAAAATAGCGGTGCAGTTGCTGTTACATGTATAGAGAATAGTTTAAATAATACCACTATGGACTTGGGTGGCGTTATCGGAAGATTTGAGAATTCGAACGCCGGTACAATTGATGGAACTTCGAATTATAATATTGTAAACAAGGCTCGAGTTGGCTTCAATTATACTACAAAGATTGAATATACTTACATGTCGGTAGGTGGCATTATCGGTAGATTGTCTGCTCCTGCAACAGTTAAGAATGTTAAGAATGAAACGGATCTTGTCTCATTTATAGCTCATAATGGCGACAATAAGAGCTTGACCACTTATTGCGGTGGTATTATCGGTGTAGCTTCTATGGCAGGAACTACAATTGAAAACTGTACCAATACCGCTCGTGTTTATAATCAATCGCGTGGTGCTCATCTTCCTGATGATGCTTCTCTCCCTTGTCAGAAAGCACAAGGCTTCTTCTGCGGTGGTATTGTAGCATATATTATGGGTGATGCCGAAAACACATCGGCTATCACATCTTGCCAGAACACAGCTAAGGATGGTAGCAACCACAATGTTTTTGTCAATCGTGGATACGGAGGTGGTATCGTAGCTTATGCAAGACATACAAATATCAGCGATAGCAAGAGTACTGTAACTATGCGAGGTGTTAATATGTCTGTTCGTTTGGGTGGTATTGCAGCATACCTCAATAACTCAAACATCAATAATTGTACTGCAACAAGCACCAATTTGCGATCGGATAATAACACATTTATAGGTGGTATTGCTTCGCACATAAACGCAGGATCGTCGATTAAGAACTCTACATTCAATGGTAAGATTGTTAAGAATTCAAGCAACTCTGCCAGCGGAATGGTTGCGGCGGTTACTAAATCTGGTGCGGTAATCGATAACTGTGGTGTTGCAGGTTCATTCTATGGTACCACTATTACCGCTGAGAACTTCTCAGACTACCTTATTAGTGATACAAACACTACACCAACAGGTTGCTATTACATTACTGAGTAATACTCTTTTAAGCTCTTTGTCGGGTGGCCTTCGGGCCACTCGGCGGAGGAGCTAAAAAAACTGAAAGCGGAAAGCTGGAAACAATAAACGATGAAACAACTCTTTGCTTCGATTTTAATCCTTATTTTGGCGCTGGCTTGTACACCTGATAATGGTGGCAATAACAGTGGCAACAACAATAACGGTGGATACACTCCTACCGGAAAAATTACAGTAAAGGGACTCGTCTATGGTGGCGGTAGTAATATTCTCGCCGGCGTAGTGATTTCCGACGGTTTGCTGTGCGTGCAGACCGATGAAAATGGTTACTTCGAGATTGACAGTGACCTCTCGCGCACGAAGTTTATTACAGCAAGTATCCCTTCGGGCTACTCGGCTCCGACAGACGAGAACGGTCTGCCGATTTTCTATCACAAAGTAACAGACGAGGAGAGAACAAAGGATATGGTTCAGCATACCTTCGAGTTTCTCCCAATCAATAATAATCCCAACCGTTATACACTTATCGTAGGTGCCGATCCTCAGCCTCGTGCAAGGTCTGCGGGCTACGACAATATTGCCTACCACTCTCTCGATATGTGCGAGGACTTCTATCGCGATATGAGAGAGAAGGCAGCAACAATAACCGATCGCAATGTCTACGGTATGATGCTCGGTGATGTGGTCCACGAGAATATGTCTCTCTATACAGACTACCTTGAGGGTTTGAAGACGCTCGGTTTC
Source organism: Alistipes sp. (assembly GCA_045644085.1). Lineage (GTDB taxonomy): Bacteria > Bacteroidota > Bacteroidia > Bacteroidales > Rikenellaceae > Alistipes. Next base: position 3,128 of record JAZRGH010000010.1, on the reverse strand, counting down.
CCGATGTTCAATATCCTCGGTAACCACGATAATGACTATACCGCATCGAACGATACCGATGGACGCCGTAAGTTTGAGCAGCACTTCGGCCCGACCTATTACTCGTTCAACTTAGGCAGGCAACACTATGTGGTCTTGGATAACCTCATTATGAAGCTTGATAGTAACAGCCAACTCAGAGATTACGATCAGGGACTTACTGAGGAAGTGTGGCAGTGGCTGCAGAACGACCTTATGTATGTAGACCGCTCAACAACTATTATGCTGGCGGCTCACTCGCCGATGTTTATGGGCATCAATATGGCAGAGCGTTCGAATAACACCCAAAACCACCGTTCCGACTATGCTGCACTCTTTTCGAAGTATTCGAAGGTGCACGCTTGGGCAGGTCATGCACACACAACATTCAATTATGTATATCCTGAGTCGTCGAATCTCAAGAATATAGAGGTTCATACTGTAGCTCGCTCTACAGGCGAATTATGGACAAATGAGTATGCTATAAACGGCACTCCACGCGGTTACACCGTAGTGGAAGTGAATGGTGATGATATCTCGTGGTATTTCAAACCTACACTCTATCAACGCAAGGGTTTTACTGGCAAGACCTCACCACAACCCGAGTATAAGCATCGTGATTATGACTTTGATGACGATGGAGTGGCGCGATTGCGTAGAGATGGCTCAGCATTGACAGAGTCATATCAGATGAAGGTCTACAAACCGGGACAGTATAATAATACCTATGACGAAATGATTGCAGGTAATGCGACAAATAAGTATGTATATGTAAATGTATTCCTGTGGGATGACAAGTGGGAAAAGCCTAAGTACAATGGTACAACAATGACAAAGGTAGGATACAAGGATGCCTACAGCCTTTCTGCATATGAGATTAACTATCACTACTACACATATGGCTATAAGTTGGCAGGTGGCAACGAGTACGGCCCTGGTGGAGGCAATATCCACACAATCTTTCGTGCCTATGGGCCTGATTTGAAGGGCAATGGAACTGTAACTGTAGTAGATCGCTTTGGCAACGAGTACTCCCAAACGATTAGCTGGTAAGAATACGAGTAAACTGTTGACGATATGAAATATTTAAGAAGATTGACTCTGACCCTTGCACTGTTGCTCTCGGTAGTGGCGGTATATGCGGGTGGTATCAAAAATGCAAAGGACCTGCAGGCCTTCGTTACCACCATCAACAAAGGCGAGGATTACTCGGCTTTCAAGAATGAGAAGGGCGAGGTATGTCTTGAGGCTGATATTGATATGGCTAAAGTCAAGAAGTTGCCGGCCATAAAGTCATTCGGCGGTACTTTTGACGGTCAAGGGTATGCCTTGAAGAATTGGAAGACACAGAATGGCCTTTTCCATGAGCTTTTGGAGGGTGGTGAGATTCGCAACCTTAAGATTGATGAGTCGTGCGTGATGAAGGTCCAGACCAAGGGTGGCGAGACCTTCGTAGGTTGGATTGCTGACATCAACAACGGTAGAATCGAGAATTGTGAAAACCATGGTGCGTTGTATCATAAGTCTAACTACACCGATGGCGATGTCTATGTTGGTGGTATAGTAGGATCGAACCGCTATGTGGTATATCGCTGTAGCAACAACGGAGATATTAACTCTGCCAGCATCTGTTGCGGTCGCGAGAAGGGCGGAGTGGTTACTGTATATGTCGGAGGTATTTGCGGTGCGACCTACCCTAAGACTTTAGCTGCAGCTACTACTGCTCGTTGCAAGAACTATGGCGCTGTGAATTCGACGAATGACGCTCGCAACGACAAGGTCGGAGGTATTCTGGGTGATGCGTTCAAGACTACTGTTAAGTTGTGTCTCAATTATGGCGATGTAACAAGCACCTCTAATACCCCGGAAGCAGGAGGTGGTAGCGAGAGTTGGGTGGCAGGTATCGTAGGCTTTACAAAGAGTGATGTCATCTGCTGCGATAACCTCGGTACTGTGTTTTCATCAGGTGTCAGCACCGCTCATGTAGCAGGGATCTGCGCTATGCCTCACAACATGATGGTTATTGCAGACTGTTCAAATTACGGTAAGGTTAAGTGTGCAAATGATGTCCCAGCTCACGTAGGTGGTATTGTTGCAACTATTGGCCGTGAGGTCCATCTTGTTAATTGCGCTAATCGTGGCGGGGTTAATTTTATTGGCTCGAGTCCAACAAAACCTTCTTTCATTGGTGGTATAGTTGGTAATATTTATATACCAAATAAGTATAAAGATGGTGCATATCTTCGTCGTTGCGTAAACTATGGTAAGGTAGAGAGCCTTTCGGGGGGTAACAACTACGAGAACCACAACAACTCTATCCACACAGGAGGTATCGTAGGTAAGGCGAGCGGTAACACAAAGGCTGTAATTCGACTCCTTGACTGCGTAAATAAGGGCGATGTTAAGGCTGCAACAGGGCGTTGTGGTAACATCGCAGGTTACATCACAAGTGTAGATGTGCAAGGACGTGAGTTTAGCAACTACGCGGAAGCTGTTGAGCCTATGGCTGACGGTTCGACAATTTATGGTCGTGTAACGACAGAGCAGGGTGCCCCTGTCGTTGGTTGCGTGGTATCGGATGGTAAGCAGTGTGTTACAACCGATAGCAATGGTCACTACGCATTGAAGAGCGATATGCATGATACTCGTTTTGTATTTATCTCTATCCCTGATGGATACCAGATTCCTCATCGCAAGAGTGTGATCCAGAACTTCTACCGCATCCCTCGTCACAAAAAGGGTGCTGTGGCTAACTTTACGCTCACGAAGCGTACCGCCCCTGTCGATAAATACACCATAGTTATGATTGGCGACCCGCAGATGCGTGGTCTCGGTCACGACGGCTCGGGCGAACGTTATCGTGATGTTGTACTCCCTGATGTAGAAGAGTTTAAGAAGACCATAAAGGGAGAGTTCTTTTCTATCAACCTAGGTGACTTGGTTTACAACTGGATGGCAGGTTATGATGACTATATGGATATGAGCGCTCCTCTCTCGTTCCCTATGTGCCATTTAATCGGTAATCACGATTACGATCAGATGACCATCATCGAGGGTAAGTTGGGAACTCCATTCTTTGAGGAGTATGTGTCACCAACCTACTACTCATT
>JAZRGH010000009.1:0-4334 GCA_045644085.1 Alistipes sp. | reverse complement strand
GTCTTCCTAAGACCGCTTGGCCTCCGACTTCACGAAGACCGCCTACTACGAGGGCTTGGAGTCCTACCCTGTGGCGCAGTGTGTGAAGATTATGAACCCACTCTCGGCAGATTTGGGCGTGATGCGACAGACTCTCCTCTTCAACACAATGGAGGCTGTACAGCTGAACGCCAACCACCGCAACGGCGACTTGAAGGTGTATGAGTTTGGTAACTGCTACTACTACCGCAAGGCCGAGGCAAAGGAGGGCGAGGAGGTTGCTCCACTCGCATCGTACTCGGAGAACTACCGCTTGGCAATCGCTGTTACAGGTCTTGCAACTCCGCAGTCGTGGAATGCAAAGGCTGAGTCAGCATCGTTCTACACCCTGCGTGCTCAGGTGGAGTTGTTGCTCCGCCGCTTCGGCTTGGATATCTACGCATTACGCACCGAGTCGCTTGACAGCGATTTATTCGGCGATGCAGTGGAATTGTATGTAAACAACAAACCATTTGTGCAAATGGGCCAGGTAAATGCCAAGATTTGCAAAGCATTCGACTTGAAGCAGGATGTATTCTTCGCAGAGATCGACTTCGATATGTTGTTGAAGGCTACACGCAAGCATAAGGTTTCGGCTGTTGAATTGTCGAAATACCCTGAGGTTAAGCGCGACTTGGCACTCCTCGTTGATAAGGGCGTAACCTTTGCTCAACTTCGCGCAACAGCATTTGCTACCGAGAAAAAACTTTTGAAGAGCGTTTCGTTGTTCGATGTTTACGAAGGCGACAAGTTACCGGAGGGCAAGAAGTCTTACGCCTTGTCGTTTATCCTCGAAGACAAGAACCAGACTCTCAATGACAAAACTATCGAGCGTACAATGTCTGCATTGCAGTCAGCATTCGAGCATAAGCATGGTGCACAAATACGATAATAACCTATTAAAAACTAAATAGCAATGAAAAAAATCATTGTAATTGCGGTGGTAATTGCAGTTGCAGCATCATGTTGCAAGGTTGATTACAAAGACCCTACACAACCTATTGAGAAGCGTGTAGAGAGTTTGCTCTCGCAGATGACACTCGAAGAGAAGGTAGGACAGATGAACCAATTCTGTGGAGTTCGCCATGTCGAGCAGCGTGACAAGAAGGCGCAAGCAGATAATCAGGATGCTCAGGGTTACTATCCGGGCATCAATGCCGACACTCTCCGCAAATGGACACAGCAGGGACTTATCGGCTCGTACCTTCACGTATTGGAGGCAGACGAGGCTAACGAATTGCAGCGTTTGGCAATGAGTTCGCGACTTGGTATTCCGTTGATTTTGGGCATTGACGCTATTCACGGAAACTGCCTTGCTCCAAACAATACAGCCTACCCTACAAGCCTTACTTTGGCATGTTCTTTCGATACTGAAATGGCATACAAGATTGCTCGTCAAACCGCAAAGGAGATGCGTGCAATGAATATGCATTGGACCTTTAACCCGAACATTGACGTTGCTCGCGACGCTCGTTGGGGCCGTTGTGGAGAGACCTTTGGCGAGGATCCATACCTCGTAGGTCAGATGGGTCTGGCTTTGACAAAGGGTTTGCAGGGCGATATGCAGGGTGGCGATGACGTTTTGGCTTGTATCAAGCACTGCATTGCTGACTCACAGCCTGTAAATGGAGCAAACCACGCTCCAAGCGACATCTCGGAGCGCACTTTGCATGAGGTATTCCTTCCACCTTACGAGGTGAATATCCGCGAGGGTAATACAGGCTCGTTGATGATGGCTCACAACGAGATTAACGGTGTTCCATGCCATAAGAGCAAGTGGTTGATGGAGGATAAGATGCGTGGCGAGTATGGCTTTACAGGTTTCGTAGTGAGCGACTGGATGGATATCGAGCGTATTCACACTCTCCACAAGGCTGCACCGAGTCGCAAAGATGCATACTTGCAGTCGATTATGGCAGGTATGGATATGCACATGCACGGTATCCATTGGAACGAAGAGGTTGTGGAGTTGGTACGCGAGGGCCGTTTGCCTGAGAGCCGCATCGATGAGTCGGTACGTCGTATCCTTACAGCAAAGTTCCGTCTTGGCTTGTTCGAAAACCCATACTGCGACGAGGTTGAGGGTGCAAAGATTCGTATGTGCGAGGAGCACCGCGCTACCGCTTTGGAGGCAGCACGCAACTCTATCGTTCTCTTGAAAAATGACGGTATTCTTCCACTCGATGTTAAGAAGTATAAGCGAGTACTCGTTACGGGTATCAACGCTGATGACGAGAATATTATGGGTGACTGGTCTGCGCCACAAAAGCCGGAGAACGTAACAACTATTCTCGAAGGTTTGCGTCAGATTGCTCCACAGACAAACTTCGTATTCGTAGATCAGGGCAAGACTCCTAAGAAAATGAAGCAGGAGAATGTTGATAAGGCAGCTCGTATGGCTCGCACAGCCGATTTGAATATCGTCGTAGCAGGCGAGACAAGTCTTCGTGCACGTCGTGGAGCAAAGACTTGTGGTGAGAATCAGGATCGTGCAGAGATTCACCTCTATGGCTTGCAGCAGGAGTTGGTAAAGAAGGTTGCAGCAAGTGGTAAGCCGACAATCCTCGTTATTGTAGCAGGTCGTCCGCAGGCTGTTGTATGGGAGGACGAGAACCTTCCTGCAATCGTTTGCGCTTGGGAGCCGGGTATGGTAGGAGGTCAGGCTGTTGCCGAGATTCTCTATGGCAAGGTTAATCCTACCGGAAAGCTCGCTATCACTATTCCTCGCACAGCAGGTCAGGTTCAGATGTACTACAACCACAAGCCTTCACACTACCGCTACAAGTTGCAGGACATACCTAACACTCCACTCTATCCGTTTGGTCATGGTCTTTCATATACCACATATGAATATTCTGATTTGCAACTCTCGAAAAACGAGATTTCGGCTAACGAGAATATCGAGGCAAGTGTTACTATAAAGAATACGGGCGCGCGCGATGGCGTAGAGATCGCACAGCTCTATATCCGCGACTGCTACTCGGACGTTACCCGCCCTGTCAAGGAGTTGAAGGGCTTCGAGCGTGTAGTTTTAAAGGCTGGCGAGAGCAAGCGTGTAACCTTTACCCTCACACCTGCTCATTTGCAGTACTACAATCTCGACATGGAGCGTGTAGTCGAGCCTGGAACATTCAAAGTTATGGTTGGTCCTTCGTCACGAACAAAAGACCTCCTCACCGCAGAGTTTGAGGTAAAGTAAAATAGAAACATACTACAAAACAATAGCAATAAATGCTTATTGCGACTATGCAATAAGCATTTATTGCATAACCTAAAAACAAAACTATGAAACGATTAACCCTATATCTGTTAGCATTCGCAACTTTCGTATCTTGTACAGATACCCTTCCAAAGCAGATTGGATCGTTGCGACAAAAGACTCTCTCGGAGGTAAATAACGACCTCGCAGTTGGTTGCGAAACGCTCGATAGAGATTACGCCGATTATCAAAAATATAAGGAGTATCTCGAGCCTCTTGGAATGCGCTATATCCGCTTGCAGGCAGGATGGGCAAAGACTGAAAAGACGAAGGGTGTCTACGACTTTGCTTGGCTCGACACGATTATCGACGACGCCGTATCGCGAGGATTGGAGCCTTGGGTTGAACTCTCGTATGGCAACCCCATCTACCCAGGTGGTGGAACTATATTCTTAAATGGCGGTTGGCCGACATCGAAAGTCGCCATAGATGCCTGGTTGCGCTGGACAAAGGCTTCCGTAGAGCGATACAAAGGCAAGGTGCATCAGTGGGAGATTTGGAACGAGCCGGACAACACCGTGCGTTACAACAACGCCGATCCAAAGAGCATTGTCGATTTGACAATCGCTACGGCACGAGTGATAAAATCGGTAGACCCCGATGCAAAGATTGCTGCATTTGGTTTGGCAGTACCTCGCTACGAAGTCTATGCGGAGGCTATTATCTCCGACTTGGCAGCGAAGTTGAAGGCGAACAACGAGGAGCATCTGATTGATTGGATAACATATCACGGATACCACTATGTGCCAGAGGACACCTACTTTATTGATGGCGTTGCACTGCGTAACGTAATCGAGCGTTGCGACCTCGACATTGCGATATGGCAGGGTGAGAGTGGCGCTCCTTCCGCCGGTTATATGGGTGGTGCATTGGCAGAGTACTCTTGGACCGAGCAGACACAGGCAAAGTGGGACGTCCGCAAAATGATGAACGACCACGGAAATGGCGTGCGTACCAGCATCTTTTCGATTGCCGATATGAATTACGGAACGAAGGATGAGATAAAGATTAAAAACCTGAAAGGCATTCTCGCAACCCGAGCGAGCAACAAAGTATC
>JAZRGH010000008.1:0-35538 GCA_045644085.1 Alistipes sp. | reverse complement strand
AGTAGTAGAATGCATCGCGAGCCTCATCGCTTGCAGTAGCTCCGTTGTACGAAACCTCCATAGTCTTAGCTGTAAGGTCAACAGTGTACGGTGCGTTAGGTGCAGCTGCCCAGAAAAGCACATAGTAAGTGTTGCCGGTAGTGAGCTGGAACTCAACTACTGTGCTGGTGTGAATCTCACCGTCGGTAACGGTAAAGCTTGGCAAAATCTCACCATTTGCGTTGTAAACGGCATACTGCAAGTGAGTAGCAGTAGCGCCGTCGCTGAAATCAGCCTTTGTTGCAATTTGCGGAGTTGCAAGATTGAACGATACAGTTGCAGTCTCGCCACCCTGAATGCCGAGATCTACTTCCTGCTGACACGATGTAGCAACCATTGCTACGAGTGCCATCATTCCAAAGAAAATCTTTTTCATAATAGTTAAAAATTAGTTAAAATGTGTTTATGTCGTTTTGTTTCTCTCTCGCTTGTGCGCAGAGGCTTGTGTTAATCTTATTATATTAATATAGGTATAACTCTATTAATGCATTTGATCCGTGATATCCCAGTTGTAGTCATCTCCATTCTCGTCTTTGTCGTATCCAGGGTTGATGGAGATACCTCCTGATGCAATCGAGGTAAGGAACTCGCCCCTTACGATAGTCAGCTTGCTTTGTCGAATAGGCACCGGAACACTTCGTGAACGCGACATAAGCTCCTCCTTGCCATCGTTGATGCTGTAAACCTCTATCGACATATCCAGTGTTGTTCCCAACGCTCCTACAAATACATAGTCGAATCCGAGAGCCATTTCGGTATCGCTAATACGCTCCATTGTACTTGTGAATGACATACCCTTCCAGCTATCTGCCGTCTTGTCGTATACCATATCGTAAGAACATGGCATATTCACAACGTAATTGATAACAACTTTAAACTGTCCGAGGTCGATGCTTTGCAACAACTGCTCGAATGCACTCAAATTACTGTCGCTTGTATCCACCGAAAGCAATCCTTGCTTTTGTAAGATACTTGCAATTCGTGTGAGGAACTCTTCTACGTCGGTTGAGATAAACTGCACCTTTCCGATAGGTCGTGTCATCTGGGCTGTGGCCTGATTGTCAATTGTACCAACGATATCGCCCTTGTAATAGTTTGGATTTATGACGGTTCCTGTTGCGTAACCTCTAAATACATCGCGGAAATCGTTGTTTCCCTGGTAGTTATCCTTGTCTTTGAGAATCACCTCCAAGAAGTTGCTCGTATCGTAGTACTTATCGGCTGTGCTTCCTGCATCAACATAGTCGCACCATACCGCAAAACGATACGAACCCTCTTTGAGTTCGAGCGGAGCGGTGTAGTTGAGATCCGAAAGATCTGATTTTGTAAAGATAAATGTAGTGTCGGCAACATGATTAACACCGATTACATTGTCTGTTCGATAGGCATTGATAACATATCGAACATCGTGCTTGTAGAATGGCGCCTTGGTTTGATCCTCGCCACCACGTGTGTATGGCACCTCCGTATGGAAGTACATCTCTGTATCGAAATTAAGATGCAAGAGATATGGCACACGCTCGTTTCGCTCCACAGGGAATTCGTGGACATCGCAGCCTGACAACGCAAGCAACAATGCCGCACACATTATGTGTATGTAGAGCATTACCTTTTTCATTTCTTGCGTTTGTTAAGGTCGAAACGATACGATATGTTGATTGCGGCATTATCTATGCCCCAATATGTCTTGCGATATGTGCCAATAAGACGACCATTCGGAATATTGTAGAATGTGTCGTAATATGCTCTGTACGCTCCTGCACCAACGGTGAATTCGATATGCCAATTCTCGTGCTTTTTCGACATAGGCAGACGATAGCCAATGCTGATACCACCGCCCAATGCCGGTTCCTTTCCTGCGTGGTCTTGGAAACGTCGAAGTCCGTCTACTGCGATATTGTAAGATGCTACGCCAAAGTGTGCACCGGCAAAGAAGCCCATATTGTTCTCTTTGAGCCAATATCTCACCTCCGGCTGTGTGGCAAGTGTACGGAACTTGATTGTCGAGGTGAAGTAGTTGTGCGCTGCGTAATATATAGGTATTGCAATAGACCAATGCTTTGCAAAATCGAATTCGACTGCGAGATTGGTGATTGCCATGCCTACGCCTATCGCATTGGTTTTCACCGACAAAGCGCAATGGCTGTGTGATGGTTCTTCGATTACTGGTGCTACATGCTGAATGTGCTCAATCGACAACTCCTCCAACTTTACGGGCTCTATGCTCTGCGTCGCAAACGGTTGATTTTCAGGTATTAACAACAAATCTCCTGCCAGAGTTCTCTCGATGGTAATAATGGCGCCTCCTTTTCGAATATGATCGAAGTAGCGCTCTCGGACAATATTCCATAGCTTACCATTGAGCATCGATTTGAGATTTGTTCGACGGATCTTTCTGTTGTGATGATTTATCACTTGCAACAACTCCTCGCGATGAGGTACGGTGGAGTCTGCCTCGATAGCCGGTGCCAGATACTCCTGCCAAGGAATGAATCGCTTTTTGTAGGTGACTTTGACCGAATCGTCGTAATGCAGATATTTTCGAATAATCTTCTCTGCTGTCTTTAAACGCAAATCACCAAGCTTTGCATTGTACTTGTAGCTACCCTCAGGAGAAACCGAACTATAAAATTCAATGCTCTTGATAGAAGCAGTTGAGTCGCTATTGAGCAACTGAATATTGCGCAAAGCGGCTTTTAGAGTGAGTGAATCGATATTTAAGTCATAGCGAATATCGCTAACCTTACTTCCTGCAAGATGGAAAGGTATGTCGATCACTATTTTCTGCTCGACACGCTTCTCACCCGCAATGGCCGGAATGACCATCAGGAGAACGAAGAATATGTTTAATAAAAACTTTTTCACCTTACCAAGAAGCTTTTTTTTGTCTGATAAAAGACTTACCTTAACTAATCTTACTCTTAAAACCCGAGAAGCGGATATTGCTATCCTATCCTATACGAGCGTACAAAGTTAAGTATAATTTTTTTTAAAAATAGCACAAATTTATGATTTTTTTACACGAAAAATCCCCACCCCCCCGAAAATATTGATAATCAGTAGGTTGCAATAATGAATATATGCAATAATATGCGCTGTTTGAATGCACATTATCGCAGTTTATTGCAAAATAATAAGTATCTAACAACTGCCGTGCCGCGTTTGATTAGTGATGATGCTCCAAAATCGTGTGCGGTACATGCCCGTGTGAAATGATTTGAATAGGGCAATGATAGTTCTCCAATTGCTCGGCTGTGATGATATTTGAGTCGTGACGATGGACGGTGCGATTGACGCAAACGATGCTTTTTACCACGCTCGTTATTGTTCCGAGGTCGTGCGATACCATGACTATTGCCATGTGTTTATTGAGCTTACGGAGCAGTGTGTATAACTCGTTTTCGAACTGGTTGTCAACGAAGTTTGTAGGCTCGTCGAGTATGAGTAATTTGGGTTCCAAAATAACTGCTCGGCAGAGTAGTGCTCGCTGCATTTGCCCACCTGAAATCTCGTTTATCTGACGATGTGCAATATCTTTAATGCCAGCCATTTCCAAAAGTTTAATTGCTCGCATTTTATCGGTTGCCGAATAGCGTTTTAGCACTCCTTTTTCTGCTTGTAAACCCGACATGACAACCTCGATTACCGAGATCGGAAATGAGCAATCAAACTCTGGTTGCTGTGGTAAATAGCCGATAAGACGATGCCCATTTTTCGTAAGAGTGGGGGAGTATAAGACCTCTCCTGAGTGGGGTAGTGTTCCCAAAATTGCTTTGACAAGAGTTGTCTTTCCTCCGCCATTTGGGCCTATGATACCCAAAAAATCATCAGGGTAAATATCAAGCGAAACACCCTCCAATGCGGTAGTATCATCATACTTTACCGCTACATTTTTTAGTGAGATAACAGGCTCCATAGCTATTCGGTTATAAGTGTTACGATATGACGAATATTTGAGAAAATATCCTCGTCTAATGGATTGATTTCTAATGCAGTAGCATTAATGTCGTTGCATATTATTTCGACGGACGTTGCCGGAAACTCCGACTGATAAAAGATATGTTTTATGCCCTCGTTTCGAGCTTGTTCAATAATGCGTGCAAGATGTTTTGCGCTTGGTTCTTTGCCTTCACCTTCTACGGCAACCTGCGTCAGTCCATAATCTCGCGCTAAATAGGTTAGTGCGGGGTGGTATATCATAAAGGTTCTACGGGTGGTTTGACGGCATATCTCAGATACCTCTTCATCTAACTCTAACAGCTTGGTACATAGGGTAGTATAGCGTTCCTCGTACTTTGTCGAATCGGGCATTTCTGTTACGATTGCCGAGTAAATATTCTCTGCCATTTTACCGAGCGATTTCGGCGAACACCAGATGTGAGGATCGATGCCGTGTGCATGACCGCAAGTGTGATTGTGGCCGTGGTTGTGATGCGCATGTGAGCATGATCCGGCAATGAGATCCACGCCTTGTGAAGTGTTGATTATCTGTTCGTTGCGAGCGATGCGATGGAGTAGTTCCTGCTCAAATTCAAGTACTCCTGTGCCGAAAACGAATCGAGCAGATTCGACCTCACGCAGTTGTTTTGGTGTGGGTTCGAAGGTCTCGGGTGAAGCTCCAAGCGGAACAAGCACAGATACCTCGAAATCGTCACCCAAGATACTCTCTACAAGAGGTTTAAGCGGCGCAATCGACACCACAGCACGATTTTCAATAAGCACCTTTCGTTCAGCGCAGCCAACGAAAAGAAAAGATGATATTATAACGGTTAAAATAACACTTAATCTATTCATAATCAATCACATACAAATAAAATTTAACATAATATACATATTGCACACCTATAATAATAAGAGGGTGGTGCGGTATGTGGCAATAATTTTTGCTCGTTAATCAAAGGTTTGTTCGTTACTCTTTGACACGACAAAGATAAGAATAATTTATTTTGCAGAGTATGCTTTATCGTTTTATCCTTAGATGAAAAAGTCGCATCTAAATTCCATATTGCATTTATGCCTGATTATTAGGTAGTTATATGTGATATATGGGCTATGTTAACCCGCTGAGAATCGCATATTTTCTAAAATGCAGGGAATGATGCGTGAATTTTACCTTAAAAACGAGCGATTTTCACCTTATTATATATATAAGGTAAAAAATATAGGGTAGTCGGACTACCCTATATTTTCTTCGGCTTCAATTCTTCGAAGGTATGGTCTTGATAGATTATGATGATCTTCTCGATATTGGAACATCCGAAAGATTGCATCGGTAATCGGCTTGTTGCCGTATCCGAATTTTTGTTCGGCTCCGATTTTGAATCCTCCAAATTGAAAAGAGTTTCACTCATTTCAGTTTGATTCTCCGATGTTGAAAATGGCACATTCGGGTTTAACATTTCCTGAGCATCGCCGAGCAACCAGTAAGGGTTGATTCGAGGAAAGCGATTGATGATTTTGCAGATCAATTCGAAGCTTGGCTTGTTACGTCCACTCAAAATATGAGAGACCGCAGCCGGTTTTACTTCGAGAATTTCAGCGAGCTTACTTGCTGTCAAATTCTCACTTTGCATCAAAATACGCAATTTTTCGTCCATTTTCGTAAGTTTTTACAAAGGTAAAAAATATTTACAAAATAAACAAGTCAAATTAAACAATTGTTAAATGTTAATAACTGTTAATAAGTGTTACAATTGTTAATAAACCATACTCAGTTAAATCACCAAACATTCATTATGTTGCAATATACTTTATATTAAATAGTGCAAAATGTTGATATTTTGCACGTTGGTTGTCCGCTAAATAGATATATTTAACAATGTTGTGATAAATCCTTGCGCAGCCACGATACGTAATGTATTTGACTTTATATAATTATCGTAAATGATTGATTATTAATGGTAAATATCGCAATAAATCAATAAATGAATTGTTGTAAATCCGCGGCGTAAATGACTATATTAACACTCTTTTGTGTGGTTACATTTGTAAATAGAAATATCGCTATTTTAATGATATTAACATTACAGATGTAAATGCACAATGTGTTATACATCTGTAACTAGTTAACAACTGTAAAAATAAATGGCTTAATTGGTTAAAAAAGATGAAAAATAATAATATATGCCCTGCTCCATTAGTATAAAATATTCTCTATTATAGAATTTGAGAATATTATGTTAAATATGTATATGAAATAAGCAGGGCAAATTGTCTTTATTACCCTGCTTATTAGTGAGTTACAAAGTTGTAAACACTCCCCTACCCTCTCAACGCTGACGCTATTTCCGAAAACTCTTCTGGAGTTAAAACAAGCTTCTCTCGGCTAAAATCAACGTCTTTTTCGCTATTCATTGGGATCAAATGTATGTGCGCATGAGGCACTTCCAGGCCTAAAACTACCGTTGCAACCCTCTTGCAGCCGCTAAATGACTTGATTTTTTGTGCAACCTGTTTCGCAAAGAGGATCATGCCCTGCAATGTCTCGTCGTCGAGGTCGTAGAGGTAATCAACCTCTTTCTTCGGAACAACGAGTGTATGGCCCTTTGCGAGCGGATTAATGTCAAGAAATGCGTAATAGTGGTCGTTTTCTGCCACTTTATAGCTCGGAATCTCTCCGGCTATTATTCGTGAAAAAATAGTTGCCATATTCTATCTTATTTTAAGTCTTGAAATTCTCGGCATTCTCCCCTACCCCACTACCGTGTTCGTGTAAGATGGTAGATGCGGTAGGTTGCGTATGTTGTAAAATGCAGCTTTTATAAATGTTCGATTTGTCGCATTTTTCTTAGCGTATCTTGCAAGTGGCTATCTTATATTTCGTTGTTTTCGATACGCTTTACACTCTCCAATCCTTTAATGTGGCGGAATTTATCCATTAGGGCATAAAGTGCATCAGCGCTCTGGACATAGAGGCTTAATCTGCCCTCGAAAATTCCATCGTGGCTTCGTAGATGAATCTCGCGCATGTTGATGCTAAAATCGTCGGAAACGATATGAGTGATGTCTGATAGCATACCCATACGGTCGATTCCTCGTAGCTCTATTGTCGAAAGATAGGCCGTAGTTTTGTGTTGCGACCACGTTATTTTGTCTTTGATGATATTCTTGCCATATTGTGAGGCAAGGCGATTAAGCTCGTCGCAAGTGGCTTTATGCACGACAATCTTGTTTGTTGCAGGATCGCGGAAACCTACGACGTTATCTCCCGGCAAAGGATTGCAGCAAGGTGCAATTACGAAGCTGTCGTCGTTGCTTGGTTTATTCTCGTTTTGCTCCTCGATTTCCTCCTCGTCTTCTCGGCCCAACTTCCAGAATTTCAGCAATTTGCTCGTAGATGAGGATTTTAGCACCTTTTCGATGTTGTCGAGCGATATGATGCCGGCGCCAACATGGCTGTAAAATTCGTCTTTGTATTTACAACCATAAGCTTGTATGGCCTTGCGTAGAACTCGGCCACTCATTGCTACATTGTGCTCTGCCAACTTGCTCTCGAAGAGCGCAATACCATTTTCAACGTTATTCTGCTGCTCTCGTTTAAGGAATGCAGTAATCTTCTGCTTCGCCTTGGTTGTGGTTACTATATCGAGCCACTCCGACTTTGGCTTTGCGCTATCGGCTGTAATGATTTCAATCTGATCACCCCACTTCAAAGGCTTGGTTATAGGTTCAATCTTGTGATTGATCTTTGCACCGATTGCATGATCGCCAACCTTGGTGTGGATATCGTACGCAAAATCGAGAGCTGTTGCTCCATTCGGGAGTTGACGTTGCTCGCCTTTTGGTGTAAATACCGTTATTTCAGAGGTGTAGAGCGATAATTTGAAGTTGTCGAGGAACTCTACGGCGCTTTCGGTAGGACTATTTAATGCATCACGGATTTTTTTGAGCCATGTATCGAAGGCGTCGTCATTTTGCGAAAGAGTTGCCTTCTTGTACTTCCAGTGGGCGGCAAAACCTCGCTCCGCAATATCTTCCATTCGCTGTGTGCGAATCTGCACCTCCACCCAATGGCCGTCAGGACCCATTACGGTTGAATGTAGGGCCTCATAGCCGTTGGCCTTAGGCATTGATATCCAATCGCGCAAGCGGTCTTGTTTTGGTGCGTAAATATCGGTTATATTGGAGTATATCTGCCAGCACTGCGTCTTCTCAGACGGGAATGGCAGGGTCTGGAATACGATGCGAATGGCGAACAGATCGTATATCTCCTCGAAAGGGATCTGTTTGCGCTGCATCTTCGTCCATATCGAATAGACGCTCTTTACACGTCCGGAAATCTCATATTTGATGTTGTTGCGGTCCAGAACCTCAATGATAGGCTTGCAGAAACGGTCTATATACTCTTGTCGCTTTTCGGCTGTTTCGGCAAGCAGACTGCTGATGTGTTTGTACTCCTCTGGAAAACGGTATTTCATACATAGGTCTTCCAATTCGCTCTTTATTGGATAAAGGCCAAGACGATACGCCAGCGGTGCGAATAAGTATATGGTTTCGCCTGTAATCTTAATCTGCTTGTTTAGAGGCATATACTGCAATGTGCGCATGTTGTGCAGGCGGTCTGCAATCTTAATGAGAATCACACGCACATCGTCGGATAAGGTGAGTAGTACTTTGCGGAAATACTCTGCCTGCTCCGAGGTGTCGGCGTTGAATACACCCGACATTTTGGTTAGGCCATCGACCATTGAAGCAACCTTTGCTCCAAAGATATGCTCGATATCTTCTACTGTATAGTCAGTATCTTCGACAACATCGTGAAGTAATGATGCCACAACCGATTTGACTCCCAGGCCAATCTCGTTTATAGCGATTTGAGCCACTGCAATCGGGTGTAGCAGATACGGTTCGCCTGAACGACGACGCACCCCTGCATGGGCCTCTTTTGCAAGGAAAAATGCGCGTTTGATGAAATTCCAATCATCTTCGCCCTTGCAAATCTTTTTACACGATTCGAGCAGCTCTTCCCAAGCCTCGTTAATTAATCTCTCGTCTTCCGCAGTATAATTACTCATAACCTATACCTCTAAAAACCAATATAGAGAGCGGTACCGCCGAAGCGGTACTCTACTCTCGTTTTGTCGGCTTAAAAAGCCTCTTATTTGCTTGTCATAACCTCTCGCAACTTTGCCTCGATCTCGTCGCATAGAGCCTTGTCCGAGGTCAAAAGTTCCTTGACGGCATCGCGTCCCTGGCCAATCTTCTTATCTCCATAAGAGAACCACGAGCCGGCCTTCTTTATAATCTCGTAATCTACCGCCAAGTCAAGAATCTCGCCAATCTTCGAGATGCCTTCGCCGAACATGATGTCGAACTCGGCCTTCTTGAACGGAGGGGCCACCTTGTTCTTAACAACCTTTACGCGGGTGCGTGTGCCGAGTTGCTCGTCGCCATCTTTGATTACCGATGTGCGGCGGATATCGATACGGACACTTGCGTAGAACTTCAAGGCGTTACCACCGGTTGTCGTTTCAGGGTTACCATAAACCACGCCAATCTTGTCACGAAGCTGGTTGATAAAGATGCAGACAGTCTTTGTCTTTGCGATGCTTGCGGTCAATTTACGCAATGCCTGCGACATCAATCGTGCCTGCAAGCCCATCTTCGAGTCGCCCATCTCGCCCTCGATTTCAGCCTTTGGGGTAAGTGCTGCTACCGAGTCGATAACGATGATGTCGATTGCGCTTGAACGGATCAACGAGTCGGCAATTTCGAGAGCCTGCTCGCCGTTGTCGGGCTGCGATACGAGGAGATTTTCAACATCTACGCCCAACTTCTGCGCATAGAAGCTGTCGAATGCGTGCTCTGCATCGATGAATGCAGCAATGCCGCCTGCCTTCTGAGCCTCTGCAATTGCATGAATTGCGAGCGTTGTCTTACCTGATGACTCAGGGCCAAAAATCTCAATCACTCTACCCTTTGGATAGCCACCTACTCCGAGTGCTACATCGAGGGTGATAGAACCTGTCGGAATTACCGGTACGTTCTCTACATTCTCGCTCGACATCTGCATAATCGAACCCTTGCCGAAGTCCTTCTCAATCTTCGCCATTACTGCCTTCAAGACCTTCATCTTCTCGGCATTCTGTGTTGTCATTTCGCTCATAGTATAATCGTTTTTATTATTTAATTCACTCTTATTCTTTTTCCAAAGGAAAAACTTTCCTCAAAGTTAGCAATTTTTTTCGATAACTCCTACCGGTAAACGCAATTTTTTACTCTTTAATTGTCAAATTGCGCTATTTAATCCCAATGGAAGTAGCCAATAATCTGCTTTTTGAACTCCTTTTTCGAGTAATTTACCCTCTTCTTGCACTTTGGACAGTTGATGATGTTGCCAATCTTATTCTCCTGCTTAATCTCTTCGCCGGCAAAGCCAACACCCTCGTAGTTATCAAACTCATATCCGCAGTGCTTGCACTTAATTATCTGTCCGCGTCCCATAATAACTTGATGTTTAATTCTTAATTCTCAATTTGTTATTCCCATACTAAACAGCCTACGATTTGCTCCTCGAACTCCTCTGCGGTATTGTTGAGTCGCTTCATACATTGCGGGCAACGAATAGCCGTTTCGGTCTCGATATGGCACATACCGTCCTCGCAGTCGAACTGCCCCATAAATCCAAATCCTACCAAGGTCATAAACTCGGTTCCGCAATGCTTGCATCTGATTGTTTGTCCTGTTCCCATAACTATATTATTTTAAGGTTTATGATTACTTTCACGATGCAAAGGTAGGGGGTGTTTTTGACAGGTTGTGTCAAAATAAAAAAAAGTGTAAAAAATCTAAAATTATTGACGATTTTTTTGAGTAGGTATAGGTAGTATAAGCAAAAAAAAGACGAAAACCTTTTGGCTCTCGTCTTTATTATAGTCTGATACTATTTTCTATTTCTCGCCTTGGAGCACAACTCGCTCAGCAACAGAGCGGAGGTATTTCGCAATCTCAGGCTTAACGCGAATAGGAGTATCGGCCTTGAACGGCTCCTTGAAGAGTGTCAGGTAGCCCACGGCAGCTGCGAGATATGAGCCTGCGTATGATGGATGTGAGCCATCTTTGACATACAACTCAATCTCTGGTCGCTCACGGCGAACAATCTCCCAGGCAATGCCCACAGGCGATAATCCGGTACCCAACTCCTTTGCCATAGCGGTAGTGTTAGTGGTAATCACCTTCTGCATAGCCTCGTAGCTTGTGAAGAATTCTGGGTGGGCCTGAATAAGAGACTGTAACTTTTTCGACTTGGTAGAGTCATTGCCATTCTTACGGCCCCAGGTCATCTCAATAATACACTTGGCATTAGGGCTCTTCTCCTTTACCTGCGCTATCATCTTGCTCATCTCTCCTACTACATTCGCATCAACAGTGGTGCCAATACGGAGAGTAGAGAGGCTCTGATCTTGCAAAAAAGCATAGTCGAAACCTCCTTGTGCCACGGTCTCGCGCGAAACGTGATCTGCAAGGTGCTGCTTCATTGTGTAGCCACCGTGCTGATAAGTGACACCTTCGATGAGGTGGCCTTCATACCAAGCAAGTTCTTTTAATAACATCGGATACTCGTTGCAGTATGTATAGCTGTTACCTATAAATAATATGCGTGTAGTATCGTTTGGAGTGCGATTATCATAGATGGCAATTTTGGGCGAATTTCCCGATGCTCCACCATAAAGAGTACTCTTTGTAACCTCCTTGTCGCAGTGGCGCAAACGGATAAGTAGATTGCCATTCTTGATGCCGTTTTCGAGGTTGATTGAGCTCCAAAGGAAACGAGGCCATTTTTTGGAAGTGGTTGAGTAGCAGTTTACTCCCTTTTTGTCGGCAGGTAAAATGCTCTTCCACTTTTTGCCGTCGAGATACTCCCATGCAAAGGCGTGAGGGGTGTCACTCGGCTCAACGAGGAATGGAAACCAAACATCGACGGTTGTACCGGCCTTGATGTTTTCGACAGGAACGCTCATCAGCCAATAGTCACCTTTTCGTGTTGCTTCTGCCGCAGGATAGCTCTTTCTGACACCTACGGTAGCCGTGGCTTTTTTGCCTACGAACTCAATTTCGCCCTTACCTTTCGATGCGTGATAGTGCCCTTTTTCCAGATAGTGCGCTGTACGCTTTGTCGAGAAGCCCCACTCTACATGTTTCTGGGATTGAGCAGAGAGCGACAACGTAAGTGCAGTTGCAATTAGGGTTAATAATGCTTTCTTCATAACTTATTATTTAAATGAATGAATAACAATTCCCGAACGAAGTTTTGGCTCGAACCAAGTGGTTTTCGGAGGCATAATATTGCCGGTGTCGGCAATGTCGATAAGCTGACGCATCGAAACGGGATAGAGCGCAAAGGCAACCTTCATCTCGCCCGAATCAACACGCTGTTGCAACTCGCCAAGTCCGCGAATACCGCCTACGAAGTCGATACGCTTAGATGTACGCAAATCTTTGATACCTAGAATTTTATCAAGTACGAGATTTGACAAAATAGTTACATCGAGTACACCAATCGGGTCGGCGTCGTTGTAGCGACCCTCTTTTGCGGTAAGGCTGTACCATGCTCCTCCGAGATACATAGAGAAGTTGTGCAATGCCTGCGGCTTATAGATTGCGCTACCCTCTTTCACTACTACAAAATCCTCCTCTAATGTAGCGAGGAACTGCTCCTCGCTCAATCCGTTCAAATCCTTCACTACGCGGTTGTAGTCGATGATGCGAAGATGCGATTCAGGGAATGTAACAGCCAAGAAATAGCAATACTCCTCGTCGCCCGTATGGTTTGGATTTTTCTCCTTGCACTCTGCGCCAACACGAGCTGCTGCCGCTGTACGGTGGTGACCATCTGCAACATACAATGCCGGAATGGTGGCGAAAACGGTGGTTATGTGGTCGTTGTACTCGGTAGGCACAACCCATAAAGTGTGACCAAAACCGTCCTCGGCAACAAAGTCGTATTCTGGCTTCGATGCGGTAACTTTTGCTACGATGGCATCGATGTCAGCATGGTCGGGATATGCGAAGAATACAGGCTCGATATTGGCCTTCTGGTTGCGAACATGGTGCATGCGATCTTCCTCTTTGTCTGTGCGCGTAAGCTCGTGCTTCTTGATTGCACCAGAGAGGTAATCCTCGAAATGACAGCACATTACGAGTCCGTACTGTGTGCGTCCTTCCATTGTTTGAGCATAGATGTAGTAGTGCTCGTCATTGTCTTGCTGCAACCAACCCTCATTACGCCACTTGGCGAAATTCTCGACAGCCTTGTCGTAGACCTCCTGCGAGTGTTCGTCGGCAATAGGTTCAAAGTCGATTTCGGGTTTGATGATGTGTAGCAAAGAGCGTTCTGTTGCCTCGGCTTTTGCCTCTGCCGAGTTCAAAACATCGTATGGGCGTGAAGCAACCTCCTTCGCTAACTCCTTTGGAGGGCGAATACCTTTGAATGGCTTAATGCGTACCATAATACTATTTATTTACTTGGAAACGGGTGTTTCCGTTTACGAAATAGTCAACAATCTGTCGTGCTGCCGCCAAACCTGCGTTGATATTAGCCTCGGCAGTCTCGGCTCCCATCTTCTTCGGTGTTCCGAAGTAGCGCTTGCCAAACTTCTCCGCATACTCAGCAGCTGCATCAGGAGCTACATCGGTAATGTATTTAAGGTCCTCGCGCTCCTCCATTGCCTTCGCTAAGCCAACCTCGTCAATAACCTCCTTGCGGGCAGTATTTACGAGTGTAGCACCCTTAGGCATTGACATAGCAAGGTCGTAACCGATTGAGCCCTTGGTCTGTGGTGTTGCAGGGATATGCAACGAGAGGAAGTCTGCACGGTGGTATAACTCCTCTACCGAGTCAACCTTCTCTACTCCATCAGCCTCGAATACGGCAGGATCTGTGATAAATGGGTCGTAGGCGATAACATTCATACCAAGAGCCTTACCCTTGCGACCTACCAACTTACCCACATTTCCATAGGCGTGAATTGCGAGTGTCTTGCCGATGATCTCATGACCTGTGCCTGATGTGAGCTGATTACGCGACATATAAATCATAAAGCATGCGGCCAACTCTGCTACGGCGTTAGAGTTCTGACCAGGGGTGTTCATTACAACTACCCCACGCTTCTTTGCCTCCTCGCAATCGACATTGTCGAAACCTGCACCGGCACGAACTACGATTTTGAGGTTTTTGGCTGCATCGAGTACCTCTTTTGTAACCTTGTCGCTACGCACGATAAGTGCATCAACATTGGCTACGGCTGCGAGCAAATCGCCCTTGTCTGTATATTTTTCGAGCAGAACAACCTCGTACTCTGCTGCTTGCAAAATCTCTTTGATACCATTTACCGCCTCTTTGGCAAATGGTTTTTCGGTTGCAATAAGAACTTTCATACCCTTAATCAATGATGTAAAGTGTAATACTTTTTCTTCCTTCTTCTCGTATGTGTAAGGAACTATTGTAGGCATAATTCAACTATTTGGTTTTCAACGACTCGAACTCCTGCATACAAGCCACGAGAGCCTCTACCGACTCCTTTGGACAAGCGTTGTAGCACGATGCACGGAAACCACCTACGAGGCGGTGTCCCTTAATGCCGACCATACCACGCTCCTTGGCAAACTCCATAAACTCAGGAGCCAAATCCTCGTTGCCCTCGGTCATCACGAAGCAGATGTTCATCAATGAACGATCCTCCTTCGCTACGGTTGGGCGGAACAATGAGTTGCGCTCAATTTCGTTATAGAGTAACTCTGCCTTTTCGAGGTTAATCTTGTACATGGCCTCTACGCCACCGATAGATTTCAACCACTTCAATGTCTCGTTCAAGACAAAGATAGGGAATACCGGAGGGGTATTGAACATCGAATCGTTCTCGACGTGTGTATTCACGTTCATCATTGTAGGAAGAGGACGAACAACCTTTTCGAGCATATCCTCGCGGATAATTACGAATGTAACGCCCGCAGGAGCGAGGTTCTTCTGTGCACCACCATAAATAAGAGCATACTTCGAAACATCGACAGGACGGCTCAAAATATCCGATGACATATCTGCGAACAATGGTACAGGAGAGTCGATATCTACCTTATATTCAGTACCATAGATGGTATTGTTCGAACAAATATAGAGATAGTCCAAATCGGTTGGAATCTCAAATCCTTTCGGAATGTAAGAGAAATTCTTATCCTCGCTCGATGCTACAACCTCTACCTCGCCGTAGAATTTAGCCTCCTTAATAGCCTTCTTGGTCCAAACGCCGGTATTTATATAGCCGGCCTTCTTGCCGAGAAAGTTTGCCGGAATGTGGAAGAACTGTGTGCTTGCACCACCACCGACAAAGAAGATTTTGTAGTTGTCAGGAATATTCAGCAATTCGCGGAAGAGAGCCTTTGCCTCTGCCAATACGGCCTCGAATTCCTTGCTGCGGTGCGAATACGAAAGTACCGAAAGACCAGTGCCTGCAAAATCAAAAATAGCCTTTGCTGCGTTTTCGAGAGCTACTTCGGGCAATACCGAAGGGCCTGCGCTGAAATTGTGCTTTTTCATACCTTTTTAATTTTTATAGTTGTTTTAGTTGGAATTTATCGGTTTCGTTGAGGGTTAAGCCTAACAACAAATCACGCACTGCCATGTGCTTTTTGCCTGCTACTTGTAACTCCTCGATGGCAATCCAACCGTCGTTGCATGCCACCTTGATATAAGTTTTATTGTCGGTAAAGATTGTGCCGGCCTCTGCCGAGTGAGATTTCTCCTCGAAACGAACCTTGAAGATTTTTACCGAAAGCTCCTCTTCGCCACGCTGCAAAATGCTCCACGCTGCCGGATAAGGCGACAATCCGCGTACGAAATTGACAATTTGTGTGCCGTTTCCGCGCCAATTAACCTCGCACATATCTTTGAAAATCTTTGGCGCAGGTCGCAAATCGGTGTCTTCTTGAGGCTGCGCTATCGGGTTGATATCTCCCGATGCAATTTTTTCGACACTCTCGACAACCAACTCTGCTCCCATCGTCATCAGCCTGTCGTACAACTCGCCTACACACTCTTCGTCGCCGATAGGTGTGCGTTGCTGGCCGATTATAGATCCCTTGTCAATCTCGTGGTTGAGGAGGAAGGTCGTGTTGCCACTCTCCTTATCTCCATTTATAATAGCCCAATTTATAGGAGCTGCACCGCGATATTCCGGCAGAAGCGATGCATGAAGATTGAATGTGCCGAAACGGGGCATTGCCCACACCACTTCGGGTAACATTCTGAAAGCAATAACAATTCCCAAGTCGGGCTGCAGTGCTTTGAGGGCCGATAAAAACTCCTCGTCGCGCAACTTTTCGGGTTGTAGTATAGTCTGAATACCCAACTCTTTTGCAGCTCGCTTTACGTCGCTCTCTTGTAGACGCATGCCACGTCCTGCGGGTTTGTCGGGCATGGTGACCACGCCAACAACATTATATCCTCCCTCGACTAATGCCTTCAATGAAGGCGCTGCGAATTCGGGCGTACCCATAAATACTATGCGAATATCTTTTGCATTCACGACTTCTAAAATTAAGAATTGACAATTAAGAATTATTTTTTCAATTACTCACAATTCACTAATTAAGAGTTTTCCGTTTTCCGTTTTCCGTTTTCCGCTTTCCGTTTTTTTGCAGCCTTTTTGAGGTTTTTTACCGAGCGCTTCTCGGCTTGTTGTGCCTCGTGCTCAGTTATCCACGTTTGCCACTTCTCTGGAAGCTTGGCAATTAATTTTTCGCGGTAGTGCTTAAAGCGGCCAATATACCAATCAATGTCGAGAAGTGCCGAGTCATTGTTAGCCTTGTGCGAGAGATATATCGCCAACGGCGTGAGAATAATAGCCGAAATCCACATACCGAGCAGTGCACTCCAAGTACCCTCCTTCGACATCTTTTCGCCCGAGATAGAGATGATATAATAGATGACAAAGAAGATTACCGAGATAACAATAGGCATACCCAAACCTCCCTTACGGATAATTGCTCCGAGAGGTGCTCCGATAAGGAAGAATATCAAAATGGATATAGGCAAGGTTAATTTGCGATGCCATTCGTTCTTACTGCGATATAGCTGATTTAGAGCCTCTTTCGAGGTGCTTTCGTCGAAGGTAAACATATTTCGCGAATTACGGGCAGTACGCAATGCACTCTCGTAAATCTTGCTCTTTAATCGTGTGCTGAGTGTCGGAATCGAATCAAGTAAGGCCGCACCGAAGACCTTGTGTGAGCGATCAATCTCTATTGTGTCTGGTGGAGCAACACCATCAGGATCTTTTGCGAAGATTTGCTCTCGCAATAGAGGGTTATATGCGGTGGCCGTAAGATTGTTTACAAGCATGTCGAGCGAGTCGATGCTGTGTTGCAAGTCGCTGATATCCATTGTTTGGCTATTGCCGCCAAACATATTTTCGTCGCTACGCTGAAAGTCGAATCCTGACATCGGAATTTTACCCTCTTGTCGCTCGAACTTATGATGGCGTAACGAACTCTTTGTGTACCATTGGTAGTTGCGCGTCTGCTCGTAAGTTTCACCATTAAAGAGTGTTACGAGAAGATAACGCTTGTCGTCGGACAGACGGATATAGCCCGAATCGGCTATGGTCGTAGTCATGTCACCATTACGTGAGCGGTTATCGTATATGAGAACATTGGTCAAAAGCTTTGTCTTTGGATCCTGCTTCTCTACACGAATACTCATATCGTCAATGCCGTTGAAGAAGAGTCCGTCCTGAAATTCGAGAGCCTCATTCTGCTGTTTGATGTCGTAGAGTGTGGCAAACATTCTCTTGTTTGCCCACGGCACAAGATCATTTACTATAAAGAAAGAGCCAAACGAGATAATGCCGATAACCCAGAATAGCGGTTTCATAATCTTCATTAGCGACATTCCAGCCGATTTCATTGCCAAAAGCTCGTAGTTCTCGCCGAGGTTACCCATGGTCATAATCGTAGCCAGCAGAATGGCCAACGGCAAACCCATCGGAATCATGTTTATTGTGGCATACATGATGAGTTCGAGAATCACCAAAGGATCAAGACCTTTGCCGACCAATTCGTCAATATATCGCCATACGAAGTTCATCATCAGGATAAAGATGATGATAAAGAAGGTCAGTACAAGCGGACCGAGATATGATTTTAATACGAGTTGATGTATTTTCTTCATTAGCGTCAGGCTACTCTGTTTTTTCTGTTTTTTAATCGTTTTACCCACAAAGATAACAATTTTATTGTTAAAAATGCCATTGTGAGCATAAATATTATTGCCGGGCCCGAAGGTACTTCGGCGTGATAACTCAATGTAATACCTGCGACTCCTGCAATTGTGGCTATTACTACCGATGCGGGAGCAATCTGTTTGTAGTTTTTAAAGAGCAGATTTGCCGTTACTACGGGCATAGTCAGCAGTGAGATAAGCAGGACAATGCCCATTGTGCGAATCGAAAGCACGATTGTTATGGCGGTAATGACTGCCATTGTGTAGTTTGCGAGGCTTACGGGAACACCCGAAGCCTCGGCAAAGTTGCGGTCAAATGCTGCGAACATTATTGGGCGATGCCATAATAATGCGCCTATAATCAATAAGATGGCGAGTGCGGTAAGGGCAATGATATCGCTATTTGTTACTGTCAGAATGCTTCCGAAAAGGAAATTTGCCATATCTCCCGATGTGTAGCCGGGGCGCAGAGCGATAAAGAAGGCGCCAATTGCCATACCTATACCCCATACCATTCCGATAGCCGAATCGGGACGGATTTTCGAGCGAGAGTTGCTCCACTCAATGCCGAGAGCCGAGAGAATGGCAAAAACTGTCGCTCCGAGAATTGGATTTGCTCCGAGATAGAAGGCGATACCCAGGCCGCCAAACGAGGCGTGAGTAATGCCACCGCAGAGGAAAACCATTCTTCGTGCTACGATGTATGTGCCTATGATTCCGCATGTTATGCCCGACAAGATGCAGGCAATAAGTGCATTCGATAAGTAGTTATATTGCAGTATGTCGGCTATAAAATTCATTGTCATTGATAATATCAATGCAAAAATAGTATTTTTTATGGAACTACAATCGTTATTTTCGTGTTTTTTGTCTAATTTTGTGAGAAATTTTGAGAATAGAATATAGATGGCTCGCAGAGTTAATTTTCATACGCTCGGTTGCAAGTTGAACTTTTCGGAGAGTTCGACCATTGCTCGTCAGTTTGAGGAGGGCGGATTTGTGCGCGTCGGTACCAATGAAGATGCCGATATTTCGATTATAAACTCCTGTTCGGTTACGGCACAGGCAGATAAGAAGTGCCGTAATCTGATACGCAAAATTCATCGTCGCAATCCCGATGCAATAATCGCTGTTACAGGCTGTTATGCGCAGCTAAAACCTTATGAAATTGCCGATATCGAAGGTGTTGATATTGTGTTGTGCAATAACGATAAGGGTGAAACATATAAGCAGGTACTTGGATTGGCCGAGCGAGGTAAAACGAAAGTCTTTTCGTGCGAAACAGATGAAATTACGTCCTTCTTTTCCGCCTTTTCAAGCGGTGATCGCACACGCGCTTTCTTGAAGGTTCAAGACGGTTGCGATTATTGCTGCGCTTATTGTACCATTCACAATGCTCGTGGAGCAAGTCGAAATACCCCTATTGTCGAAGCTGTAAAGCAGGCGAAAGAGATAGCAAAAGGTGGCCAAAAAGAGATAGTCATTACGGGTATAAATACGGGTGATTTTGGTCGCACTACGGGTGAAAGTTTTCTCGATTTGTTGAGGGCTTTAAATGATGTTGAGGGTATCGAAAGATATCGAATTTCCTCGATAGAACCAAATTTGCTAACTGACGAGATAATAGCATTTTGCGCATCGTCACATAAATTTCAACATCACTTCCATATTCCTATTCAATGCGGCTCGAATAAGGTGCTCGGTTTGATGCGTCGTCGCTACACTGTGGAGAAGTTCGAGGAGCGTATAAATGCAGTGCGAAAAGCGATGCCTGATGCCTTTATCGGTATTGATGTTATTACGGGCTTTCCGGGCGAGGGCGAAAAGGAGTTTGAGGAGTGCTACAACTTCTTGGCGAAGATTAAGCCGTCGTTCCTCCATATTTTTCCATATTCGGAGCGAGAGAATACCCCTGCGATACACTTCCCTGATAAGGTGTCGTCCGAGGTTTCGATGGCTCGCGCAAAGCGTTTAGAGAAGTTGAGCAGTCGTTGCCATTACGATTTTTGTAAGCAATATCTCGGCACTACGGCAGAGGTGCTTTTCGAGAGTACAATGCGTGGCGGAATGATGACGGGATTTACAAGTAACTACCTGAAAATCAAAGTACCATACAACAAGAAGTATATAAATCAAATAGTGAAAGTTCGCCTCTTGGACATCGAACCTTCAACCGATATTTTGGGCGAGATAATCTAAATGAAAAAGCATAAGAAAAGGTCGGCATTTGCCGACCTTTCTTTGTTTAGTTTGCTTTGGTGTATGTGGTTGAAGTTTTATAATTCGTGAGCGTTAGAGTGTTCTTCTTTATCGAAACTATGTATGCTGTTTCTTTTGATATACTTGAGAGGTCGAATTGGGCGATTAGGTAGAGGACATTGTCAACTAGACTATAAGTGTAATTCAAGTGGGCTGAACTGACGATATTGCTATCTAATTCGCCTCCGGGAAAGTTGGGGTCTTCCGGGGTATTGTCATATTTAGGCTCCTCCCAATTGTTGAGAGTAACTACCGTTTCGTACAGGCAAGATCCGTCTGCTTCAAAGGTAAAGCATTCGTATTTTGTCTTTTCGCCATTGTCTATTACTTCGGTTGATTCCCATTTGCCGATAAGGTCGTTAGTTTCGATGTCATATTTGCTGCACGATGTGATTACTAATATTGTTACACATAGCAACGTAAAGTAGAAAAACTTTTTCATAACGATAGGTGTTTTGATTTGCAACACAAAGTTACGAACTTTTCCTGAAAAAAAACAATCGGAGAAAAAATAGCCTTTGCCCTCATTTTTTTTAATTTTTAATTAAAATACGCAAAATTTTACTACCTTTGTGAGTTAAAACAGAATTAAACACGAATTGTAAATTTATTTTTCGAGATATGAAAGGTATTGGAAAGAGAGTTACGGTGGCGTTTTTGAGCATTGTTGCGCTACTTACGGCGTCAGGTGTGATTTCGTTGTTCGAGTTGAGCAATTTGAGCTACGATGCCGATGAAATTCTCTCGGCAAGCAGCCGAGATATGGAGGTTTCAAAGAACTTGTTGCGCTCGGCACACGATCATAGCCGCGCCATTATCGATATTGCCATTTTCGGCAAAGAAGATAAATCGGCCTGTCATAAGGCGTTGTCGGAACTCGATATGCAGATCTCGTCTGTACGCGACAATGCTCCTGCGGTGGTACAAGGCTGTTTGGATAGTCTTTCGATGTATAGTGCACGATTGCGCTCGCTGACAAATAATTACTCGTCAACTGAAACGGTTGTAATAGACTCGCTGACGATTGAGGTGCATAAAGTTGATGGCCGTAAGTGGTATGTTGAGGTCTACGAACCTTTATATTCTCGTTTTACAGAGCAGGTTAAGCATTACACTACCCTCTCGCGTGGTCAGGTTGCTCCTCGTGCTGCGCAGTTGTCGAAGAATGCCTATCGCTCGGTGGCTCCTGTTCTGATTTCGTTGGCGGTGATGATAGCCATCGTGTTGATGTTCTATTTCTTCCTCTATATCTATGGCGTAAAACCTATACTTCGTATAAATAAGGCGTTGTCGGATCATCTTGCATTCAAACTTCCATACAAGGTGAAGGCGGAGATGATAGACGAGATTAAGGAGTTGAATGACAATATTGAAAACCTTATAAACATCGCGAAGTCGAACAAAAAGCAAGAGAACGATGCGATTTAGTGTTATTTTGAGATATGTTGGTACGGTGATGCTCTGCCTCTCGGCCATTATGGCGGTGTCGGCAGGTATCTCGTATGTTTCCAACGATACGGGCTTCTATCCGCTTTTGCTGTCAGCTTTGCTGACGCTGTTGCTCGGAGGTTTCCCTATGATATTCGTATCGAAGGCGGATAGTATTACCACCAAAGAGGGCTTTATGATTGTCGTAGGCTCGTGGGTGTTGTCGTGCGTAGTGGGAATGTTTCCATACCTTATTTGGGGCGGAGAATTTTCGTTGGTAAATGCGTGGTTCGAGAGTGTTTCTGGATTTACGACTACGGGAGCCTCTATCTTGACCAATATCGAGGCTCTGCCACAGGGCTTGCTCTTTTGGCGCTCGGCAACCAATTGGGTTGGAGGTGTAGGTGTCGTGATGTTTGCTTTGCTCGTTTTGCCGTCGCTCGGAACGAATAAGATGGCTTTGTCGGGCATAGAACTCTCGTCGTTGGCAAAGGATAACTATCGCTATCGTACACAGATGATTGCGAAGATATTGCTTGCGATTTATATTGGCTTGACTATAATAACGACTCTTGCGTTGAAATTTGCGGGTATGCGTTGGTTCGATGCGGTAAATCACGCAATGTCAGCGTGTGCTACGGGTGGCTTTTCGACAAAGAATACAAGTGTCGGTTTCTATGATAGTCCGCTTATTGAGTGGGTTTTGATTGTGGTAATGTTCCTTTCGAGTCTGCACTTTGGACTTATTTTTTCGACCTTTACCCGCAAGGCAAACAATATCTTCCGCTCGGAGGTGGTGCGTGTCTATGTGGCGATAATAGTGACTGCAACCCTCTTTATCGGTGCAAGTCTCTATTTTGCCGATATATATCCGAATATCTTTACATCGTTGCGTCAGTCGGTATTCCAGACTGTATCGCTGATTACGACTACGGGTTTTGCAACGGCAGATACCAATCTCTGGACTCCATTTGCGGTGGTTATCCTTATTATACTTTCGATAATCTGCGGTTGTGCAGGCTCTACTTCGGGAGGTGCGAAGGTTGATAGAGTGTTACTTTATGCGAAGGTCTTGAAGGCTCGTTTGCGCGGGCAACAGCACCCTAATGCAGTTATTCGTATTCGTCTTGATGGTATTTTGCAGGAGGATAGACAAGTAAATACGGTAACACTGTTTCTCACTACATATTTCGTATTGATACTACTCGGTACGCTGACAAGCACCTTGTTGGGCTTGGATTTGCTCACAGCATTTTCGTCGTCCGTTGCATTTATCGGTAATGTAGGACCGGGATTTGGTGAGGTTGGCTCATTGGATAACTATGCTGAGCTACCGTCGTTGTTGAAGATTCAAGGCTCGGTATTGATGCTTATGGGCCGTTTGGAAATATTCGGATTTATTCAGTTCCTCTTTATTAGGATGTGGCGATGAGACGAACAATTATATATACATTGGCTTTGGCTTGTGGTCTTAGTGCGCAGGCGCAAAGTGCTAAGAGCTTGGAGCGAGCACTATTTGTGCGCGACTCGGTAGCAGAGGTGTTGGCAGAACATCGTACCAACTATGCCCGAAACGAGTCTATGCGCGAGAAACTTACTCCGACAATTCTATCGTTGGAGAAGGAAGTTTTGCGTTTGCAGGCGGAGTACGAAGAGATGCTTGCTAAAATATCGCAGGTTGCGGCGCGAGATGCCTTAACGGCATACTATGATGCTCAAAAGAAGAAGAGTACCGAGAAGAAGGAGCAACCTGTTGTCGAGGAGAAACGAGGAAATTACATTCCTGACAAGGCTCGAATGAAGCGCGATTTGGTTGCTAACGACTATTTCGCAGAGCGACTTTCGCAGAGCGATTACAAAACATTGCTTGATGCCCAAAAACGAGAGTTGAAGGTTAAGGCAATGGTAGAACAATATTTTGCAAAGTATGGAGAATTGCTCGCTTTACAGCGCCGTTATATGGAGGTGCCAACGCGAGAAGAGGCCGACCAACAGGCCGAACTATTTGCTGCAAAGAAATGCGAAATGGCATCACTTGACAGCGAAATAACTTCGTCGTGGTCATCACTCTATTTCAATAAGATATATGCCTACGATTTGTTGATGGAGCGTGATGGAAACACCTCAATGCTTGACCTCTCGGCAGAGGCTACGGCTCGTGCCGAGCGAGAAATCAACGATAATACGGACCTATATCAGTCTGATGCGCTGGTAGGATACTATGCACGTAAGAAGGCTCTTACGGAGTATGAAATGTATATTGCATCGACTTTGTCGCTGACCACATCGCGCGATTCGTTGAAATTGGTTGCGGCAGAGTTGAAGAACAGAGATTATCGCCTATCTAAATTGTCGTTGCAGCGTCGTAGCTTTATCAAATATGAGGATATCGAGGTTAAAACTCCGACAATTTACAACTCGAAAAATCCTGTTCCGCAGACCAAAGTTTACGATTATGGAACAGTATATCGTATTCGCATCGGTTTGTTCTCGAAGCGACCAAATCTTTCGGCCTTGCGAGGAGTTACGCCTCTCTCATATACTACGGCTTACAATAACGGTATGTATGCCTATTTTGTCGGAGGTTTCCGTACCGAACAGGAGGCAAAAGAGGGCGTTGTATATCTAAAAAAACTTGGCTTCAAGGAACCTATCATTGCAGTTTGGGTTGATGGAGAGTACTACCCTACACTCGAAGATATGCGTCGTTCCGAGAGCCAGTACAATATAGAGATTACGGGAGTAGCAAGTCTGACAGACGATGTAAAGGCATTGATACTTTCGCACAAAAACGATTGTACAATTTCGCGTATCGGATCGACCTTCGTTGTCGGAACATTCGAGGGTAAGTCGGTTGCCGAGACTGTTGCTACCGAATTGAAGGGTTTGGATAGTAGTATTGTGGTGAAAATTTCAAAAAAGAGTAACTAAAATGAAGCGATTTTCGATTTTGGCATTCGTCGTAATGCTCGTAATGCCGTTGGCGGTGGTTGCAGAGAATAACCCAAAGGCCGACGAGAAGGCACAAGTTATAGTAGGCAATGCTCGATTTACGGTGCTTACTCCGCAGGTGATTCGTATGGAGTGGGCCGAAGATGGCAAATTCGAGGATAGAGCTTCGCTCACTTTCGTAAATCGTAAGTTGGAGGTCCCTGAGTTCCGGGTGCGACAAACTCGCTCAAAGGTTACAATTTCGACCTCGAATGTAACATTGACCTACATCAAGGGGGCAAAATTCTCGGCAGAGAATCTCTCGGCAGAGATTTTGGTGGCAGATAAGAAGGTTGTATGGCACTATGGCGATGAGGATACCCAGAACCTGATGGGCACCACCCGTACAATTGACCGCTACTATGGCTCGCAGGAGCACCCAAGAAGTTCGAGAAGACGTAGCTCAATGGAGAAGGGCTTGCTTTCGCGTGCGGGTTGGAGTGTTGTTGACGACTCGACTCGTCACCTCTTTGTGCCGGTTGAAAATCATTGGAAACAGTGGGCTGAGTGCCGTCCTACGGGAGATCGTCTTGATTTGTACCTCTTTGCATACGGACACGAATACACCAAGGCATTGAAAGATTATACACTCGTTGCGGGCAATATCCCATTGCCTCCGAAGTATGTGTTTGGCTATTGGTGGAGCCGCTATTGGCAGTACTCGGATAACGAGTTGCGTGACTTGGTCGAGACTATGCGCTCGTTGGATATTCCAATCGATGTGTTGATTATCGATATGGATTGGCATGAGACTTGGGGCTTGAGTAAGTATAATACCAAGATGGACGAGTATGACCAGCGTGTCGGTTGGACGGGTTATACCTGGAAACAGCAGTTGTTCCCTTCGCCCGATAACTTCCTTTCGTGGTGTCACAAGCAGAATTTGAAAACCTCGCTTAATCTTCA
The DNA here is from genome assembly GCA_045644085.1 of Alistipes sp. Taxonomy (GTDB): domain Bacteria; phylum Bacteroidota; class Bacteroidia; order Bacteroidales; family Rikenellaceae; genus Alistipes. Next base: position 9,701 of record JAZRGH010000008.1, on the reverse strand, counting down.
CCCTGCATCGGGTATTCAGCCTTACGAGGAGCCCTACAAGCGCTTTACCGAGGCTTATGGCTGGAAAGAGGAGGGCAAGAGCGTGCCTTATAAGATGTCGGATATGAAGTGGGCTGATGCCTATTTCGATACAGTGCTTGGCCCTATCGAGAAGCAGGGCATCGACTTCTGGTGGCTCGATTGGCAACAATGGCCAAATAGCAAATATGTGAATGGTTTGAGCAATACATTCTGGCTTAACCACATCTTCGATCACCATATGGCCGAGAAGGGCAACGAGCGACCTTTGATCTATCACCGTTGGGGAGGTCTGGGCTCGCACCGCTATCAGGTAGGCTTTTCGGGCGATACCTACATCTCGTGGGAGTCGTTGGCTTTCTTGCCTTGGTTTACTGCTACCGCATCGAATGTGGGTTACGGCTATTGGGGACACGATATCGGTGGACACTACTTCCATAGCGAAGATGTAAACAAGGTCGATCCCGAGATGTATCTCCGCTGGTTGCAGTATGGAGTATTTACTCCTGTGTTCAAGACCCATTGCTCGAAGGATGCAAATATCGAGCGTCGTATCTGGCAGTTCCCTAACCATATGTTTGATATGCGTGCGGCAATGCACTTGCGCTATGCGCTCGCCCCTTATATCTACAATGCTGCTCGTCAGACCTTCGATAGTGGTGTGTCGATGTGCCGCCCTATGTATTACACATATCCGGAGCACGACTTGGCCTACTCTATGAAGGATCAGTATATGTTCGGTGACGATATCCTTGTTGCTCCGATTGTAGCGCCTGCCGATAAAGTTACCGGTTTGGCAACACGCAAGGTGTGGTTGCCAAAGGGCAAGAAGTGGTTTAATATGGTTAGCGGTAAGATGTATGAGGGTAGCGACGAGGTTGTAGATATCTACTGCACACAGGCCGAGAATCCTTATTTCGCAGAGGCAGGCTCGATTATTCCGATGTACCCTAAGTCGGTGCGTAGCTTGCAGACACCAAACAATAGCTATATATTGACTTTTGTTCCTGGTGGTGATGGCGAGACATCGATCTACGAGGATGACGGCAAGTCGAAGGACTACTCTACCGCTTACACTACAACAAAGGTTACAAAGTGTACAAATGGCAATAAGGTGGTTATCACTATTGCTCCTCGTCAGGGTAAGTTCGAGGGTATGGCAGCCACAAATGCGTATGAGTTGCGTTTGCCTGCAAACTATCCTCCGAAGTCGGTACGTGTAAATGGTAAGGAGTTCAAGTATAACCGCTATGCCGAGGTTGGCGAGTGGGGTTACGATGGATACACTCTTGCGCCTTATATCCTCGTTGGCGAGGTTGATAATGCGAAGGGTTGCATTGTTGAGATTGAGTTTGCAGATGGTGACTTGGCGCAGCAGTCGAAGCTGTATGGCATTCAGGGTGTAGTAAATCGTTGTGTGCCGCTTACTGCAGAGTTTAAGTTGGTATATGGCGAGCGCTATGACCCATATCCACTTTTGCCGGATTTCTATATGAATGTTTCGCAGGCTCCAAACTTTATTATGGAGTACCCTCAGAATATCCACAAATGCATTGAGGAGTATTATAAGTCGCATGCTGAGTGCTTGATCGAGATTGAGAAGATGGATAAGTTCCCTGTGGAGTTCCGCACTCGAGTGAAGGCTTTGTTGACTAATCAGTAGAGATAATATAAGAGATTATGATTAAAAATATAGTTTTTGACCTCGGAGGAGTAGTCGTAGCACATAACGAGGAGGGGTTTAGAGAGAAACTTGGAAAGTTTTTCGATTTCGTATTCGGCCCCGATATGAAATGTGTTCCATCGTTCTGGTGCGACTACGATCTAGGACTTCTTACAATAGATGAAACGGCAGCCGAAGTTGCCAAATTCCGTAATTGCGACGCTGCGACAGCCAAGGCTCATATGCTTCAGGCTATCGCCCTGCAGGAGGAGGTTGAACCAACCGTGGAGCTTATCAAGGAGCTGAAAGCTAAAGGGTATAAATTGTATGTCCTTTCGAATATGTCGAAGGAGTATATCGAGTACTTGCGTAAATTGCCGGTATTCGACTACTTCGACTATCAGGCGGTATCGTGTGAGCAGCATCTCGGAAAGCCTGACCGCAAATTCTACGAATACCTGCTCTCGCATTGCGACCTTGTAGCAACCGAAACCATATTTATAGATGATCGTATAGACAATGTTGAGGTGGCTGCAGAGTTGGGTATTGTGCCGTTTCATTTCAATCGCCACAACCCCGAGGAGGCGTGCGCTGAGCTGCGAAAGTTGATTTATAACGAATAGGATAATTATAATAGATAGAAAGCCAATGGTTAATAGCTAACGGCCTAATGAATATATGGAAGAAATTTTAGAGATGGAGTTGTCACACCCACACTATGATGTAGTGGTTATTGGTGGCGGTGCGGCAGGATTGATGGCCGCAGGAACAGCTGCAAAGGTCGGTAATAAGGTTTTGTTGCTCGAAAAGATGGAGAAGCCTGCGCGAAAGGTGCGTATTACGGGTAAAGGCCGTTGTAATTTGACTAATGCACGCCCGGTAGAGGAGTTTGGCGAGAATGTTCGCACAAATAGCGAGTGGCTTAATGTTGCAATGTCGGAGTTTACCAATCGCTCAACAATGCGCTTCTTTGAGCGTATGGGCGTAAAGCTCGTTACCGAGCGAGGTGAACGAGTTTTCCCGGCAAGCGGTAAGGCTGCCGATATCGCCAATGCTTTGGAGTTCTATTGCCGCGATTACGAGGTGGATATTCAGTGCAACTCGCGTGTAACCGAGATATTGGTGGCTGATGGAAAGGTCTATGGTGTGAAGTATATGAACAAACGAGGTTTTGTTCGTAAAATCGAGGTTGCAAATGTGATTATCGCAACGGGTGGCGTATCATACCCTGCTACCGGCTCTACGGGCGATGGCTATACCTTTGCTGACCATGTAGGCCATACGGTAGAGTCTGTACGACCTTCGCTTACTCCGTTGGTATCGAATCACCCACAGATTGAGTATATCAAGAACGTATGGCTCAAAAATATTAATGCTCGATTGTTTGTGGCGGGCGAGATGGTGCGTGAGGAGTTTGGTGAGATGTCATTCTCGGATAGAGGTTTGGAGGGTGCCGTAATTCTCCGATTGAGTCGCGATGCGGTAGATGCCCTGCTCGACGAGAAGAGTGTTAAGATTGAACTCGACTTGAAGCCTGCTTTGACCGAGGAGATTCTTCGTGAGCGTATTAAGCGCGAGGTTGCCGAGATGAAACCTGAGGACTTCTTTGCCGAGTTGGTGCGTCGCTTGGTGCCAAAACCACTCGTTGTGCCTATCTGTAAGGAGTTGGATGTTCACTCACGCCTCTACATCTCGAAGGTGTCGGACAAGGAGTTCGAGCGTCTTATTAAGGTGCTGAAAGGTTGGTCGTTCCCTATTTCGGACTATATGCCATTTGAGTACGCTGTTGTAACGGCAGGTGGCGTAAGTTGCTCGGAGGTTAACGAATATACCATGGAGTCGTTGAAAATCAAGGGAATGTATTTTGCCGGTGAGGTGCTCGATGTTGATGCCAATACAGGTGGTTACAACCTGCAAATCGCATTCTCAACCGGACATTTGGCAGGATTGCTAAAAAAATAAAAGATACAACAATTATGAAAACTAGTGGTCGTAGTCTTAAACGCCGATTGCAGCTCCTTGGCAATAGACTTTCGCGTATTAAGCACCATAAAGGACATGGTGTACACTCCCCATTTGTTTATGGCTTTGTGCGTAATGTTCTCATGACAAAAAAATTACGAGAAGATTCAGGAACAGAGCTCTACGATAGTCTTATTGCCAACGGAGTGGGAGATAAGCGGGCCAGGGAGTTGCACAACACCTTATGTTATATCGAGGGATTAAGTTATGCCATAAATGATGTTGGCTGCGATCTATCTATTCTTTTGGCAGACTACCCTGTCGAGCATTTGCGCGAGGCATACGAAGAGGCTAAGAGGGAGCATGTAACGCTTGCTATATGTCAGCCATATCTTAATCGTGAGCGTCAAAACCAAGTCAAGATGCTGCTTGAAGAACATCGCTCGACAACGATTGATAATCGTGCTTATATTCTATTCTTCAACAACCATTTACCGAAACAACACTATCGTCTATAAAAAATACTGTCGTCTATGAAACTATATACAAAAGGTGGAGATAAGGGGCGTACCTCGCTTATCGGAGGTGAACGAGTGCGAAAAACCGATGTGCGCGTAGAGGCATATGGCACAGCAGATGAGTTGCAGGCAAATGTTGCCTACCTGGCGGATAAAATGGTGCAAGAAGATGCTCTGCTATCCTATGTTGGGGATTGCCGAAAGATATGCTCGTTGCTTATGACTACTTGTTCGTTGTTAGCACTAGGCAGTGGTTGCAAGGGAAATATGCCTAGCCTTACCGAAGATGATATTGCTTGGTTGGAGGAGCGTATAGATGCATTGCAGGCCGATTTGAAACCTGTCGAGTATTTCACAATACCGGGAGGATGCGAGCTCTCGTCGCTATGCCATATATGCCGCACTGTGTGCCGTAGAACCGAGCGCCGAGCTATCGAGGCGGCAGAGAACTACGAGATTGACCACTCGTTGCTTGTATTTTTGAATCGTCTTTCAGACTACCTTTATGCGTTGTGCCGTACAATTACGGAACGACTTGATGCAGAGGAAGTTTTATGGCGTCCATAAAAATATGTGAATAAATATTTGTATATTAGAATTTTTTTATACTTTTGCACTCGCTTTTGCAGAAAACAACTAATAATTAAAAAGATAGAATTATGTATTGGACACTTGAACTTGCATCTAAGTTGGAAGATGCACCATGGCCGGCAACCAAAGAGGAGTTGATTGACTATGCAACTCGCTCAGGCGCACCACTCGAAGTAATTGAAAATCTCCAAGAGATTGAGGACGATGGCGAATCTTACGAGAGTATCGAGGAGATTTGGCCCGACTACCCATCAAAGGAGGACTTCTTCTTTAATGAGGAAGAGTATTAAAAACGTATAAGACGCAAATTTATGCGTTAGGCTACGATTGCCGAGATGCTCGCATACAATCAGTATGCTCTGCTCTCGGCTTTTTGTTTGCTCCGAACTTTATCTACATCAAACTAACTTCAAATTTAACTCACAAATGACTTATACACCCTCACTTAAACCAAATACGCGAATTGATGTAGCCGATATCTTGCGTGGTATTGCAATCGGTGGTATCGTATTGATTCATTTTATCGAGCAACTCAATTTCTACAAGTTCCCGCCTGCATCGAGCGAGTTTATGGCTTCGCTCAATCAAGGTGTATGGGATACGCTCTTCTTTGTTCTGGCGAGCAAGATGTACGCCATCTTCTCGATGCTCTTCGGATTGAGCTTCTTTATTCAACACGACAACCAGGCTCAACAAGGCAAGGATTTTCGTCCGCGTTTCTTGTGGCGTATGGTCTTGTTGTTTATCTGGGGATTATTCGATTTGTTGTTCTACAACGGAGATATTCTGACCGTATATGCGGTGTGCGGAGTACTTGTGGTACCGTTTATCAGAGCCAACAATAAAGTTCTGATTGCAGCAACAATCTTCTTTGCATTACAACCGATAGAACTCTTTTATATAATAAAAGGTATTATAGATCCTGCGACGCAGTCGTTAAATCTCGGTTCGAGCGCGCTCTTTAAGTCGATTTTGCCGGTGCAAATAGAGGGCTCATGGCTTGATGTCGCCATTGCAGGTATGCGCTATGGCTTCCCGGTAAACTTTACTTGGGCTATCGAGCATGGCCGTATGACGCAGACCATATTCCTCTTCCTCTTGGGAATATATCTGGGCCGCAAACGTCTTTTCTACAATGAGGATAATAACTTACAGGTGTGGAAGAAGATTCTTATAGGCTCGTTGTGCGCTTTTGCCGTATTGTGCCCACTCTACTACTTGGTGCCCGATATGGTTGATATTGCTTGTGTTAAAAAGAGCGTGAAGGTGCTGCTTAATATGTGGAAGAATCTTTCGATGATGTTGTTCTATGTGTCGGGTATAACATTATTGTATTATCGCACTTCGGCAAGCAAGTTCCTTATAAAGATTGCTCCGTATGGCAAGATGAGCCTTACCAATTACCTCTCGCAGTCAATTATCGGTGGCTTCGTATTCTATAACTGGGGACTTGGAATGTTCCGCTACTCGGGCCACGCATCAAGCCTTCTCCTTGGCGCACTTTGCATTGCCTTGCAGTATGCCTTCTGCCGTTGGTGGCTGTCGCACTTCTCGCATGGTCCATTCGAGATGATTTGGCGTAAACTTACTTGGATAGGTAAGAAAAACTAATAGCTAAGAACAAAAAAAAATAGCGGTTATAACCGCTATTTTTTGTTTACTCCTTTTCCACAGGATCGCAAGTAAGGCCAATGCCCAGCTTCTTGAAAATCTTATGGTCAACCTCGCTTAACATTACAGTGCAATGTACTTGGCAACCTTTGAGCTTCGGAAGCTGATCGAGAGCCTTGCGGCAATTGTTGTCCGTAATACTCAACATAGACAATGCAACCAAAACCTCATCGGTGTGGAGACGAGGATTACCGCCATGCAACAATCCGACCTTTGTCTTTTGGATTGGCTCAATCATCTGCTCCGGTATCAACTTTACGTCGTGAGGAATATTTGCCAGATGCTTTGCTGCATTGAGCAAAAGCGCTGCACTCGGACCCAAAAGCGGACTTGTACGTGCTGTAATAATTGTTCCGTCTTGTAATTCTATGGCTGAACAAGGTACACCATCCTTATCTTTGCGCTCGTTGGCTGCTACGGTAGTCTTGCGATCTGCCGTAGTGAGTTTCGCCTGTTTCATTATGAGCGACAGCTTGTTTACCTCATTCTCATTATCTCCCTTCTGCGCTAGGTTGCATAGTGCATAGTAGTAACGACGAATGACCTCGTCCTTCGCAGCTGCACAACAAACATCCTCGTCGCTGAAACAGAAACCTATCATGTTTACTCCCATGTCGGTAGGCGATTTGTATGGGCTTTCGCCATAGATAGCCTCGAACAGCGTGTTCAATACAGGGAATATTTCGATATCGCGGTTATAGCTCGATGCCACCGTGCCATACGCTTCGAGGTGGAACGGATCAATCATATTGATATCGTTCAAATCGGCAGTTGCTGCTTCGTAAGCGATATTTACGGGGTGCTTCAATGGCAAGTTCCATACAGGAAATGTTTCGAACTTGGCATATCCGGCTTTGATGTTACGTTTGTTCTCGTGATAGAGCTGGCTCAAACATACAGCCATCTTTCCACTGCCCGGTCCCGGAGCAGTTACAAAAACGAGTGGACGCGAGGTCTCGACATAGTCATTCTTTCCGAAACCTTCGTCAGAATCAATCAGTGCCACATTGTGAGGATAGCCCTCGATGGTATAGTGGTAGTACACTCTAATGCCCTGCCTTTCAAGGCGTTTGCGATATGCATCGGCACTTGCTTGCCCGTTGTAGTGGGTGACTACTACTCCACTGACGCACAAACCCAAGCCCTCGAAGATACCTCGCAGACGCAATACATCTTCGTTGTAGGTAATACCTAAATCGCCACGCATCTTGTTCTTTTCGATGTCCAATGCGCTGATTACAAGAATCATCTCCGCCTCGTCTTTCAACTGCAACAGCATTTGCAGTTTGCTATCAGGCTGAAATCCCGGCAAAACACGGCTCGCGTGGTGGTCGTCAAACAACTTGCCGCCAAACTCCAAGTATAATTTATCGCCAAATTGCGCAATGCGCTTTTTGATCTGCTCCGACTGTATTTTGAGATATTTCTCGTTATCAAATCCTTGTCTCATCACACAACATGTATATATTTGTTATGCCTCTACATTTATAGCACTCTTCTCCTCCTGCTCGTTAAGTGCTTGTTTGAGAAGAGTATTTAACTTTTGAGGATCAATCTTCGATTTAACTTTACCGCCTTTTACAATGCTTATCGCTCCGGTCTCTTCCGATACCACCAAAACTACGGCATCGGTCATCTCGCTAAGTCCTATGGCTGCACGATGACGAGTACCATAGCTCTTTGGAACATTACTCTGTGTAACCGGCAGAATACACTTTGCGGCTACAATACGGTTGTTATCGACCACTACCGCACCATCGTGTAGTGGCGCATTTTTGAAGAATATGTTCTTTATGAGCGATACCGTAATGTTCGCGTCGAGGGCAATACCGCCTTCGATGATAAATTGTAGGTCATCTTTGCGACGAAATACAATTAATGCGCCAACCTTATTCTCGCTCATATCCATACATGCCGATACTATAGGCGATGTATTGGTGTTGCTATGCTTGCGGTTTAGCGAGAAGAAACGGGTGATGAAATCCATCTCCTTTTGTCGCATACCGAGCGTAAAGAGAAAACGACGTAGTTCGGGTTGGAAGATTACAAGCAGGGCAATAACACCTACACTGATAATCTGCCCGAGGATTGTCGAGAGCAACTCCATGTTGAGGGCTCTGACAATAACCCAGCCTAAATATACCATTACGATACCTACCATAATATATGGTGCGTTTGTGCCCTTCATCGCCTTGTAGGCAACAAAAAGCAACCCTGCAACAAGCAGAATATCAAGTAGGTCTATAAATGTGAACGGAATAAATCCCATATCCGACTACCCTTTCGTCTTTTCTCTTATTTTATTGGCTACTTCTTTGTGCTCTCTTTCTCTGCCTTGTAGAGCTCATTTACCTTTGCAAGAACCTTATCTGTGATATCGAGAGACTCGTCTGCGTCAAGCAATGCCGAAGTCTGTACGATCATCTTGTATTTCTTGTCGGCGTTGATCTCCTGAATGGCGCGCATCAAGAGGTCATTCATGCGGTTCTGGAAAACAAAGCTCTCCTCTTCCAACTCTTTGCCCTCTTTCTGAGCAGCGGTTTGCATTGATGCAGCGCGCTTTTGCAACTCCTGCTCCTTCTCCTGAGCGTTACGAGTGGTAATCAACCCCTTTTGGTACTTCTCGGCAAGCTGATTTATCTCGTTTTGGAGATTTTGCTCCTTCTTGGCCCACTTTTGCTGGGTTTTTTCGGTCTTGTCGCGAAGTGCAATACCCTCAGTCTTGAAAATTTCGCTCTCCGCCAATACGTAATCGACATTCACAAACGCCAAATTGCATTCTACGATACCCTCTGTTGCGCTCTGCTCTGCAACTTCGGCAGTTTTATTATTCTCCTTGCAACTTACGAAAGCCAAAAATACCAAAGCGGTGATAAAGATTTTTTTCATAGTTATAAATTTTTTAGTTGTTTTATTCTACTATATCGCACAAAGATAATGATTTTTTACAAAAAATCATATAATTTAAGAGTTTAATCAAGGCTCAAATAGAATTTTGATAATAAATAATGTTTGGCAAACATTGAGCGCGTCATGTTGGCATGGGTGATAAAACGGCTTATGGAGTTACAAAAAAAAGAGAAATCCGATAATCGAATTTCTCTTTTTGTGGTGCCACCAGGAAACATTCCCAAGTGTGTAACCTATTGTGTATTAGCGTCATTAGTATTTAGCCTAATCCAATGCTCACGAATTGCACACGGCTATAATTCACCATTTTTCACTACTCTTTATCGGCTGTTTTCTACTGCTACAAAGGTAGTAAATTTCCTCGATTT
>JAZRGH010000007.1:0-17798 GCA_045644085.1 Alistipes sp. | reverse complement strand
GGTAGCGTGAATCTGACACCGAAGACGGGTATTACATTCACTTCGGGATTTGACATACAGAATCGTAAATTAACCACCACTTCGGTCTCGATAACGCGAGATTTGCACTGCTGGCAGATGTCGTTTGTGTGGATTCCGTTCGGAATGCACCGAAGTTGGAGTTTCAATATTGGTGTTAAGGCGGCTTCGCTTGCAGACTTGAAGTACGACAAAAATCAGTCTATGTACGATAAGCTATTCTAACAAGAATATGGAAACGGTACATCTTTTGCGCAATCATAAAGGTTGAGAATGTAAAATTTAGAGATATGACAAAGAAACAAGCAGATAATCAGGTTGTTGAGGAGAAAGAAGGATTCGTAGAGGGCGAAGGCTATCCTAATTGTGAGGGAGAGCCTTGTGCCAATATGGCAGAGGAGGCAGAGGAGTCTGCTGACACTGTGGCAGAGGAGCCAAAGGCCGAGGAGATAGATTGGAAAGATAAGTATCTCCGTTTGCAGGCAGAATTCGACAACTTCCGTAAGCGCACCTTGCGCGAGAAGATGGCTCTCATCGAGTCGGGCGGCAGTGATGTTTGGAAGGCGGTACTTCCTGTGCTTGATGATATGGAGCGTGCTATTGCAGCATCGGAGAAGAGTGATGATATTTCGGCTTTGCGCGAGGGTGAAAAGTTGATTTACAATAAGTTCGTCGATATTATGCGACAGAAGGGTGTTGTGGAGATTGAGGCTCTCGATGCTGATTTTGATCCCGATTTGCATGAGGCAGTGGCTCGATTTGCCGCAGGCGAGGAGAAGTCGGGCAAGATTATCGATGTGGTGCAGCGCGGCTATAAGCAGGGCGAAAAGGTGTTGCGCTATACAAAGGTTGTTGTAGGAGAGTAGTGCTATGGCAGAAAAGAGAGATTACTACGAGGTGTTAGGTGTTCCGAAGAATGCCAATGCCGATGAGATAAAAAAGGCTTATCGTAAGGCAGCGATTAAGTATCACCCCGACAAAAATCCTGGCGATAAGGAGGCTGAGGAGAAGTTTAAGGAGGCTGCTGAGGCTTACGATGTGTTGTCGAATGAGGAGAAGCGTGCTCGGTACGACCAATTCCGTCATGCCGGTATGTCGGGTGCTGCCGGTGCAGGCGGTTTCGGTGCAGGCGGTTTCGGTGGTTTCTCTATGGAGGATATCTTCTCGCAGTTTGGAGATATCTTTGGAGGCCATTTCGGCGGCGGCTTTGGTGGTGCGCGCGGAGGAGGTCGCTCGGTTAATCGTGGCTCTGATATCCGAGTACGTATTAAGTTGACTCTTGCCGAGATTGCCAATGGAACAACCAAGAAGATAAAGGTAAATAAATATGTCGCTTGCGACAAGTGTGGCGGTAATGGAGCAAAAGATGCTTCGTCATTCTCGACCTGCTCGACTTGTAACGGCTCCGGATATGTGGTAACCGTTCAAAATACCTTCTTTGGTCGTATGCAGTCGCAGTCGGTATGTCCTACCTGCGGTGGTGACGGAAAGATTATTACGGCCAAGTGCGATAAGTGTGGCGGAGAGGGTTGTGTTCGCGACTCGGAAGTTATCGAGATAAATGTTCCTGCCGGCGTTGGTGAGGGTATGGCGCTCACTGTTTCGGGTAAGGGAAATGCACCGCGTCGCGGAGGTATCAATGGCGATTTGATTGTGGTTATCGAGGAAGAACACGATGCAGAGTTGATGCGCGATGGCAACAATCTTATCCATAACCTCAATATTACGGTGGCAACAGCAATTCTCGGAGGAGAGGTTGAGGTTCCGACCATCGAGGGTAAGGCAAAGATTAAGATTGCTCCGGGAACTCATGCCGGTAAGGTTTTGCGCCTTCGCGGTAAGGGTTTGCCGGATGTAAACGGATATGGACGCGGAGATATTATGGTAGTGGTGGATATTACCATTCCTACATCGCTTACTTCGGAGGAGAAGAAGTTGGTGAAGGAGCTCTCCAACCAACCTCACTTCAAGGAGGCCGAGTCGGTAGAGAATCAGAACATCTTCGAAAGAATGAAAAACTTTTTCAGATAGTTTGAGGCTCTTTTTGGCATCTTTTTGTTTTTGTCGCTTGGAAATAGGCCCACTATTACCTTCGCTCCGAAAATAAAAACCTGCTCAAAAACAGCTCTCAAACAGTTAGGAGATAGGAGTTAATTTTTAATTTAGCTAATGGCCAATGGCTAATGGCTAAAAACAAAAATACTATGGGACTTTTCACGCCGGTAAAGAAACACGCCAATAAGTTTCGCTATATTCCGCGATACTACGATCCTGAGAAGGAGCGCCGAGAGCAACGCCGTAGGGAGTTGCACGGCACCTCGTCGGAGATGGACGGCGCGGAGTATCAGCCGGGACAGTATATCCGTACCCAGCGTGAGGCAAGGCGTGCAGCACAAAGCACCAATGAGGGCAAGCAGAAGATGCCGTCAATGATGTTCCTAATGCTTTTTGCGGTGTTGGTGATAATTGCCTATATGCTCTATCCGCGCATTGTTGAGGCCTTCTCGACGGCGAGAACAACGCCTGAGGAGCGTATGCAACAGGAGATTGAGGAGTTCAATCCATACACCCCAATTACGATAGTACCAAACGATTATAAAGAGGAGTAGAAGCAGTGGCAGATTGCATTAAATTACTACCCGAAATAGTTGCCAACCAGATAAAGGCTGGCGAGGTTGTCGAATCCCCTTCATCTGTTGTTAAGGAGATGATGGAGAACGCCATCGACGCAGGAGCCACAGAGGTTACTGTAAACTACGTTAATGGTGGTCGCGACCTTGTGCAGATTATCGACAATGGTCGAGGTATGTCACCCGTAGATGCGCGTATGGCCTTCGAGTGCCATGCTACGAGCAAGATATCATCATTGGACGATATCTATGCCTTGCACACCTTTGGCTTTCGCGGTGAGGCGTTGTCCTCTATCTCGGCTGTGTCGCAGGTGGAATTGATTACTCGCCAAGCTGACTGCGAGGTGGGTACACAGACCATCATCAATGGCGGCGAGTTTGTATCGCAAACTCCGGTGGCGGCAGAGGTTGGTTCACAATTCCTGGTACGCAACCTATTCTACAATACACCTGCTCGTCGTAAGTTTATAAACAGCAAGGAGTCATCGTTGTCGTCGGATATAAAGCGCGAGTTCCGTCGCGTGGCATTATGTCACCCCGAAGTTGCTTGTACGCTGATGAATAATAGCGCACCGATATATTCATTGCCTGTGTCGTCGCTTGTGGAGCGCATCGTCGGTATTATGGGCAATGCAACAAGACGAAATCTGTTGGAGATAGACGTCGAAACAACCATTGCTTCGGTCAAGGGATATGTTGGTCGCCCAGAAACAGCCCGCAACAATTCGAGCGAGCAGTATATGTTCGTAAATGGACGTTTTTTCCGCTCGCCATATCTGAATAAGGCGATCACAAAGGCTTACGAGAAGTTGATTCCGGAGAAGGGCTATCCTACCTTCTTCCTCTATATTACAGTCGATACCGAGCGTGTAGATGTCAATGTACATGCTCAAAAGACAGAGGTTAAGTTTGCCGATAACGAGGCAATATGGCAAATACTACACGCCGCAGTGCGCGAGACTCTTGCTAAGAATGGAGCGATGCCGTTAATCGACTTCGAGGCTGAGGATTTGGTAGATATTCCTGTTGCAACAACGGGTGTTCGATATGCTGAGCCTCGTGCAACAACCAAAGATAACTACAATCCGTTTGCCGAGAATTATGGCTCGGAGAGTAGTGAAAGCATATCATCTTCGCAAGGAGCCTGGTCGGCAATACCGATGATTTCTCCGGAGTTCGACTTGGCTTCGTCGAAGGAGTTTATGGGCTTTGAAAATAGTGCAGCCGATACCGAATTCGAGTATTTCGAGTCAGGTGATGGCGAGGAACAATCGCTCGGTTTAGAGACGGAAATCCGCGAGGAGCCTTCGAGCATAACACTCTGCTGTGGCCGATATGCCGTAGCAACCTTCTCGTCGAAAATATTGGTTATAGATTTGGCAAGAGCTCGTGAGCGCTTGCTCTATAACCACTATGCAACATCATTGCATAGCGGCCATTCTGTGTCGCAGCAATTGCTTTTCCCGGAGTTGCTCACCCTTACTGAGGAGGAGTTCGACTTGATTGAAGAGTATGCCGTAGACTTCGCTTCGTTGGGCTTTGATATCAAAGCACGAGAGGCAAATACGATAGAGGTGTTCGGTATTCCGGCTGATGTGCATACCGAGCGACTCGACAGAGCCGTATATGATCTGTTGCAGAGTTTGAAACTTCCGCAGTCGGTGGTAGAGTTGCGTCGCAATGCCTTGGCGCAGACTTTGGCACATAGTGAAGCGGTAGGAAATATCCGTTTTATGCAGGAAGATGCCGAGCGATTGACTATGCAGATTCTTGCTTCTGGGGAGAGCTACACTCCGTCGGGTAAGCGTATTATCTCGGCATGGGCTTTGTCCGATATTAAAAATTTGTTTGAGTAATTTTATGAGAAATCCCTATTTCAAGACACCACCTGTGGTGCAGAACCTCATAATTGCCAACTGTGTGCTCTATTTGGCAATACGACTTATTCCGTCGGTCAATCATTTTTGTGCAGAGTATCTGCAACTTTGGTGGACCGATGCGTTCAACGCTCCGGAGTTTCATAGTTACCAATTCGTGACATATATGTTCCTTCATGCAGGTTTCTATCACTTGTTCGGAAATATGTTCGCATTGTGGATGTTTGGCCGTACATTGGAGTATGAACTCGGATCTAAACGCTTTTTGATCTACTATATGGTGTGCGGTATCGGTGCCGCATTGATACAGATTGGTATCGCATCGCTCTTTGGTGAGGATTTGACCTTGCTTGGTGCGTCGGGCGCAGTCTTTGGTCTATTGTTGGCCTTTGGCGTACTCCACCCGAACAATATGATATATATCATTCCGCTTCCATTCCCTATCAAGGCGAAGTGGTTTGTCATAGGTTATGCCGTATTGGAGATTGCACTCGGTTGGTCGGGTGCCAATACGGGTGTTGCACACTTTGCTCATGTAGGAGGCATGCTGTGGGGCTTGGCTCTGCTGTATTGGTGGCGTAAAAAGGGTCAGATATTCTTCTAAAAGATATGGCAGAGTACTACTCGAATAGTATAAGTCGCAAGAAGAAGCGCAAGAACAGAGTGTATAGCGGAAAGACATTGGCTCTGTTCCTGATGGATATTGTGGCTACGATATTAATGGCTGCACTCCTCTTTGCATCGGCTGTTGCGATTATTTGCCAGTATATCTCGCCTGAAAAGAGTGGTGTACTCTCCGTTGTAGTCCTTGGTGCACCAATCATCTATCTGCTCGATATCGTGGTGATGTTCTATTGGGTGGTGCGTTGGCGATGGTATCGCGCATCGCTGATGATTGCTGTGGTGATATGGGGTTTTTTCTATCTTTCGCGATACTACAAAATCGATATTGACCGCCATTACGACACCTCGTTTGTAGAACGAAGATTCACGAAGGTTATGACGTATAATGTTCGTGAGGGCAAGAAGGAGGGACTAATCGAATATATTTTCAAGCACAATCCCGATATACTCTGCTTGCAGGAGATTGTCACAGAGGGTGAGGGTTGGGACGCTCTTGTCGAAAAGTACACAACAACATTCAAGGAGACGGGTAGTGCTGCCAACAACCAGATTCTGTCTAAGTATCGTATATTGCGTAGTGGCGAAATCGAGGGGCTGCCGCGTAAGAATGGAGTATGGGCCGATCTGAGGATAAAAGATGACACGGTAAGAGTGTTGAGTCTTCATCTGCAATCGACCTCGATTCGTCCCGAGGATACTCAATTTCTCGAACATCATCAATATATCCTGGACAAGGAGCGCGATACTAAATTGCGCAGTATAGTGGAGAGATTGGTGGAGAATAATTGCAAGCGAGCGGTGCAAGCGGAGCGTGTGGCGGAGTTTCTCGCTAAGACACCACATAAGATTATCGTTTGTGGCGATTTTAATGATGTCCCACTATCATATACCTACAATCTGATTGCGGGAAATGTAGATGATACTTTCTCGAAGATGGCAGATGGCTTTGCATATACCTATGATACTAAGTATCACTTATTGCGTATAGATAATATTTTGGTATCACCTTCGGTTGAGGTAGTATCCTATGAGGTAGATAACAAAATTGATATATCCGACCACTATCCTGTGATATCGAGAGTTAAATTCGAGTCTAAAAGGTAGTGATAGTTCTAAAAAAATGCTAAATTTGTCTTTGGATAACTACCATTGTTTGAAGAAACATAAACCAAACTATATCTTGTTATGAATAGAACGATTAAGAAACATGGTCTTGGCTATAAGACTCCCGAACTTGATGTGGTGGATGTTCGCGCAGAGCGCGGATTCGAGAAGAGTAGCATGTTGGACGACATGCATGAGACAGAGGGTGATTGGTATTAAATAGAAGGAACCGATATGAAGAGATTGTACATAATTATTGCGTTGCTTGTTTTGGCAACAACAGGTTGCTCTGTTGCAGACGATGTGGCATTGCAGACAAAGAATACGAAGCTGACCATAGAATTGGCTGCGAATCGTACGGTATTGGGTGAAGCTGTTGATGGAAGTAGAACTGTGTGCTGGTCGAATGGAGATCAAATTGCAGCAAACGGAATAATCTCTTCCGAGGCGAAGATTAATGCCGAGAAGATCGGTGTTGCCACCTTCGAGTTTGCCGAGGAGCTGACATATCCTTACCATGTGCTCTATCCTGCGGCGTTCTACAAAAATGCCACAACCATAACTCTGCCTTCGGTTCAGGGTGCGGCTGTCGGTACTTTTGCTACAAATACTCTTCCGATGGCGACATCTGTTGCCGATAAGGACGAGAAGATTAAGTTGCATCATCTTGCAGGAGTCATTCACTTGCAATTGAAGGCGGAGCAGGGTGTTGCTCGTAACAATATGGTTTATCGAGTAGATGTCTGGGGCAATGATAAGGAGCAGATGTCGGGATCTTTCGAAATAGACTATGATAGTGCTACGTTATCATCAACTTTAACAGATTCTTCGACTCGAAAAGTTGTTGTACGTGTTATGGGAGAGCTCTCTGCCGATGCGATTACCGATGTATTTGTTGTCGTGCCGGCACAAGAGTATAAGAACGGATTTACGGTTCGAGTAGTTAATGATGCCGGCCATTTCATGGATAAGGTCAAGACTTCTGCGGTTTCGATTGCCAAGGGAGAGATCTTGAAGATGCCGGTAATGGAGTATATCCCTACGGGAACAATGATGGATATAGAGATTAGACAATAATATTAAAACCTAATTAAATATTTAAAGTATCATGAAGAGAATCTTATCAATTTTATTGACTCTCTTGGCGGTTTCAACGCTATCGGCCCAGAGTGTAAAGACGGTGATTATTCCGCGCCCTATGGAGGCAACGGCTGTTAAGGGGGCCTACACGATGACGGCTAAGACTGTTATTGCTACTACCGAGGCGGAGTTGTTGCGCTCGGCAGAGTTGTTTGCTGCCTATGTAGAGAAGGATTTGGGCGCAGTACTCAATGTAGAGAAGAAGGATAAGGGCGGTATCGTTTTGTCGCTCGACAAGTCGCTCGCAAAAGAGGAGTACGCTTTGAATATCTCGTCGAAGGGCGTGTCGATTGTAGGTGGCACTCCACAGGCGGTATTCTACGGTTTGCAGAGCCTTCGCCAGTTGGTTTCGGCAGGCGAGGTTACCAAGAAGGGTATCAAGTTGGAGGGTGTAGCTATTAAGGATAAGCCATTGGTTGGTCATCGCGGTGTGATGCTCGATGTAGCTCGTCACTTCTTTACTGTTGCCGAGGTTAAGCGTTTTATCGACATTGCTGCTATCCACAAGATGAATGTTTTCCATTGGCACTTGACCGATGACCAGGGTTGGCGCGTAGAGATTAAGAAGTATCCAAATCTTATTAAGGTTGGCTCGATGCGTAAGCAGACTATCATTGGTCGTAACAATATCTCGAATACTTACGATGGAACACCTCATGGCGGTTACTATACGCAGGAGGAGATTCGCGACATCGTTAAGTATGCAGCCGAGCGATATATTGAGGTTATCCCTGAAATCGATATGCCTGGTCACATGGTAGCAACATTGGCATCGTATCCACACCTCGGTTGTCGTGACGAGCAGTTCGAGGTGCGTACCCGTTGGGGTATCAGCAAAGATGTTCTTTGTGTAGGCAAGGAGACAACCTTCGAGTTTGTTGAGGGCGTTTTAGAGGAGGTATTCTCGCTCTTCCCGTCGCAGTATATCCATCTTGGCGGAGATGAGTGCCCACGCCTTCGTTGGAAGGAGTGTCCACACTGCCAGAAGCGTATCCAGGAAGAGGGCCTCAAAAATGAGGACGAGTTGCAGAGCTACTTTATGCATCGTGTAGAGAAGTTCCTTGCAAAGCACAACCGTAAGATGATCGGTTGGGACGAGATTATCTATGGTGGTATCAACAAGAGCGCAACCATTATGTTGTGGAATGACCGCAACCGCGCAAAGTCTATCTCGCTCGGTAACGATGTTATTCTCTCACCTAAGTATTTCTGCTACATCGACTACTATCAGACTAAGCGTCCATTCTGCAATAAGGAGGGATTGTTGTTCCGCGATAACCGTATCTTGACTCTCCGTAAGGCATACAGCCTTGATCCATTCGAGGGCTTGCAGCCGTCGGAGTATGGTCGTATCAAGGGTGTGCAGACAAATCTTTGGACAGAGTATATCTCGACATTCCATCGCGCACAGGAGAAGTTGTTGCCTCGTATGGCTGCTACTGCCGAGGCCGGTTGGACTGTCGGAGAGAAGAATTTCGATGATTTTGCTCGTCGTTTGCACCACTTGCGCAAGTTGTACGACAAGAACGGTATTCACTACGCAACATATTTCTTTGACGGCGTAGACGAGATCGAGTAATATATTTAGGCTATTCGCCTGAAAATAGATCTTCTGACAAAAGAGCGTATCCAAAAAACCTGTTGGGCACGCTCTTTTTGTATACCTTTTGTAAAAAATCTCTTCTCTTTTTATTATCTTTGTGATATGGATTTCAAACTTGTATCGGACTATGCTCCTATGGGCGACCAGCCTGAGGCGATAGAGCAACTTGTGGCACATCTTAGACAGGGCGTGCCTGCCGCTACACTGCATGGTGTTACCGGTTCAGGTAAGACCTTTACGATGGCGAATGTTATAGCCCAACTCAATCGTCCCGTACTTGTTTTGAGCCACAATAAGACTCTTGCAGCGCAGCTGTACAGCGAATTTAAGAGCTTCTTCCCCGAGAATGCCGTCGAGTACTTTGTGTCGTACTACGACTACTATCAGCCCGAAGCATATATTCCTTCAACCGATACTTATATCGAGAAGGACCTTGCTATAAACTCCGAGATTGACCGTATGCGTCTTTCGGCAACCTATTCACTCCTATCGGGACGACGCGATGTGATTGTCGTAGCGAGTGTTTCGTGCATCTACGGTATCGGAAACCCTGCCGACTTCCACTCGACAATGGTGCAGTTGAAGGTTGGAGATGTAATGGCAATGAAGCATCTGATGTATCGCCTTGTAGAGATTCTCTATACTCGTGTCGATGGCAATCTGGAAGCTTCGACCTTCCGCGTCAAAGGCGATACTATAACCATTCGCTCGTCAATTGGCAACCATTGCTATCGTATAACATTCTTCGATGACGAGATTGAGGATATTGCGCGTATAGATGCCGATACCGGACAGCGGCTCGATTCGTTGGAGATGGTGAATATCTATCCTGCCAACCTCTTCGTGCCGAGCAAGGCGCGCGTGGAACAGGCGGTGATGCAGATAGAGTATGACCTCGAAAGACAGATTGAATTCTTTACGAAGGAGGGACGTGATGTCGAGGCTCGTCGTATCGAGCAGCGTGTACATTACGACCTCGAAATGATTAAGGAGTTGGGATATTGTTCGGGCATCGAAAACTACTCTCGTTACTTTGATGGTCGTGCTCCGGGCATGCGCCCGTTCTGTCTGCTCGACTACTTCCCGGAGGATTCGCTCTTTATTATTGATGAGAGCCATGTTACCGTACCGCAGGTGCGAGGAATGTTCGGCGGAGATCGTTCTCGTAAGGAGAATTTGGTTGAGTATGGCTTCCGCCTTCCTGCCGCACGCGATAACCGCCCGCTACGTTTCGAGGAGTTCGAGGCGATGGTGGGGCAGACTATCTATGTGAGTGCTACGCCTGCGCAATATGAGTTGGCGCGTAGCGAGGATAGTGTCATCGAGCAGTTTATCCGTCCTACGGGAATTATTGATCCTGCGTTGAAGGTTATCGACTCGACACATCAGATAGACCGTTTGATGGAGGATATTGAGGAGTGTATAAAGCGAGGCGAGAAGATGATTGTCACGACAATATCGAAGCGTATGTGTGAGGAGGTCTCGGCATACCTCGAAAAGATGGGTGTGCGCAGTCGCTATATCCACTCCGACCTTGATACTTTGGAGCGAGTACAGATTATCCAGGATATGCACGCTGACCTGTTCGATGTATTGTGCGGAGTAAATCTCTTGCGTGAGGGTATCGATTTGCCGGAAGTGTCGCAGGTGTCGATCTTTGATGCCGACAAGAATGGCTATCTCCGAAACTATACTGCTATGACGCAGGTGGCAGGTCGTGCCGCCCGTCATGCACAGGGCAGGGTAGTGTTGTATGGCGCAACATGTACCGATGCGATGCGTCGCACGGTAGAGGATAGTAATCGTCGTCGTGAGCGACAAATCCGCTACAATATCGAACATGGCATTATGCCTCGTCAGGCAAAACGTAACTCTTCTCAACAGAGCCCGCTGCTCGAAGGTGTGGCTGAGGGTAATATGCAGGTTGCCGATAAGTTCGCAGTATATGATATAGCCTCTGCTCCTCAGGTAGGCATGGTGGCAGATGGTAGTGCGCAATATAGCGCAGGTTCAAGTCTTGACGTATTGATCGAGCAGGCTCGTAATGATATGGAGCGTGCGGCCAAGTCATTGGATTTTATGGCGGCAGCGCGTTATCGCGATAGAATGTACGAACTCCAACAGATAAAGCAGGAGCAGATGAAGGAGGAGTATGGCTTAAAATAGAATGAGATAATCCCAAAAGAAAATGATGCAAAGGACATATCGCTCTTTGCATCATTTTCTTTTTCTGCCTCTATTAGAAAATATAGTTCAAACCGATATTTACACCCGGCTTGTAGGAGCTCTTCATCTTTAACTCCGATACAGGAACATTCAAATCGGTATTGGTATATACCTTGGTGTTGAGAGGCACTGCAACCTCAGCCGAGAGGATAAAGTTGCGGTTCATTGCCAACTTCAAGCCCACACCTGCGCTCATGTGTAACTTGCGAGGCTCACCCGTATATATCAAGTTCAACTCCGCATCGTTAAGAGTATCTCCACTGAGAGTCTTGCCTGTTTTTCTAATCTCCTTCATCTCGTCGAGGCGATAGCCTTGAACGCATGCTCCCATATCGAAGAATGGGTTTGTTGCGAGGTAGAAGTTCTGCTTGATAAAGCGGAACGATACAAGCTTAAATCGCATCTCGAAGTTAGCCCACGCATAACCATCGCCAATCACGCTGTTGTATGGCACACCACGCACAGTGTTGATACTACCCAAACCGTCCGAGATTATCTGTCGGAGGTAGAGGGTATTGATGTTTTGCAATGTATAGTACGGAGCATTTCCGGCCAACTTACCCTGATATGCGAGGTGATAGGCGAATACTATTTTATCCTGCCAAACAGGTACATAGTGGCGGAAGTGGGCTGCCAACTTCAAGTAGTGGTAACCATTCTTTCCACGACCATTGAGAATGTCGGGTGAGCCGTATGCATAAACCTCTGCCCAGATACCTCGTGTAGGGTCGGCCTCGTGCTCACGACTATCGTAGACCAAACCTGCCTTCAATTCGAGGTGATGACCACCGTTTGCCTCGTTAGCGTGAATCAAACCTGCGTGTTGATACAACTGCCAAAGAGAAGGATAGTTGATGCCCTGATCTGTCAGATAGCTGTTTGCAAAGGTCGAGTCGTAAGCCAATGCTCCCTTCTTCTTTAATGATATATCTTGCACATCGTACCACCAATACGAAATGCCTGCTGCCCAACGGAATTTAGGTGAGATGATATCACCTTGGAAGTCAGCCATAACACGCATCATATTGCGTTTAACATTGTACATTGCCACACGATTCATCTGCTTCTTGCCGCTAGCAAGATCTGTGAAGTATGGCGCAGCCGCACCATTGAAGCCCATGAACGGATACATCTGTGCCAATATGTAGGTTGCAGCTGCGGTAAGTCGTACCTTCGGGATTAGATACTTTGAGTCGTAGAAGAAGTGCAATTTGACCTGGTCCTTTGTAGTCCACGACAAGTCAACATTAAACTTGTGCTTGTATGCAGGATAGGTCGAGCCATCGCCGTAGTCGAAAATCTCGCACAAAGCACCAATCTGGAAACCGGTATCGCTATTGTAACCAATTGATGGGAATGGAGCAAAGTTCCAACCCTTCTTTATGTTCTGCTTCTGCGTGTCGGCAGTTGCCACCTCTTTTTTTACCTCCGACTTATCTTTCTTAGGCTCTGCCGAGGCATTGAACGATACTAATAATATGGCGCTAACCGCCAAAGCGAAAAATTTACGCATGGTCAAATCTGTTTTAGAGTAAATGGAGTAATTTAGCCATCAAGATGCCGAGGTAGTTACCTACGGCATAGCCCATAAGACCTGATGTGATACCTGTAACAAGTGCAGCACGATTCTTCATAGCATTTGATATCATCGGCACAAATGGTGGCGAGTTGATAAACGCAACGGACGAGATAACCATCGAGTCGGCATTGACCTTAAAGAAACGACAGATGATGGCGTGAATGAACAACGAAACGAAGATTGCAAATGCGAGGTATGCAATCATGTTGAGATTCTCCATAATTTGCAAGTTCGAGAGGTCTGCCATCGAGGCAATAGCCAACGAGAATATATATATAAGGTACATTCCGAGGTCGTAACTCTTATCAAATTTCTGGATAGGCTTGTAGAACGACAATCCGATGCCGATGGTTGTGAGCATAAGGATAAATGGAGCCATAAACCAACCGCCCTTCTTTTCGTTCATGAAGTTTGCCAGATCTGCGCCGAATATCCAACCGATTAGATACGACATGCCAGCTGCCACAATCACCACAGCGATAGTTGTAGCAAGTACTCTGAAAATCTGCTTGAAACCGGCCTTCGACCACAAACCCTTATAAGGATTTACCTTTACGGCAGCCATCTCTGCCTTGATTGCCTGTGCGTCCTCCTCCGATATATCGAGTCGCGTCTTCTCGCCATAGAGCCAACGGAACAGACGAATACCGCCCGCCAAGAGGAATACAAAGTAGAAGAAACATATTACAATGTCGTAGGTGGTCAGCAAGATATAGGTACTATCGCTAATGCGAAGTCCCTCTTTGATAGCCGCTGCATTAAGAGTTCCTCCTGTACATTTTCCTGCCAACATACCACCAATCTCAGCACCTTGATGAATGTTTTCGCCAAAGAGCAGATATCCTCCCACGATAGCCAGGCATACCGAGATGACGCCGCTGGTTACCAGTCGAAGTTGGAGTGATATCTCGCGAGTTTTGAAGGTACAGCCGAAGAGCACCATCGGAATAGCCAACGGAATCATAATCGTAGGGATAATTCCTTGAAGGGTTTTAATCTCTGCCGGCATCGGTATATTTGCAAGTAGAAGACCAATGGCGTAGAGAATCATAACTGGACCGATTTTGTCGCAAATCGGGAACTTTCGGCACAACCACAACACTCCCGCAGGAACTACGCAGAACATTGCTATAAGCCACACATAGTTGAAAATTGTCAATAACATATTGTTGTTTTTAAGTTATTTACTATGAATTATGATTACAAATATAGACAAAAAAGGCTAATAATATTCCAAAAGAGATAGTTCAAACGACAAAATAGGTATTTATACCTATAAAGCATAATAGCAGAGAGCCTTCGTGCGGGGACAATTATTTTGTCGATATTTTGGTACTCTTGACAAATTATCCTATTTTTGCATGAGACAATTTGTTGTACAACTAACGATAGCGAAAGATGAAAAAACTCCTTATTTTTGCTCTTGCACTGCTTATGGCGACAGGACTCTCTGCGCAAGAGTGTAACTGTAAATGGACTCCGGTAGGTAATCGAAAAATTCGAGTTGTTCATTGGGGAATATGTCATGGTCATTCCAAAGGGAAATGGGTAGCCGTGAAGAATTTGAGTGATGATTTTGAGCTACTTGGTTGGGTAGATGATACCGATTCGAAGGCGGTGAGAATGAATGATCCAAAGAAGAAGGTGTACGCAGGCTATCCTTGCTTTACTCCGGAGCAGGTCTTCAACGAGATAAAACCCGATCTTATTGTGGTTGAAACAGCCAATGACGACTTGGTTGGTGTTGCTACGCAGGTTGCAAAGCACGGTATTGCCATGCATATGGACAAGCCACTCGGAACCAACCTGAAAGGTTTTGCCCGTATAAGCAAGATTTGCAGCGACAACAATATCCCTATTCAGATTGGATATATGTTCCGAACTAACGATGCCCTTATCAAGATGGCAGAGATTGCCAAGAGTGGTGTCATTGGCGAGGTCTATTCAATAGAGGCGGATATGGACCACAGCTATGGCAATTCGATGTATCCAAAGTATATATCGCATTTTCCAGGTGGTATAGCGTATGATCTGACTTGCCACCTTATCGATTGGGTGATGCCTATATTCGGAGATGCTCTTCCTGCAAAAACTTGGTCTATCGTCAAGCCTGCCCCAGGAGATGAGGAGTGGGCAAAAACGCACACCCTTACCATTATGGAGTATCCTTCGGCAAATGTTGTGATGCGCGCCTGCTCAGAAGGTCATATATGGCGCAGACATATACGAATAGATGGTAGCTGTGGCTCGATTGAGATGGCGCCAATCGAACTATATTCCAAAATCAATAAGACCACGGGTGTAAGGGATAATAAAACCATGGAGGTGCGCCTCTATCTTAAAAGTGTGAATGCGGCGGCGAAAGCAGCAGGCTACAAGAAGGGATTTAATCGTTTTGTTTTCCCTGCCATTATTGATCGTTACGAAGGGCAGCTGAAGGAACTTGCCCGCATCATTCGTGGCGAAATTCCATATCCGGAGAGACTCTACGAGCACGACCTCCGCGTTCACAAGGTGTCGCTTGATGCGGTGAAGAATATTCGATAAACCAGGTGAATAGCAAGTGCGACTTTGCTTGCTATCTTTAACCCGATGCTACATCGAGCGCCATCATCAGAGCAAATACGATGGAAAATAGCGATGCGTTAATCTTATTAAACCTAGATATATTTTTAACATGAAAAAAATCATATTATATGCGCTGGCCCTGCTTATAACCATAGGGCTTTCAGCACAAGAGAACAATGGAAAATGGACACCGGTAGGCAATCGAAAAATACGAGTTGTCCATTGGGGTATTATTCACAATCATTCCAAAGGTAAATGGGAGGCAGTAAAGAGTCTCAGCGATGATTATGAACTGCTTGGCTGGGTAGATGATACCGACTCGAAGGCTATGAGAATGAAGGAACCTAATAAGAAGAGATATGCAAGCTATCCTTGCTTTACTCCGGAGCAGGTTTTCAATGAAATAAAGCCCGACCTTATCGTGATAGAGACAGCTAACGATGACTTGGTGGGTGTGGCAACTCAGATTGCAAAGCACGGAATTGCGATGCATATGGATAAACCGCTTGGAACCTCCCCGAAGGGTTTCGCCCGCATAAGTAAAATGTGTAGTGACCGCAATATCCCTCTTCAAATCGGATATATGTTCCGAGCAAACGAAGCCATAAATAAGATGGTAGAGATTGCCAAGAGTGGTATTCTCGGAGAGGTCTATTCCGTAGAGGCGGATCTAGACCACAGCTACGGCTATCCGAAGTATCCCGAATATGCATCACATTATCCCGGTGGTACGGCATATCTTCTCACATGTCACACCATCGAGTGGGCGATGCCTATCTTTGACGATGCTCTTCCTAAGAAAACCTGGTCTATCATCAAACCGGCACCAGGGGATCCTGAGTGGGCAAAAACTCACTCCCTTACTATTATGGAGTATCCTTCGGCAAATGTAGTAATGCGAGTCTGTTCGCAAGGAACTCAGTCGCGCAGACATATACGAATCGACGGCAGTTGCGGCTCAATGGAATTGGCTCCTATCGAGGACTTTACCAAGGTGAAGCATACTACCGGTGTGAGTGGAAAAACCGAGGCACTGAAAACTCTTGAAGTGCGCTTGTATCTCAAAAAGGTAAATAAAGAGGCCGAGGCCGCAGGTTATAAGAAGGGCTTCAATAGCATTATGTTCCCGGCACCTGCTGACCGTTACGCAGGACAACTTGCAGAACTTGCCCGTATCATTCGTGGCGAAATTCCATATCCGGAGGGACTCTATGAGCACGACCTCCGCGTTCACAAGGTGTCGCTTGATGCGGTGAAGAATATTCGATAAACGAGATAGATACCAAAGGGGTATTGATATGTAATTTACAAGAAGAGGGTGTCCAAAAATATGTCGGACACCCTCTTTAACCTAATGCAACATCAAGCACCATCATCAAGGAAAAGCCTATGGCGAAGGCGAGTGTTGGAGCGTTGGAGTGCGAGCCGTTGTGCGACTGAGGGATAAGTTCCTCTACCACAACGTAAATCATTGCTCCTGCGGCAAAGGCAAGCATATAAGGGAATATGCCGATAAGGTGTTCGATAAATACAATTGTCAGAATGGCTGCGATAGGCTCTACAATGCCTGATAGAGCGCCATATCCGAAGGCGCGACCTTGCGAGTTACCTGCCGAGCGGAGCGGCAACGAGATAATTGCGCCTTCCGGAACATTTTGAATGGCAAGACCTATGGCCAAAGCCAAGGCCCCCGCCATCGAGATACCTATCTCGCCCGTCAAAGCACCTGCCGCCACAACACCTACGGCCATACCTTCGGGTATGTTGTGGAGCGTAACCGCCAAAACGAGCATCGAGGAGCGTCCGAGCTTTGATTTCGGTCCCTCGGGGTCGCTGCTGTCGGGGTGGAGGTGCGGCGTGAATGTGTCCAAAAGGAGCATAAAGAGCACGCCGAGCAAGAAACCCACCGTTGCCGGCAACCATGCCATTTTGCCCATTTCGCCCGACTCGTTTATTGCAGGTATCAAGAGCGACCACACAGATGCCGCCACCATAACTCCTGATGCGAAGCCGAGTAGGATATTGTGAATCTTATTGGCAGAACGCTCGCCGACAAACAAAACCGTTGCAGCACCTATTACCGTACCTGCAAAAGGTATCAAAAGTAGTGGTATTATCTCTTTCCAAGCCATAAATTTCTCATTTTCTGTGCTACAAATATACCGCCTTTTAGTTGTAAAACATTCAAAAAGTCAATTTTTTTGTAGATATGTAGTGCAAACATCTTAAAACTATCGGTCATAAATAATTCTGAATTTTTAATTTTTAATTTTGCATTTTGAATTTTATTCGTACCTTTGCACCCGATTAACCTATTGTGGGTTAGTGAAAACCATTTATTAACATTTAAAATTTTATAGCATTATGGCTGTTAAAATTCGTTTGGCACGACATGGTAAGAAGGGTTATGCTTTCTATCACATTGTTGT
>JAZRGH010000006.1:0-22944 GCA_045644085.1 Alistipes sp. | reverse complement strand
CGCTAACATTGAGCCAGAACTGATAGAACTTGTAAGGCGAAGTGTAGCGAGCATCAAGCCAAACATTACCACTCTCGGTCTTACCGAACTTTGTTCCATCAGCCTTTGTGATAAGTGGACAAGTGATAGCAAAAGCCTCAGCCTCCGACCCGAGTTTACGACGGATAAGCTCGGTACCTGTGGTGATGTTACCCCACTGATCCGCGCCACCAAGCTGCAACTTACAATCCATAGTCTGGTAGAGGTGCAAGAAGTCATATCCCTGCAAAAGCTGATATGTAAACTCGGTGAACGACATACCGTCGCCCTCGCCATTAAAGCGCTTCTTCACCGAATCCTTTGCCATCATATAGTTTACTGTGATGCACTTACCAATCTCACGAGCGAAATCGAGGAACGAGAACTCCTTCATCCAATCGTAGTTATTTACCATCACAGCAGCATTCTCTGCGTCCGAGTCGAAGTCGATCAAGCGAGCCAACTGCGCCTTAATTGCCTCCTGGTTGTGTCGCAAAGCCTCCTCGTTCAAGAGGTTACGCTCCTGCGACTTACCCGATGGGTCGCCAATCATGCCTGTTGCACCTCCAACCAATGCGATTGGACGGTGTCCGCACATCTGCAAGTGCTTCAATATCATAACGCCTACCAAGTGACCAATATGCAACGAATCGGCAGTCGGGTCAATACCAAGGTAAGCGGTTGTCATCTCCTTTGCGAGCTGCTCCTCTGCGCCTGGCATAATTGTATGAATCATACCACGCCACTGCAACTCCTCAACAAAATTCTTTCTTCCCATTTTCGTATATATTTTTTCGTTGTTTTTATTCTACATCTACGTCCAAACTCTTTTGGAAGTAATCAAACTCGGGCATCACCTTGCGAATATGCGCTACTCGATCTTCGAGTTTTATAGGTTTTAATTTAAAATCAATATTCTTGATCTCGATCTTCATATCGAGCGAGCCCTTAATCTTTGCCACCTCGGCAATACCCTTCAATATCCAGAAACGCTCTCCGAGAAGTTCATCACGCAACGCCTCGGACGGTACTGCCAACTTAACAATATTTCCCTCGAACTCGATATTCTCGAATGCCGAGATAAAACGAGGTCTATCAGAACACATTCGTTTGATTATCGCCTCCTTTTCCTGCAACATCTTCGCCTCGCTATCTTCGTCAATCACAATTTGCGAAGGCTTACCCTCATCATCATTGACATTAGACACCTTGTCGAGCAACGATGCCAGTGAACCACCAAGTATCACCGACGATTTTGGTTTTACCTCAGTCGCAGGCTTCACGATAGGAGCCGGTGCCGGTGCAACCTTTGGCTCTACAACAGGAGCGCTCTCAACCTTCGGCTCTGCATTAACGGCTGGCACCTGCTCCGATATTGGTTGAGGAGTTGGCGCAGGTGCTACCGTAGGTTGTTCAGCCTTTGGGACTATTACAGGTTGCGGCGCAACCGCCACTTGCGGATTTACTGTTATTTGCTGTTTGGGCGCACTCAAATCGGGCAAATCGTACTTTGCCTCAATAGGTGCGATCAGTTCATTGTTTTTTTTTTGACCGAGTGTCGAAATCTTCATCAAAGTCAATTCGACAAGCAGTCGTTGCGACGACGAAGTACGCAACTTCGAATCGGCTTCGGTCAAGAGCGAAATTGCTCCGAAGAGGAATGCTGGCTCACATACTGCGGCCTGCTGACGATATTTTTCGAGCAGCGAACCTGTATATTCAATCAACTTTATGGCAGGACCTTTTGCTACCAACAAATCGCGGAAATGCTGGTTAAGACCGCCCATAAAAATTTGTCCCGAAAAGCCCTTCGACAACACTGCATCGTACTCCAACAGAGCATTTACATAGTCGCCACGAAGAAGCAGGTCGGTGAAACGGAAATATGTTTCGTAGTCAAGAACATTCAACGTTGCCGCTACGGCGTGATACTCCAACTTCGTTCCGCAAAACGATACTGCCTTGTCGAACATCGATAACGCATCGCGCATACCACCATCGGCCTTCTGTGCAATAAGATTGAGCGACTCGTCATCGGCCTCCACTCTCTCGCTTTGAGCGATATAACGCAAATAGCCTACTGCATCTTCAACACGGATACGATTAAAATCGTAGATCTGACAGCGCGACAGAATTGTCGGAATAATCTTATGTTTCTCGGTAGTTGCAAGGATAAATATCGCATGCTTAGGTGGCTCCTCCAAAGTTTTGAGGAAGGCATTGAATGCCGCCGACGAGAGCATATGCACCTCATCGATGATAAACACCGAGTATTGACCAATCTGCGGAAGAACTCGCACCTGCTCGATAAGGTTGCGGATATCCTCCACCGAGTTGTTCGATGCTGCATCAAGTTCGTGGATATTCAGCGAGCGATTCTCGTTGAATGAAAGGCACGAATCGCACTTATCGCACGCCTCGGCACCTATGGGGTGCTGACAGTTTATAGCCTTTGCAAAAATTCGCGCACAAGTTGTTTTACCAACACCGCGAGGACCGCAAAACAAGTAGGCGTGAGCCAACTGACCACGCTCGATTGCGTTTTTCAGTGTCGAGGTGATATGATTCTGTCCTACCACGCTTGCAAAGGTGGCAGGGCGATACTTTCGAGCCGATACAATAAACTTCTCCATAATCGGCACAAAGTTAATAAACTTTGTAGAACTATTGACATTTTTCCGTCAAAATGTCGCGACAATGTCAGATTTTTCATCATTTCTTCTCCTTTTCGCGACAAAACGACACGCAAAAATCGCTTGGCAAAAGATTTGTTATGCCCATTTTCAGAACAGACTACATTTTGACAACAAACTAATAAATTACAATATGAACACAAATCAATTAACAATCAAGGCACAAGAGGCGTTGCAAGGTGCTGCGACACTTGCACGCAACAACGGACAGCAGGCCGTCGAGCCATTGCATTTGTTGCAGGTGATTATCACCGACGACAATTCTCTCGGAGCATTCCTTTTGGGACGTATCGGTGTTGCCGTAGCGATGCTTCGTCAGGAGGTAGCAGAGGCTGTTGCACGACTTCCAAAAGTGTCGGGAGGGGATCAGTTTTTCTCACGCGAAACATCGCTCGTAATTCAGCGAGCCGTAGATTTTACTGCAAAATTCAAAGACAAATATGCTTCGGTTGAGCACCTTCTGCTCGGACTTGTTACCGAGCGTGGCGAGGCATCGGAAATTCTCAAACGCAATGGCGTATCCGAGAAGCAACTCATCGAGGCGATAAAGCAATTCCGCAAAGGAGCAACCGTAGATTCGCAAACCTCTTCGCAGGAGTTCGACGCTCTTGGCAGATATGCCATCGACCTCAACGAGATGGCACGACAAGGTAAGTTGGACCCCGTAATTGGTCGCGACGAGGAGATTCGCCGAGTATTGCAAATTCTTTCGCGTCGTACCAAAAACAACCCTGTACTCGTAGGTGAGGCGGGAGTCGGAAAGACCGCTATCGTCGAGGGTATTGCCCACCGAATCATCGACGGCGATGTACCCGAAAATTTACGCTCGAAGCGTATCTTTTCGCTCGACATGGGAGCATTGATTGCAGGCGCAAAGTATCAGGGCGAATTCGAGGAGCGACTCAAAGCCGTAATTAACGAAGTGATTGATAGTGAAGGAGAAGTATTACTCTTCATTGACGAGATTCACACCCTTGTCGGCGCCGGAAAAAGCAGCGGAGCAATGGACGCAGCGAACATTTTAAAGCCTGCCTTGGCACGAGGTGAACTTCGCACTATCGGTGCCACAACGCTCGACGAATTTCAGAAATATTTCGAGCAGGATAAGGCTCTTGAAAGACGTTTCCAGAAGGTCATGGTAGAGGAGCCGTCGCCCGAAGATGCAGTCTCTATTTTACGAGGTTTGAAGGAGCGATACGAAAACCATCACAAAGTACGAATCAAGGACGAAGCAATTGTCTCTGCCGTGGAGTTATCGCACCGCTATATCACCACGCGATTCCTACCCGACAAGGCGATAGATCTGGTAGATGAGGCAGCATCGCGTTTACGCTTGGAGATGAACTCCGTACCCGAGGAGCTCGATTCGCTTGACCGCCGTATCCGACAACTCGAAATCGAGCGCGAAGCTATACGTCGCGAGGGCGACAAAGAGCGTATTGCAACCCTCGACAAGGATATAGAAGACTTGAAATCAAAGTCCTCTGCAATGCGAGCAAAATGGGAGGGCGAGCGCGACCTTATTCGTAAAATACAGCAAGAAAAAGAGCGCATTGAACAGCTCAAATTCGAGGCTCAGCAAGCAGAGCGCGTGGGTGATTATGGTCGTGTTGCCGAGATTCGCTACGGCTCTATCGTCGAGGCCGAAAAGACAATTGCCACCCTCAACGAGCAACTCAAAGAGAACACATCTGCCGGTTCAATGATTAAGGAGGAGGTTGATGCCGAGGATATTGCCGAGGTTGTATCGCGTTGGACGGGAATACCCGTAGCACGAATGCTCGCTTCCGAGCGCGAGAAATTGCTCAATATGGAGATTGCGCTCCACGCCCGCGTAGTTGGCCAGGAACAGGCTATAAGTGTCGTTTCCGATGCGGTACGCCGAGCAAGGGCGGGACTATCCGATGCTCACAAGCCTATCGGTTCGTTTATCTTCCTCGGCTCGACGGGCGTAGGAAAGACCGAGTTGGCACGAGCTTTGGCGGAGTTCCTCTTCAACGACGAGAATATGATGACGCGCATCGACATGAGCGAGTATCAGGAGCGCCACGCCGTATCGCGCTTGGTCGGAGCGCCTCCGGGATATGTCGGCTACGATGAGGGCGGACAACTCACCGAGGCGGTGCGTCGCAAGCCATATTCGGTTGTTCTGCTCGATGAGATAGAGAAGGCTCACCCCGACGTCTTCAACATTTTGTTGCAGGTACTCGACGATGGTCGCCTGACTGACAACAAGGGACGTACAGTCGATTTCCGCAACACCATAATCATCATGACTTCGAACATGGGGGCCTACACCATTCAGGAGCGTTTCACTCGCGCATTGAGCGAGACGGGAGAAGTCTCGACAGAGGTTGTTGAGCAGACCAGAAATGAGGTTATCGAGCAGTTGAAACAACAGCTGAAACCTGAGTTTTTGAATCGTATAGACGAGATTGTAATGTTCGAGCCACTCTCCGAGAAGGATATCGCCAAAATCGTCGATATACAGCTCGGTATCGTGCATAAGATGCTCAAAAATAGTAGCATCGAATTGCGTGTAACGGACAAGGCAAGGGAATGGATAGCCCATATCGGTTACGATGCAGCCTACGGTGCACGCCCCGTAAAACGAGTTATTCAGCGAGAGGTTATAAACGAACTTTCGAAACGCATCTTAGCGGGCAAGGTCGATAAGTCGCAACCGATAGTTATCGATTGTGAAAGCGACGAACTTTCGTTCAAGAATTAAGAATTAAAAATGTAAAATTAAAAATTTAGTTTTCACATTTCACTTTTTTACGCTATCTTTACCGAAAATTCTTTAGAAGTAGATTCTATAAATTAGGTCGAGTATGGATAGCGTAAAATTTAGTGCCGAGGAGCGTGCTGAGCGTGCCAAAGCATTTTTCAACGAGGGTTACAACTGCGCGCAGTCGGTAGCGATGGCGTATGCCGATATCGCAAACCTTGATGAGAAGATGGTTGCCACCATCACCGCATCGTTTGGCGGAGGAATGGGGCGTTTGCGCGAAGTTTGCGGAGCGGTTAGCGGAATGGCCTTTGTGGCGAGTTTCCTTTCGCCCTGCCCTACTGCCGACAATGCCGAAGCGAAGAAGGCAAACTATGCTCTCGTTCAGGAGTTTGCAGAGAAGTTCCGCCAGCAGAATGGAAACATCGTTTGTCGCTCGTTGCTTGGCCTAGACCAACCAAAGGACGAGCCTACACCATCACCACGCACAACGGAGTACTATCAAAAGCGCCCTTGCGCTGAGTATGTCTACGATGCAGCACTTATCGTCGGTAAATACCTTGAAAATAGATAGTAGATAGGAGTTAGTAGAGAGTAGTTATTTGACAACTAACCTAAAACTTTGACAACTAACCTAAAACCATTTTTAATTTTGCATTTTTAATTTTTTAATTTGATAAAGCTATGACAAAAGTTATCACTATTGCGGCAGAGAACGCACCAAAGGCAGTAGGCCCATATTCGCAGGCAAGAAAGGCTGTGGAGGCTGAGGCTACACTCTATGTTTCGGGACAACTCCCAATCAACCCTGCAACCGGCACTATGCCTGAGAGCATCGAGGAGCAGACTCGTCAGTCGCTCAACAACCTCGGCGCAATCTTAAAGGAGGCAGGAATGGATTATAGCGACATTGTTAAGACCACCGTTTTGCTCGACAGCATCAAGGATTTTGCTGCGATGAATGCGGTATATGCAGAGTATTTCGAGGGCGAGAAGCCGGCTCGTATGTGCTACGAGGTTGCTGCTTTGCCATTGGGTGCAAAGGTCGAAATCGACGCAGTAGCTGTAAAATAAAAATAGGCAGTACTGCCTATTTGCTTTTAGCCATTAGCAACTAGCTATTGGCTTTTTTTATGTGGTCGATGACCTTGATTGCCTTTGATTGTCCGACAATTTTAGCGATGTCATCAAGCGAAGACTTGCGGATATTAGACACGGTGCGGAAGTGGCGCAGAAGGGCCATAATGCTCTTTTCGCCAACGCCCTCAATACCCTCCAAGCCCGTCTTTATAAAATTCTTACTACGACGGTTGCGGTGGTGAGTAATACCAAAGCGGTGCGCCTCATCGCGAATATGACAAATCACCTTTAATGGCTCGCCTGTGCGACTCAAATAGTACGGCATAGGGTCATTCGGATAGAATACCTCCTCCAAGCGTTTCGCCAAACCCACAATAGGCACCTTATCGGCAATGCCCAACTCCTGCAATACGGCATAAGCACTCGACAATTGGCCTTTACCGCCATCGACAACTATCAAATCGGGCAACTCCACACCCTCCTCCAACAATCGGGAGTAGCGACGAGTCAAAATCTCGCGCATCGAGGCAAAGTCGTCGGCTCCGACTACTGTTTTTATGTTGAAATGGCGATACTCCTTGCGCGAAGGCTTGCCGTCACGAAAGACTACGCACGATGCCACCGGATTGGTTCCCTGTAAATTAGAATTATCGAAACACTCTATATGGCGAGGTTCTCTCGTTAGGCGCAACTCTCGGCGCATAGCCTCCATAAGTCGATCTGTATGGCGAGCGGGATTATGAATTTCGAGATTTTTCAGACGCTCCGCCCTCGTAGTTTTTGCCGAGCGCAACGAGAACTCCAACAAATCGTGCTTTTCTCCTCTCTTCGGAACCACAAATTTCACGCCTTCAAACAGCTCCTCATGCGGCATAACCGACACCAACACCTCGCGAGCCAAATCTCCTGCAATATGCTCCTTAATATGCTGAATACCAAGAGTCATTATATCACATTCATCGCTCTCGACACCTACAGCAATCGTCGCCGTATGCACCGCCGTAATCGAGCCGTTACGCACTCGCAAGAAGTTGCAGTAGGCCTCATCGTCATCGACCAACAACGAAAATATATCCGTATCGCCCATCTTTGCACTCACAATAACCGAGCGCGAGGCATAGCGCTCCAACGCATCGAGACGACCTTTGTAACGAGCTGCAACCTCAAATCGCAACTCCTCGGCTGCACGCATCATCTCCCCTTCGAGATAGTTACGAACAGGTCGTAAATCGCCCTTCAAGACCGAGGTGGCAATATCGATATAACCTTTGTACTCCTCGCGGCTACAATTGCCGATACATGGAGCCTTGCAGTTGCCGAGATGGAATTGCAGACAAGCCGTATGTTTGGCTTTGGCAATACTCTCATCTGTCATCTTCTGACGGCAACTGCGCAACGGCAACGCCTCACGAATAAAGTCAAGAACTGCCCTTTGGGCAGATATTGAGCCGTAAGGGCCATAATATTGTGAGCCGTCGCGCACAATTTGGCGCGTCGAAATAACTCGCGGAAACGGCTCAGCCGTAACCGCTATCCAAGGGTACGATTTATCGTCTTTGAGGAGAATGTTATAGCGAGGTTGGAGTGTCTTGATAAGCGAATTTTCGAGAAGCAACGCATCTGTTTCGCTATCAACAACAATATGGCGCATCGAGGCGATCTGTCGCACCATCACCTGCACCTTTGCCGAATGGTCGCGACTCTCCACGAAATAGGAGCGTACACGATTACGCAAGCGCTTCGCCTTACCCACATAAATCACCTCCCCTTTGCTATTCTCAAAGAGATAGCAACCTGCGGACATAGGCAACAACGCGACCTGCTCTTTCAGCGATATTTTATCATTTTTTGACATATTACACTTCAAAGGTACAAAATTTTACAAAAATTCACACTTAATTTGAAAAATTAGAACTAACTTTGCAACGCAAACAGTTGTGAAAATCAAAATTTTACCGAATAACAATATGAAAAAACTATTTTTCGCAATATCCGCTTGCGCGGTATTGGCTTTTACGGGGTGTATTGACCGTGAATTTGAACTCACCGAAGTTTCGGGAGAAATAACCGTGGGTGGCGAAGAGTTGGTTGTTCCGTTGGCAGATGTCAATAAGATCTATCTCGGCGATCTTATTCCAAGCAACGACATAATCACCAACAACGAAGACGGAGTATATCAGCTCTATTTCTCGTCGTTTGGAACAGATCCGAGCAAGTTCGAGAGTATCGCTATCGACAAAATCGATATTCCGAATATTACCGGACTCTCACCAAAGATTGATCCCGTATCGTTTGAGTTGGCACAACTACCCGAGAGCATCTCTTTGGGAGACATCAACCAGAGTTTCTCTATCGACTTCCCGACTCTTGGCGAGGCAGTAAAGGTTCAGCCTATCTACATGCAGCAGAAGTTGGAGTTAGAGCTCCCAAGCGAGCTATCCGGAAGCGGTTATCTGCCCGACTATGTAGCAGCATACCTCCCACCATTGAAAGGTAATAACTCGGGAAGCGTAAGTTTCAATGCCGAAATCTCTATTTTGGAGCAATTAAATGGTATTCACTACGTCCATTTTGGTTCAGATACCGAGCCGGGAGCACCATTCGGTGTATCTATCGACCTACGAGGCGTTGCCGGAATCAATGGCGGTGGAAGTATCGACCTCAACATGAGATTCCCGAAAGGCTACCACCTCTTAGATACCGACAAAGATGGTAAGTTGATTGAGATAGGAAATATCGTATCACGTCATATCGAGATAAATAAGCACGATCCTCAGATAAACATTTTTCTGTATCTCAAAGATATAGATTATATAGATCACCCTTTTACCGACGGATTCTTGCGTATTAACGATGTTATTTCGTATGATTACAACCTCAATCTATCAATATGCGAAGGCAATTACGATATCAGCGATTTGCCGGAAATCACCATCTCGGCAACCCCTGCATACAAGGATATCGAAATTATAATCAACCATTTTGATCTTCCGAATGCAACATACGATGTTAAATACGAAATCCCTAATCTTCCAAAGGAGATAGACATCAACACGATTGCCTTTACGGAGAACTCTTCGTTATTCTTCCAGTTGAAGGGTTTGGAGTGGCTCAATGTCCACACTAACGACTCTGACGAGTACTTCTTGCCTTACTTGGTGGTTAAATTCCCGCCATGCATGCATTTCCGCCACGCTGAATTGGCGAACCCTATTAGTAGTGGCAATGCGCAAGATACGATGATACACCTCGGTGGCGATAAAGATGAGGACTTGGACAAGAACTATATCATCACTGCATCTGCAGCGGCTCTTGCAAGCGGAATCAATCTCTACATCGACCACATAGACGGAAAGGATAGTTCTATTACAAGAATTGAAGACGCCCTTGTCATCGATACAACCATCGAGGCAGGAATCCATATGGAGAGTCTTGACGGACACCATATTTTGGCTTCTGCAATCATTCCGCCGGTAAGCCCGTTGAATATCGAGTTCAATATGACGAATATGAATTTCACAATCGACAAGGAGCGCTCGAAGGTGGAGATGAACGACATGGTACTCGACATCGAACTCAAAGATCAGCTTCCTTCATTGTCGCAGGAGATTGAAATTCCGGAGATGATATCTTCGATTGAGCGCATCGCCATAGGTAAAGCCAATGGCAATGGTGCACCGGTAGCTATCGACTTCTCGCTCGGAACACTCAACGGAACAACCTTCCCTGTCAATGAGATCGATCTCGATATAGCAATCAACATCGGCAAGTTATTGCATCCGACAGAGGCTACAATACAGTCAGGTCTTATCACCAAGAACGACAAAGACGAGTATATCTTGGCTATCAAACAGAGTTGGCAGCCGAACCAGAAACCATTGAGCGCACACATCGAATTTGATGCCTTAGAGAATATCCCTGAGATTGTTAACGGCAAGCTTAAACTCGACCAGGCCATTATCATCGAAAAGTGCTGGGCACGTATTAAGGAGGGCGAAAATGTCGACCTTAACGCCATCAGCAATGCGGCTATCGACATGAATATCAAGATTGACGACATCGAAGTTCGCGAGTTCCGCGGAGGATTAGATGTTGCCATTGCTCCTGAGGAGATGGCCATCGAATTGGGTGAATTGGCCGACCTCGACGTTGATGTAAACAAGTTAAACATCAACCCTGTCCTCGCACTCAAACTTAAAGACAACCCTACCGGCATTCCACTCTTTGCAGACATCGCAATAAAGACATTCGATGCAAATGGCGATATATTGACCGAGATTGTTGTTCCTACAATCAATATTGCAGGCTCAGGAGGTTCAAACATTGTTATTTCAACATCTAAAAATGCCGACAAGTACAGCGATGCAACTTTCATAGATATAACGAACTTATCAGAGTTGCTCTCGAAGGGTATTCCTGCCAAGATTGCAGTAAATATGGCCGCCGGAATCAAGAAAGACGATATTACGATTGACCTTGCTCGTGTAAAGAATGGCTTCAATATCGAATATCAATACGAAGTGATTATTCCGTTGGAATTTGACAAGGGAGTAGATTTTGGCTGCGGAACTACTATTGACGGATTGAATGAGACATTTGCAAGTTTGGCAAATGATGTCCAGGGCTTAAAAGTTGGCGATGTAGCTTTAGTTGCAGAGTTTGAAACCACGATACCTTTCGACATCAAATTATCGGCTCAATTGGTAGATAGCAAGGGTCGAACAGAGACTATCGATGCTAAACTTAACATCAGCAACAATGGCACTATCGAAGGCTGGACAGAGGAAGATGGTTCGAAGCCACACTCCTCAAAGTTGGATATCGAATTCAGTCTTGGTGATAGCCATTCGTTATCTGCACTTAAAAATGTGGACGGCGTACAATTGACCTTCGCACTTACCAACTCCGAGCCAGGTGCAGCGGCAGCGATAAAGGACACTCAATATTTGAGTGGAAATCTCAAACTGCGTATTCGCGATGGTTTGACAGTTGATATTTTTGATTTCTTAAAGCAGGGAGAGGAGTAACATCATGAAATTTTCGAACAAATTAATCATCATTATAGTCACAGTATTGTGCAGTTTATCATCTGCCTCTGCGCAGATGCGTACAGCCTATTTCATGGAAGGCTCTTACTTCCGTACCGATATGAACGCCGCACTTGCACCAACCCGCGGCTACATCAAATTGCCTATGGTCGGAGGTTTGGGTATTGATTTTGGCAACAACTATTTCTCGGTAAACAACTTCTTATTCAAGCGAGAGGGTGGCATCTACACATTCCTTCACAGCGGAGTATCGGCAGACGAGTTCCTCGGACAATTGGGTAACAAGGGTAAGTTGAGCGTCAATCTCAACACCTCAATTCTCGGTTTTGGCGCGCACACCAAGAAGCTGTTTTGGAGCTTCGGAGTCAATTTGCGTTCAAATACCGAAATAACCCTTTCGAAGGATATGTTCGGAGCATTGAAAAATCTCTCGAATGGCCACTACGATTTGGGCGACACCCACATGTCCAACCGTGAATACATAGAGGCAGCAGTCGGCTTTGCCATTCCTATCAAGGAGTTCATGACCTTCGGTTTCCGCGTTAAGGGTTTGGTCGGACTTGCCGATATCTCGATGAAGATGGATAAGATGTACCTCGACATCAACGAGAATATAGTAAAGGCTGAGTTGATGGGCGGTATTCGCGGTAACTGTCCGATGTTCTCTCCTAACTACAAGGTCGGTTCGAAGTTCTCTATGGAGGGAATCATGCAGAAAGATATCATGCAGACATTGAACAACTTTAAGAGTTGGGGATTGGGCGCGGATCTCGGTTTTGAATTCCGTTTCTTGGACGATCATCTCAAAGTTTCGGTGGCAGCTTCCGATCTCGGATTCATAAAGTGGCATGGTAATTCTACCATAAATGCAGAGAGTAAAGCAAACTTCTCATACGAAGGTTTCGAACTTCCAACGGGTGAAGCAAAGATAGATGGAGGCTTCGACGCTGTAATGGCAGAACCGGAAGGAGCCTACATCACACGTTTGACCTGTTCACTCAATGCCGGTGTCGAGTATAACATTTTGAAGAACTGGATTGCATTCGGTGTTCTCTCTCATACGGAGTTCTGCCAGAACTTTACCCGCACCGAACTCACCGCTTCGGTCAATTTCCGAATTATGCGT
The DNA here is from genome assembly GCA_045644085.1 of Alistipes sp. Taxonomy (GTDB): domain Bacteria; phylum Bacteroidota; class Bacteroidia; order Bacteroidales; family Rikenellaceae; genus Alistipes. Next base: position 10,248 of record JAZRGH010000006.1, on the reverse strand, counting down.
TGGCTCTCGACGTCATTCAGCCACACTTTCCTCAATGGAAATCAGCCGGGCGTATTGGGTTGGGCATTGAACATTCACCCTACCGGATTTAACTTCTTCATAGGTACCGACTTTATCGATACACGATTTGCCGTATATAATCAGACTATTCCTATACCGAAGATGATGTCATCGGTAAATCTCTATATGGGTATGGGCTTCAATCTCGGCAGAGCCAAGTATATGAAGTCAATGCAACGACAGAAGGATATCGAGAAGGAGCAGGCTAAACAAGCCAAGAAGAAGAACAAGAAAGCTTAGTAACAACGATGGATCAACCCAAGATTGAGCGTGTACTTCGTCTGATGAAGATGATGACGAGTAGCAACCGTTACACCGTAGAGGAATTGGCGGAGCGACTCGACACATCATACCGCTCAATCTATCGCTATATCGACACCTTCAAGGAGGTAGGATTCGTAGTACACAAAGAGGAGGGAGGAGTCTATCGTCTTGGTAAGGAGAGCCCCTATTTCAAGGACATATCACAGCTCATACACTTTACAGACGAAGAGGCTCACATCGTAAACCAGCTGATTGGAGCATTGGACGATACGAATATGCTCAAACAGAATTTACGTCGCAAACTCTCTTCGGTCTATAACTGCACATCGCTCGCCAACAGCATAGTCAAGGGCAAAAATGCGGAGAATGTAAATCGTATTATTGAGGCCATCAAGGAGCATCGTCAGGTAGTTCTATGCAACTACTCATCGTCGCACACCGGCTCGAAGCGAGATAGAGAGGTAGAGCCTATCGCCTTCACTACAAACTATGTGCAGATTTGGTGCTATGACCTCTCCGACGGCAAGACAAAGCTCTTTAATACTGCCCGTATAGGCGAAGTTAAGATACTCGATTCGGAGTGGCAACACGAAGCAGAACATCGTTGCGGATATATCGATATATTCCGAAATATGGGCTTCGAGCAGATGCGCGTACAACTACGCCTGGGAGTTATGGCGCACAACCTTCTAATTGAGGAGTACCCTCTCGCAGAGCGCGATCTAACACAACTCGATGAAAACCATTGGCTGCTCGACACCAATGTCTGCAACTACGCCGGTATTGGACGTTTTGTAATGGGATTGGCCGATGATGTCGATGTTGTCGACTCGCCCGATTTCAGCGCCTTCCTGCACAAGAAGTGCGAGGCCCTCAACTCTAAATTTTAGCCACTATCTTTGACGATAGTAGATATCAAACTCTGCTGTACGCAGCAGGGTTTTGTTTTTAGCATCGTACTCTTTGCACTCTACCACATTATCCTGCGCATCATACTTATATTGGTACTGACGTCTATAACTATCTCCCGATACCTCGATCCTATTACCCTTTGAGTCGTAGCCGTAGCGCTCACTACTCTTAATATTGCCATCTTCGTCATAGAGATCATATCCGGCATCATTACCATTTGCATCATAGAAATAGCACTCCTTGTTATCGATAGTGCCCGATGAGGTGTAGGCTATCTTCTCGATTTTACGCCCCTCTGTATCATACTTGTAGATGATACGCCCGAAGCTCCCATCTTCACCATCACCAAACGCAACCTCGCTCAGCCTACCCAGCACGTCATACTTGCATAACTCTCGATTTAGCACCGCATAGTCGGTACTCTCACACGACTCCACCATATTACCTTGCTCATCGTACTTATAGCGCACGGTTTGCCAAAACGGGCCTTCATCACGATACCATGCCAACTCCGTATTTCGTCCCTCGGAGTCGTACTTGTATATACGTTTATCATACGATCTCCCATCACCGTAGAACGAGCTCCACTGCTCAACATCGCCTCGCTCGTTGAATTTATAGGTGTATTTATAACGCATCAAGATCTCCGACTCTGTCACTACAACGGCTACACTATCAACCTCGCCGCGAAGCTTTGGCATATATTCGTGCCAACCGCATCTTCGAGGAGCTCTATCCGACAGATCGGCACTCTGCTCGACGCAAGACACTGCAACAAACAACGATAAAATTGTAAGCCAAAAAGAGTGTTTCATAGTAGATTTTGGTATGTTCTCTATGCAAAGATACAAAAAAATGGGTATCGCTTTCGATACCCATAGGTAATTAGTTGTAAAATTGGAGCTGATTGAGAAAATTTGTACCAAGCAAAAAGAACCAATCAGAATGATTTTTACTTCACGTTTTGGAGCTCTACAAGTTTAGCATACACCCCGCCCTTAGCCAACAACTCGTCGTGCTTACCACTCTCGACGATGCGGCCCTCATCAATAACAAAGATGCGGTCAGCATTCATAATGGTCGAAAGGCGATGGGCAATAACCACCGAAGTACGACCTTTGAGCAGTTTGGTAAGAGCATCTTGTACCAACTTTTCGCTCTCGGTATCAAGAGCAGATGTTGCCTCATCGAGGATAAGGAATTCAGGGTTTTTGAGTACGGCACGTGCAATGCTCAATCGCTGACGCTGACCTCCCGACAACTTAGCTCCTCGGTCACCGATATTAGTATCGTAGCCTTCCGGGCTCTCCATAATAAAGTTGTGAGCATTCGCCACCTTGCATGCCGCTATAATCTCTTCGTCGGTGGCACCTGTATTGCCAAGCGCGATATTATTCTTTATGGTATCGTTAAACAACACGGTCTCTTGCGATACAAGGCTCATTGCCGAGCGCAACGAATCCTGACGGAAGCTACGGATAGAGGTACCATCGAAGAGAATATCTCCGCTATCGGCATCATAAAATCGCTCCATAAGCTCGCTCAAAGTAGATTTACCTCCACCCGAAGGCCCTACTAAGGCTACTGTTTCGCCCTTATGCAGCTCGAAAGATACGCCATGTATTATCTCGCGCGACTCATCATACGAGAAGCGAACATCGCGGAACTCTATTTTATCTTTAAGACCGTCAAACTCCTTTGCATTCTCATCATCTTTAATCACATTCTCGGCATCGAGAACGGCAAAGATACGCTCTCCCGCTGCTACACCCTGATTGATATTTGCAAACTGGTCAATAAAGGCTCTCACAGGGCGTGTGATCTGCGAGAAAGCAGCAATAAATGCGATAAAACCTGCGGCACTCAACGAGCCATTCATTACGAGATTACCTCCGAATACCAAGATAACGGCTACTGCCGTAATTCCCAAAAACTCACTCATCGGAGAGGCCATCTGCTGACGTCGAGCCATCCAAAGAAGTGTATCCGAAAGGCTTTGATTCAACGAATGGAACTTATCCTTGATATATTCTGTGGCGGTATAGGTCTTTACTATTTTGATACCACCGAGCGACTCATCGAGAACACTTACCAAATCGCCCATGCGCTGTTGGCTCTGGCTTGCAGGGAAGCGCAATTTCTTCACGATGTTACCGATAATAAGTCCGACCATAGGGAGGAACAATACCGAGAATAGTGCCAACTGCCACGAGATATTAAGCATCAACACAAGGTAACCGATAATCAGGAACGGCTCACGAAATGCGACCTGCAAGGTATTTGTGATGCAGTACTGCACAACCATAACGTCAGATGTTATTCGCGACATGATATCGCCCTTACGCTGACCGCTGAAATAGCCTACATCTTTACCTATTACGCTATCGAACATCATATTACGCATGCGTTGTACGGTTGTAACACGCATATCCTCGACGGTATAACCGCCTAAATAGCGGAAGAGGTTCGACAGGAGGTTCATCACGATAAGAATCACCGCCAACATCACCAAAACATTCGTTATGCGCCACTCCGTACCAAACACCATTGTATAGAAGTAGTTAAGCCACAACTGCAACGCCTCGCCCTTGAATGACAAAACAGGCATCTCGTAAAGTGGCTGAAAAGAGTATCCCTCCGAGAACATCGCGTTCAGGATAGGGATAATCATCGCATAGTTGAACGTATTAAACAAAGCATGCAAAGCTGCAAAGATGAAATATGGTACTGCATATTTGCCTATCGGCCTTGCAAAGCCCAATAATCGCATGTAGGTCTTGAACATAGTGTACTAATTTTCTTAAACTAAGCCCTCATTGTGATACTCGTTTACCGAGTCTATATAGTGTTGAATGGTCTCCTCCATCGAAACAAACGACTTTCCTCCCGCAGCATTTTTATGGCCTCCACCATTGAAATAGCGACGAGCAAACGTATCTACATCGATATTTCCTCGCGAGCGGAGCGATACGCGAATAAAGCCCTGCTGCGCTGTAAACATAGCCGTCATCTTCATCTTCTTGATAGTAAGCGGGTAATTTACAAATCCCTCGTTATCACCCTGCTGGAACCAATAGCGACGCATCTCCTCCTCGGTGAGCGACATATACGCCACACGACCACCGAGCAATGTCTTCATCTTGCGATTGATTGTATAACCGAAGAGTTTTGCACGACCTTCGGTGAAAGAGTTATAGACGTTGTTGTAAATCTGCGGAATATCTATGCCCGTACTCGACAATACGGCTACGGCTTGGAACAGGTCGGGTGTAAGATTTGAAAATGCAAAATTGCCCGTATCGGTCATAATGCCGACATAGAGCTGGGTTGCGACCTTTTCGGTTATCGCCTCCTTGCCATAGAGCTCCACTATCACCGAGTACATCAAAAATGCGGTGCTCGATGACTCCGGATACGAGAACATAATATCGAAACCTTCGGCAGGGAAGAGATGATGGTCGATGAGCACTCGCTTTGCAGAGGTATTCTTAGCCACAACCTCACCCAACGCATCGGCACGAGTGAGCGAATTCATATCGGCGCAAACGATAACATCTGCCTCGTCGAGGGCTTTCTCGGTGAGATGCTCCTCATCGTTGCGATAGATTATGATATTTTCCGACTCGGGTATCCAGCGAAGATAGTACGGATAGTTATTCGGCAAGGTGCAGGTAACTTGGTGACCACGTACAGTCAGCACCTCGGCCAATGCCAACGACGAGCCAATCGCATCGCCATCAGGGTTTGTATGTCCCACGACAACTATTTTGCGAGGCTCGGCGAGGAGATTTCGGAGCTCCTCAACTCTCTCTTTATTGATATTCATCGGGGCAAAGATAGTAAAACTCTGCGACTTTTAATTAAAAATTAAAAATTAAAAGTCAAAAATGAGATTTTTACAAATACTCTAAACCGCTAAAATCGGAGATGATTGAGGAAATTTTGTACGATGCTAGGCGACAAATTCGCAGCATACTATGGCGTATGTGAGAAATTTGGCGACCGACGCACTCGTGCAAAATTTACCAATCAGAACGATTTTTCTGGAAATATTTGCACCACTCAGTTATACCGCAATTTTCGCACTTTGGCTTGCGGGCAAGGCAGGTGTAACGACCATGCAGAATAAGCCAATGGTGGGCCTTCGGTAAGAGATGCGACGGGATATATTTTTCGAGTTGTAACTCGGTTGCACGAGGTGTTTTTGCTCCAACCGACAAGCCTATGCGAGCCGACACCCTAAACACATGAGTATCGACGGGCATAACCTCCTTATTCCAGATGACGGCGCCCATAACATTTGCCGTTTTACGACCTACGCCCGGCAGGCGCATCATCTCCTCAATATCGCTCGGCACCTCACCGCCAAATTCTGCCACAAGCATACGAGCCATACCGGCCAAGTTTTTTGCTTTGTTGTTCGGGTAGGAGATACTGCGGATATATTCATAAATCTCCTCTGGCGAGGCTTTCGCCATATCGTATGGTGTAGGATAGGCCTCGAAAAGCGCAGGAGTAGTGAGATTTACTCGCTTGTCGGTGCATTGAGCCGACAAAATTACCGCCACCAACAATTGGTAGGGATTCTCGAAGTTGAGTTCACTCTCCGCCACTGGCATAGCCTTCTCGAAGTAGTCGATTACGGCTTTATATCTATCTTCTCTCCTCATAGTTATTTCGCTTTTCGGAATAGTTTCTTTAAGAAAAGTACATACGGTACAGGACTGAATATCCGCATCGGACAAGCCTTTATCTCACTCTGCCAGCGCTTGACGAAATCGCCAATCGAGCCGATATGCGAATATACCCATAGTGCGGTGTTTGCTCGTTCACGCAAGAGGTGGCGACGTTGGCAAGAGTGGTTATAACACTCATCAAACCACAACTTTATATTCGACGACGAATCACAAAAGGCAAGTCGTTTTGCAAGGTCGGTGCTATGGCTTACACTGTTGTCGAACACGCGATGTACCGCTGTTGCATGGTCTATATATGCAACCTCGGAACGTGCCGCCACATAGAGCCACATCGGCAAATCCTCGGTCAGCCACTCAGTACGATTTTCGGGCTTTTCGGTGGCGTAATAATCTAAAACGAGATCGCGTCGCGCCAGAGTTGTGCAGTTCTCGATGCACCAATCGTGCAATAACGTATCGAGAGCGGTATGGCCCTCGCCTATCGGGAATTTTCCAACAAGATTACCCTCCGCATCTCTACGCTCGGCCAGGGTGTAGCATAGCCCTACAGCAGGGCGTTGCTCCATAAGTGCAACCTGCTCGGCAAGGCGATTTTCGTTACACCAATAGTCATCACCATCGCAGAAGGCTATATATTTACCCCTTGCAGCCTCCACGCAGCGACGATAATTCACACGCCAGCCGACATTCTCGGCGGAGGTTATCAGGGTTATCTTTTCAGGGTATTTTTCGGCATACGCCCGACAAATTGCGAGCGTATTATCGCTACTGCAATCCTCGCCCAAAACTATCTCCACACCGAAGTCGCACCTCTGCGCCAAAACAGCATCGAGGGCGGTAGCCAGGTATGACGCGTGGTTATAGGTGGTAACGCAAACCGAAACAAGTGGTGTCATAGCGACTATAATTTTGTCAATTTAGCCAACTTCGAGAGCAGGGTTTTCTCCTCGCCCGAAGCGAAGCGAACAACGAGTTTGTGGTCGGTAGCAAGAGGTACAACCTGTACTATCTCACCTCTGCCGAAACGAGGATGTTCGACACGCTCGCCTACCGAGTATGCACAAGGCTCCGTTGTTACCTGGCCTACGGTAGAGGTATTCATTCGACGCATGCCCGAAACATCGCGCTGCGGAGCAGATTGTGGCATTGGTTGTGGGCGCTGGAAACCGCCAACCTCTCGGCGTTCTTCTCTTGGCTTTTGCTGATAGCGGACATCGAAACGACGACGCAAAACATCGATTGCCGACTCATCTTTGGCGCCGCCGACAACCTTCACCGAGCCACTCTGCTCACCACGCGGCTTACTAAGGTTGAAGTCGCAATCAACATACTTTTCGTCTATCTCCGAGAGGAAACGGCTCGGCTTCGAGAACTCCATATTACCCCACTTAAATCGCATATCCACACACGAAAGGGTTGCCAACGACTTGGCGCGCGTAAGAGCAACATAGAATAGGCGTCGCTCCTCCTCGATACCCTCAACCGTTTCGAGTGCACGCTGCGACGGAAAGAGGTTCTCCTCACAACCCACGACATATACATATTCGTACTCCAAACCTTTTGCCGAGTGTACGGTCATCAACGTTACGCGCTCTTTGTCCTCCTCGTCATCTTTTTTGTCCATATCGGTAAGGAGCATCAGGCTCTGCAACCACTCCTCGATAGTAGCACTCTCAAACTCCTCGCGTTCTCCATTGCGAATTTCGGCTTCGACCTGTTCGTGGAACATCTGCATCGAGTTTACCACCTCCTCCAAATTTGCCACAGCCGACTGTGCCTCCGGGGTGTTCTGCTCGCGATAGAATGGCAACAAGCCACTTCGCACAGCCACCTCCATACCGAAGTCGTAGAGTCCCTTATGCTCACGTTCCAACGACAACGAGCGGATAAGGGCCACGAACTCGGAAACCTTCTTTACGATAGCCTTCTCGACACTATCCGCCGGAGTTTGCTCGACCAACATATCCACAGCCTTCCACATAGAAGTCTGCTTCTCCTGTGCTATCGCCTCTATACGGGCAACCGTTGTATCGCCAATGCCTCGTGCCGGAGTGTTGATAATACGTTTGAACGCCTCATCATCGAGTGGATTTATTATTAGGCGGATATACGAGAGCATATCCTTCACCTCCTTGTGGTCGTAGAACGAGCTACCCTTGTAGATCAGATAGGGAATACCGCGCTGACGCAACGAATTCTCCAACGCCTGCGACTGGTTGTTTGTACGGTAGAGGATTGCCACATCGTTCCAGCTATTGCCACTCTCGCGCACTCTGTCGCGCAAATCGCATACTATCAAATCGGCCTCTTCGCGATCTGTATAGGCCTTAAAAATTCTAATTTTCTCGCCTGTTGCCCCCTCCGAGAAACACTCCTTCTTCAATCGGCGAGAGTTGTGGTTGATAACCGAGTTGGCAGCATCAACAATGGTCTGCGTTGAGCGATAGTTCTGCTCCAACTTAAAGACCTTCGCCTGCGGATAGTCGCGTTGGAAGGAGAGGATATTCTCGATCTTCGCACCGCGGAACGAGTAGATACTCTGCGCATCATCGCCCACTACGCAGATGCGCGAGTGGTGCTGCGCCAAACGGCGAACAATTATATATTGGGCATTGTTGGTATCCTGATACTCATCGACCAACACATATTGGAAGCGTTCCTGATATTTTGCCAGCACTTCGGGGTGGTCGCGGAAGAGGAAATTGGTCTGCAAAAGCAGGTCGTCAAAATCCATCGCGCCATTCAACTTGCAACGACGGCAGTACTCGGCATAGATATTTCCGAATTCGGGCATCTGCGCCTTTCTATCTTCGGTTGCAAGCAACGAATTTTGGAGATATGCACCCGGCGTTATGAGGTTATTCTTCGCCATCGAAATACGCGAAGCAAGAACATTCGGTTTGTATTTATCATCACTCAAACCTCGCTCCTTGACGATGGTTTTGAGGAGATTTTTCGAATCGTTAGGCTCATATATGGTGTACTCCTTCGGATAGCCCAACACCTCGGCATTCTCGCGCAAAATTCGAGAGAATACGGAGTGGAAAGTACCCATACATATATAGCGACTTGCCGGACCAACCATCTTCTCAATACGCTCACGCATCTCGTTGGCAGCCTTATTGGTAAAGGTCAAAGCCATAATCGAGTGAGGTGCAACGCCCTGCGCCAACATATAGGCGATACGTGTGGTCAGCACTCGTGTCTTGCCCGAACCTGCACCGGCAATAATAAGCGATGGCTCGTTATACGCCTCGACAGCTGCGCGTTGCGCAGGATTCAAGCCTTTCAGTATCTCTTCGTTTGTCATAGTGATTGCAAAGATACTAAAAAGTTGAGAACGGAGAGTTGAGAGTTGAGAGTTTTTTGTACCTTTGCGCAATAAAAAGATATAAGTATGGATATAGCACAACAAAAACGAAAGGAGAATATCGCTGAATACATATTATATTTATGGCAATTGGAGGATCTGTTACGCGCGTTGCAGTTTTCGCCAGAGGCGATATACTCGACACTCGTAAAACCACGCAAGCTCGATTCGACACAAGAACAGATGCTCTTGGCATGGTATATGGACATTGCTAATCTCCTTGCACAGGAGGGAAAGGAGAAGGCGGGACATCTGGACCATACCATGCACCTTATCTCTGATCTCCACGATCTCCATCTGCGACTGATGAATCAGCAAGATATAGACGTGATGTATCGTCAGCGATACACTGTTCTTACTCAATATCTGCCGACCTTGCGTTCACGTCTTGGCAAGGATAGCGACATGAGCGATACGGAATTATGTTTCCGCGCACTATATGCCGCAATGCTCTACCGCATAAAGGGCCAGGGCGAGAGCGTAGTTGCCGATACCCTCGAAGTGATTTCGCCATTCATCGCAACCCTCACCGACTACTTCCATAAGGTCGAAAAGGGTGAAATTGATTTGTTCAAGGAGTAGATGATTTGTGCAAAAGAGCCAATCAAAACGATACTACCAAAAAAAATCGTAAATGATTAGGCTATTTTTGTGCGAAGCGAGGCGACAAATCCGCAGCATAGTATGCCTATGTGAGGAATTTGTCAGCCTATGATTCGTGCAAAAAGAGTCAATCAGAACGATTTTTTAATTATTTTTTGAAAAAGGTTTTGCAAAAAAGAAAAAAGGTTGTACCTTTGCACCTCGCATAGGGAGATTATGCGCTTAACATTGAGAGTAAAACAATAAAAACGATAGAATTATGGCAATGAAGAGAACTTACCAGCCATCGCGCCGCAAGCGCATCAACAAGCACGGTTTCCGCGCTCGTATGGCTACTGCGAA
>JAZRGH010000005.1:0-33504 GCA_045644085.1 Alistipes sp. | reverse complement strand
TGTGCAGATATGCCCAAACAGCCGAGAAGGGTAGTGCCAACAATATCAAAACGGTCATTATGCCGTGCGAAACGGTGTTTGCAACCTCCTCTCCGAAGGTTGGGATATATATCAACTTTTTAATCTTGTTTTTCATTTTTTCTCCCTTTTGTCGTTAAAACCGCTGGTGTGCAAACTTGTTGCACACCCGTTATATCCTACTCCCAAAAGCGCTTTTTGCGGTAGAGATTTGATATCGAGTCGGCATATTTCTTCACCTCCTCGCGTAGCGATTTTGGCTCCAAAACTTCCACCCAATCGCCTTTAGAAAGAATTTTACCCGTGAGTTCGGGAGTGAGGTTGAGGTTATACTCGAAGTCGCTGTATTCGTTGCCGTTGGTTGCAATCTCTCGTTGCGAGTGGTGCAATGGCACCGTGCGCATATACTCAGTCGAAACGGCAAATGTTCGCAACACAACTCGCTGTGGTTTGAGCGCTTCGTTTACGAAAATTCCCACCGTATGGGCGTAGTAGTCGCTTGCATCGAAATCCTCGGGCAGAACAAACACCTCGTCAGTAATCTCCATTCGCAAGATGCGGTCGAGGGCGATATTGCGAATTTTGCCGCTCTCCTTGAAGCGACCTACCACATACCAACGCTGATTATAGACGCGCATTGCGTAGGGTTGCAGGTACAACTCAAACTTCTCGCCCTGGAACGGCTTGTAGTCGACAAATAAAACCCTGTTTTGTTGCATCGCATCTACTACGGTCTGCGCATACTCCGCACCACTTGGAATATCCTCAAAGAGGATTCGGTCCTTCATATTGCGACCAGCCTCGATGGTGTTAGAGATTGCAAATGAGTTGAACAGCCACAGCTGCGCCGAGTTGTTTTTCAACTCCTCGGGTGAAGAGATAGAGTATTTGTAGGTTGCCGTGTCGCAGACAATCTCCACACCGAACAACTCCGCAATCGCCTCACGGTGTTGGTGGAAAGTTCGCAAAGCCAAAGCCTTGCCATCATTCAGACTGCTCCTGTCCCACAAGTTGCAAATCTCCTTGAAAGTCAGACTTTTGCGCTGCAACAGAGTGTTGAGTAACCATACATAGCGTTTAATAACATTGTTTGCCATAGTATATTGTTTTTAAGTGTTTCCAAAACTTTTCACAAATATAATAAAACCTATGCAATAATTTCGCATACCCACGAATTATTTTTGCAACGAAATCGTTTCGATGGACTCTCTTTCCACCGTACTTCGGTAGCCAGAATCGAAAAAAGTAACTAAAAACACAAAATATATGAAAAGAGATTTAACAAACCCAAAAGCAGAAATGCGCCCCTTTGTGCATCTGCACACCCACACCGAGTATTCGCTGTTAGACGGTATTGCAAAGATTTCGGAACTTGTCGATAAGGCAATGGCTGACGGAATGCCGGGCATCGCCATTACCGACCACGCCAATATGTTTGGTGTGGCGGAATTTCTCCACTATGTGGAGCGCAAAAACCGAGAACTTGGCACCTCATTCAAGCCGATTATTGGTTGCGAGGTCTATGTTGCAAGGCGAGGAATGGCGCAAAAGAGCGAGAAAGAGGACTTTGCCGGCTACCACCTCGTGCTCCTCGCCAAAAACCTTACGGGCTACAAAAACCTCTTCAAAATCGTTTCGAGGTCGTGGTTGGAGGGGTACAATGGTCGCCCACGCACCGACCACGCCGACTTGGAGCGTTACCACGAAGGGCTTATCTGCTGTTCAGCTTGTATTGGTGGCGAGGTGGCGCAACATATTCTCCACAACGATTTAGCCTCTGCCGAGCGCACCGCAAAGTGGTATAAGGGTGTTTTTGGCGAGGATTACTACTTTGAGTTGCACCGCCACAAGCCAACTGTTGAGCGAGCAAATCACAATACCCACAAATTGGAGCAAAAAGTTAATAATCAACTACTTGCCCTTTCGGAAAAACTCGGCATAAAGTTGATTTGTGCCAACGACATTCACTTTGTGGATGAGGTGGATGCCGAGGCACAAGATACCCTGCTTTGCATCAACAGCAATAGGCGTTACGATGACCCACGCCGCCTTATCTTCTCGAAGCAGGAGTGGCTCAAAACCACCGCCGAGATGAATGAGTTGTTTGGCGATATTCCCGAAGCGTGGGAAAATACAATAGAGATTTTCAACAAGGTTGAACACTACTCTATCGACCACGCTCCACTATTGCCAAAACCCATTCTACCCGAAGGGGTAGATAAGGTCGAACACCTCGCCCGACTCGCCTTCGAGGGGGCATACGAGCGCTTTGGAAAACCTCTGCCGGCAGAGGTCAAAGAGAGATTGAAAGCGGAGTTGAAAATCATCAACCGCAACGGCTACCCTGCCTATTTTTTGATGTGGCACGAGATAATCGCTGCTGCCCACGAATTAGGTGCGCAAGTAGGTCCGGGCAGAGGCTCGGCTGCGTGTTCATTGGTGCTGTATTGCCTTGGAATAACGCAGGTTAATCCTTTGCAATTCGACTTGGCATTTAACGACTTTTTCAATATCGAGCAAGGACTACCTCGCATAGAGTGCGAACTCGATAAAATTGGGCGAGAAAGGGTGCTTAAATGGATAGTAGAGCGATATGGCGAAGAGAGTGCTGCAAACATAGCAATGCCAAATTATTTTACCTCCAAAATCATAACGGAGGAGTTTCCACAATCCCAAAAACTTGTTGGGGTAGTGCGCAAAATGGAGATTCACTCTTGCGGTGTGGCTCTTTGTGAGGGGGATATTTCGGAGCGAGTGCCGTTGGCTTTTGTGGAGTCGGAGGAGTATGAAAATGCGGTTGTAGTAACGCAGTATGGCGCAGAGCAGTTAAGGCGTATGGGTGTTGAGGTGTTGTATATGCTCTCGCACACAGCACTTGATATTATAGCAAGGTGTGCGAGTAGGGTAGAGTGCGATATCGAAAATATCCCTCTCGATGATGCAAAAACCCTCAATTTATTCCGTCAGGGCTGTGTAGAGGGTGTTTTTCGAGCCACAGCCAACGATGAGCAGCCGCTGACTTTTGATAGATTGGTGAAGGTCTATTCGTGCCATTGTTCCAATAGAGCGCACGCCATCTGCGCCACTCTATTGGCATATCGTGTAGCCTACCTCCAATCGCACTACCCTGCCGAATATGCGAAGGCTTGCAATAAACGATAAAAATAGTAACAAATATGAAGACAAACGATTTAAGAAAGCGGAAAACCTCCTATTACCGGTGGCAAAAGTTGCGCTTGGAGGCACTCCTTGCGGTTGTGCAACGCAAAGAGGAGTTTATTAATATTATACGCAAGACGCAGGATATAGAAGGTGCAAAAAAGAGTATTGCTTCTCTCTTTAACCTCTCATCAAGTCAGGTCTATTACTTGCTTGGGTTTGAACTTCGCAAATTCGGAGCGTTGAAATACGATGATCTCCAAAAGGAGTATGAAAGAGTGGTGCGTTATTGCCAAATACTTGGATTAAACAATAAAAAATTATAACTTTGTAGAAACAAAACTAACCTACCATGAAAAAGGAAAAATATGTGGATAACCGCAAAGGTCACCTCAAGGAGTATGCCGAGGGAAAAGGTATGCCGATAGGCGGCACCTACAACTACCAGGGTACAATAGTTGCCCACGACCATATTCTTAAGATAGAAGACGGTCAAACAAAGTGTGAAGTAGTAAAAAAATACAATGTTTTAGAGGGCATTGATTGCGATTTATTAACCACAAAATTACACTCTGACGCACATCACCTAAACTCGTCGCAAATCCTGTGTTACAACTTTTTCCGACCATTGATTGACAGCGCAAACGGCAGTCCGAAACTTGTCGAAAAATTGCAAAACTTCGGAGTCGACATTGCAACTATCAGCGAATGCGAATTTGAGTATAAAGACGAAATAGATGGTACCGAATTTGATTTCTATGCCAAAGGCAAGAACAGCAAAGGGGCTGATATAAATGTATTTATTGAGGTTAAATACACAGAGGTAAGCCTAAGGTACAGCAAAGCTTTTTCTCCGAAAACGCAGGCGATATACGAGCAAAAGTATAACGATGTCTATACAAAGATGTTTGCGGCGCAACGATGTTTGAAAAAGAAGCCTTCATACAACGAGTTCTACACCTACTACCAATGTTTCCGCAATGTTCTTCGAGTCGAGAACGAGAATACCTATTCGATATTCTTATATCCGTCGAAGAACGAGATAGCCAAAAAGTTCTGTGAGTTCAAAGACTTCCTCGCCGATAGCGAGGAGAACAAGTTGTATGGCTCGAATGTCCTTTTTGTGAATTGGTATGATAAAGATATTGTAGACAGGAACTCTGAACTCTACAAAAAATACTTTGCAGAATAATATAGGCGATGGGTGATATTTTAGGGCTTTTTAGCAGCGATTTTTTGTGGGTGTTGCCACTTTGCGCTGTTTTGACCATTGTCATTACGGGGCTTATAAGCAGGATATTTGGCATAAAACTTTCTTGGCTTAAACAGCTGATATCGTGGATAGTTGGTGCAATATTGGCACTTGTTGCGTGTGAGTTTCAACTGATACTTTTGGGGTATCCAAAGTGGCAAGCGGCCATCTGTCTTTGCGTGGTTGTCGGTCTTGTGTCGAATGGTATTTACGATGTCCCTATAATCAAATCGTGGATTAAATAAAGAGTGAAAAGCGAGGCTAAAACCTCGCTTTTTTCGTGAAATAGGGCCAATATGGCTAATAAGCCATAAATAATTCTGCATTTTGCATTTTGCATTCTGCATTTTTTGTTACCTTTGCCGATTAGTAAGGAAAAAACAAACAAAAATCAATTTTATGTCAAAGGATTTTAAGAGATATCTTATCACTTCGGCTCTGCCGTATGCCAATGGTACGGTACATATCGGCCACCACGCAGGCGTCTATATTCCGTCTGATATCTACACTCGCTACCTCCGTTTGCGTGGTCGCGATGTGATTTCGGTTTGCGGTAGCGACGAGCACGGAGTGCCTATCACAATCAAGGCAAAGAAGGAGGGTATAACCCCACAGCAGGTGGTGGATCGCTACCACAACATCATCAAAGATTCGTTCGAGAAGCTCGGCATATCTTTCGATATCTACTCTCGTACAACCTCTCCAACCCACGCAAAGACCGCTTCGGACTTCTTCCGCAAGCTCTATGACGATGGCAAATTCGTTGAGCAGACCACCGAGCAGTTCTACGATGAGGAGGCTAAATCGTTCCTCGCAGACCGCTACATCAAGGGTACTTGCCCTAAATGTAACGCTGAGGGTGCATACGGCGACCAGTGCGAGGTGTGTGGCTCAACCCTCTCGCCAGAGGAGCTTATCAACCCATATTCAACCCTCTCGGGCGCAACACCGGTAAAGCGCGAAACAAAGCACTGGTACTTGCCACTCGATCAGTACGAGCAGATGCTTCGCGAGTGGATTTTGGAGGGCCACAAGGAGTGGAAATCTAATGTTTATGGTCAGTGCAAGAGTTGGCTCGATGGCGGTTTGTTGCCACGCGCTGTAAGCCGCGACCTCGACTGGGGTATTCCTGTGCCTGTTGAGGGTGCCGAGGGTAAGGTTTTGTATGTGTGGTTCGATGCACCTATTGGCTATATCTCTGCTACTAAGGATCTTACACCGGATTGGGAGAAGTACTGGAAGAGCGAGGATACCAAGCTCGTTCACTTCATCGGTAAGGACAATATCGTATTCCACTGCATCGTATTCCCTTCGATGTTGAAGGCTCATGGCGGTTACATCTTGCCAGAGAATGTACCAAGCAACGAGTTCTTGAGCCTGGAGGGAGACAAGATTTCGACCTCTCGCAACTGGGCTGTTTGGTTGCACGAGTATCTCGTGGACTTCCCGGGCAAGGAGGATGTTTTGCGCTACGCACTTTGCGCAACCGCGCCGGAGACAAAGGATAACGACTTTACCTGGAAGGACTACCAGGCTCGCAACAACAACGAGCTCGTGGCCGTTCTCGGAAACTTCGTAAACCGTGCATTAGTGCTCACCAAGAAATACTACGATGGCGTAGTGCCTGCGTGTGGCGAACTCTCTGATTATGACCGAGATACAATCGCTGAGTTGTCTTCTATCAAGGCTTCTTTGGAGAACAATATCGAGAACTATCGCTTCCGTGAGGCATTGAAGGACGCGATGAACTTTGCCCGTATCGGTAACAAGTATTTGGCAGACTCGGAGCCTTGGAAGTTAATCAAGACCGATGCTGAGCGCGTTAAGACAATTCTTAATATCGCATTGCAGATTACCGCAAATATCGCTATCGCTATCGAGCCGTTTATGCCATTCTCGGCAGCCAAGATTTTGAATATGTTGGCTTGCGAGAAGTTTGGCTGGGAGCGTCTCGGAGCGATGGATTTGTTGGCTGAGGGCCATCAGATTGGCGAGCCTACTCTCCTCTTCGAGAAGATTGAGGACGATGTAATTCAGAAGCAACTTGATCGCCTTGCTGAGATCAAGAAGCAGAATATGGCTGCTGAGGTTAAGGCCGAGCCACAGAAGGCAGAGTGCACCTTCGACGATTTCCAGAAGATGGATATCCGCGTATCGACCATTTTGGAGGCAGAGAAGTTACCAAAGACCAAGAAGTTGCTCAAATTGCCCATCGACACAGGTTTCGACAAGCGCACTATCGTGTCGGGTATTGCCGAGCATTTCACTCCTGAGGAGTTGATAGGTCAGCAGGTGTTGGTTTTGGTAAACCTCGCTCCTCGCGACTTTAAGGGTATCACTTCGCAGGGAATGATCCTTATGGCGGAGGACGCAACGGGTGCTTTGCGCCTTGTGCAGCCTAACGAGAAGACCAACAATGGTGCTATGGTAGGTTAGTTTCGCGAATTGTTCCACGTGGAACAGTCGTGTAATTGATTGAAATAAAAGAAAATGGAGAAGAATTGGGACGAACTGAGTTTCGATTTCAATGAGACGGGTGGCGAAAACCTCCGTCGATACTTTAAAGATGGGCAATGGTCTGAGGCTGAGTGGACAACCTCGGAGTACATCCCTGTGCACATGTGCTCTGCCTGCTTAAACTATGGATTGCAAGCCTTTGAGGGCATTAAGGCTTTTCGTGGTGTAGATGGCAAGGTGCGAATATTTCGTCCATACGCTCATGCTGCGCGAATGGCTTCAGGTGCGCATAAGCTCTGTTTACCAATGGTTTCGGCAGATGAGTTTGTTGAGGCTTGCGTGGAGGTGGTGCGCCGAAACCTCGAATTCCTGCCCCCTTACGAGTCGCGTGCAGCGCTCTATATCCGTCCCGTTTTGTTTGGAACGCGTCCTCGTTTGACGGTGCGACCTTCGGGCGGAGCCGGTTTTTGTGTCTTTGCAACACCGGTAGGCCCATACTTCAAGGAGGGTATCCGTCCGATAGATGCCGTCGTGAATCGCAACCAAGACCGCTCTGCGCCTCTTGGAACGGGAGATGTTAAGGTGGGTGGCAACTATGCGTCGAGTATGCTTTCGTATGAGGAGGCGCACGAAATGGGGTATAGCGCTGTGCTTTATACCGAATCCATCGAACATCGCTATATTGAGGAGTGTGGCGCAGCTAACTTTATCGCTATCAAGGGCGATAAGTATATTACGCCAAAATCTCCTTCGATTTTACCTTCGATTACTAACGACTCGTTGATGCAACTTGCAGAGGATAAGGGCTTTACGGTTGAACAGCGCCCTGTTGATGTTGCGGAGTTGCCGTCCTTTGATGAGTGCGGAGCTTGCGGAACGGGAGCTATAATTACACCTCTTGGCAATGTCTTCGATCCCGAGTCGGGCGAAAAAATACACTATGGAGATGAGGTTGGGCCGGTGCTTTTGGATCTCTACAAGTCGTTGCAAGATGTTCAGTATGGCCGAGTTCCCGACATTCACAATTGGTGCGTAGAGGTGGAGTAGGCGATTGATATACAAAGAGAAAAAAGATTGTTCCACGTGGAACAATCTTTTTTATTGTCATTTGGTGGAATGTGTTCCACGTGGAACACTATCTGCCAAACTTTACCAACAATACATTTACATCAGCAGGAGAAACACCTGGTATTCGTGATGCCTGACCAATTGTAGTTGGGCGAATTCGGCTCAATTTTTGGCGTGCTTCAATCGTAAGCGATTGCATTGTGTTGTAGTCAAAGCCTTCCGGAATAGAAATATTCTCTAAGCGATGAAGCTTTTCTGCGACTTGGCGCTCGCGCTCGATATAGCCTGAATACTTAATCTCTATCTCTGCTTCTTCGATATCGGCTTCGGTAATTCCGTTTTCGCGAACAAATTTTGCGAGCTTTGGTAGCGCTCCTACCAACCCCGCAAGAGTTAAATCATTGCGTAAAGCGAGGTCAAAAATCTTTTTTCCGTGAGAAAGTTCAGGTAAACCGAGCGAAATTAAATAGTTTTGAATTTCGCATATTTTCGCGCTTTGTGTGCGACAGTAGGAAATAAGAGAATCTACACGCGAAATTTTTTCGTTGAATTTTTCGTATCGTTGCTCCGAAATCAGGCCCAATTTATAACCGAGCGGAGTGAGTCGACGGTCTGCATTATCTTGTCGTAGCAGAATTCGATATTCGGCACGCGAGGTAAACATTCGGTATGGCTCATCAACGCCTTTAACGACAAGGTCGTCAATCAACACTCCGATATACGCCTCATCTCGCTGCAAAATGATAGGCTCGGCACCCTCCACGCGCAACGAGGCGTTGATACCTGCCAACAAGCCTTGCGCGGCAGCCTCTTCGTAACCTGTTGTACCATTAACCTGCCCCGCAAAGTACAGATTATCAATGAGTTTGCTCTCTAATGAGTGCTTCAACTGTGTTGGGGGGAAGTAGTCATATTCGATAGCATAACCCGTACGGTATGCGTGTACGTTCTCTAAGCCCCTAATTTGGTGAAGGGCAGAGAGTTGCACTTGGTAAGGGAGCGATGACGAGAAGCCGTTAAGGTAGTATTCGTTGGTAGTACGCCCTTCGGGTTCGAGGAAGAGTTGGTGTTGCTCCTTGTCGGCAAAGGTGCGCAATTTATCCTCGATGCTTGGGCAGTAGCGAGGGCCAATACCTTTAATTGTTCCGTTAAACAATGGCGAATTTTCGAAGCCTGTGCGAAGGGTATCATGGACCTCTTGCGAGGTATATACCAGGTAGCATGGCAACTGTTCGCGCACCGGCTCGGTCTCATCTGAGAAAGAGAACTTCGATGGTACTTCATCGCCGGGCTGCTCCTCTAAGATCGAGAAGTCGATAGTGCGTGCATCGAGACGCGCCGGGGTTCCCGTTTTCATTCTTCCAACCTCAACCCCTTGATTTACAAGACTTTCGGTTACTCCGTACGATGCAGCATCGCCCGCACGACCTCCGCCTGCGTTGTTACGACCACAATGCATCAAGCCCGAGAGGAATGTTCCGGCTGTGAGGACAATGCTTGTTGCTTCGAACTCCACACCCATTTGCGTTTTTATGCCCTTTGCGCGCGGTTTGTTGCCCTCTTGGTCAAAGAGTATCTCTGTAACCGAATCTTGCCAAATAAAGAGGTTTTCTCGGTTTTCTAGGCGGTGTCGCCACTCTGCCGAGAATGCCGCCTTGTCGCACTGTGCTCGTGGGCTCCACATAGCAGCACCTTTTGAACGGTTGAGCATGCGGAATTGTATGGTTGTCAGGTCGGTTACGATGGCCGTTTCACCACCGAGAGCATCAATTTCTCGCACGATTTGTCCTTTGGCAACGCCACCGATAGCGGGGTTGCATGACATAGCCGCAAACTTGGTCATATCCATCGTTACGAGGAGCGTGCGACAACCTCTGCGAGCCGCCGCCGAAGCCGCCTCACAACCTGCGTGTCCCGCACCTATAACTATAACATCGTATTTCTGCACCATAACCTTCTCTAATTCTGCATTTGCTCCAACAATGCCAAATACTTATCCTCCTTCTTGTGCATCTGCTTCTCGGTGCGAGGGGTTTTGTCCTTCTGACCGCAGAGGTGCAGTACGCCGTGAACTATCACTCTGAGCATCTCCTCGCGTGCCGTTGCGCTATATAAGCGGGCATTATCACGCACCGTTTCAATATCAATGAAGATATCGCCCGCAATAAAGCCCTCTTTCAGATTGCTATCATCGAAAGTGATAATATCGGTGAAATAGTCGTGACCGAGGAACTCGATATTCATTGTACGATGACGCTCTGCCGAGCAGAAAATATAGTTTATCTCGGCAATCTCATAGCCGCCCTCCTGCTGTGCAACCTCACGCAACCAACGGCGCATCAAGCGCTTCTGTGGCAGGCGGTAGTTGCAGTCGTCAGTATGAAACAATATATCCATAGTGTTACTTTTTGAAACAGTTTGCTGCCGACATCTTCACATCGGGCGATGGAGCATAAATGCCGAAAACAATCTTGTACTCCATCTCCATTGTCGAGATATTGACTGCCGAGCCAATAGTACCGATGCGTTGGTTTTTTTGTACGATTGCATTCTTCGCAACCGACACCGCCGAGAGGTTGGCATACGAGGTAATATACTCTCCGTGAGCGATATAGATGTCGTATTTGTTATTTACTTTGTTGCGTTTGATATCAACGACCTTGCCCTCGTAGATTGAGGTTATCGCAGCACCTTCGTTGCCGACAATCTCGGCCATATTACCCTTGTAGCGCTTAACCTTACCACCCACAACAGGGAGATTTAATGCCGTAGTATTGGCCGAGAACGATGCTCCCGCCTTGTTCCCCTTTGTGAGCTTTCGCAACGTCTTGATCGCCTCATTCAACTTCTCCTCATGCTCCATCTTCGAGCGCAATACGCTTTGTTGTTTGCTCGACATTTGGCTGATGGTCTTTTTAGCAGACGCCATATCGGAGCGAAGCTTTTTGCGCTGACTGTCGAGGTGGCGCTTGGTTGCCGAGAGTTCCTCTCGACGCTTGGTAAGAGTATTTCGCTCCTTCTGTACGTCGCTTCGTACCGCCGAAACTTCCTTGATTTGGGCCACACGATACTCTGTTGCTACGCGCAACATCGCCACACGACGAGCCATATCGGCAAACGATTTTGCCGAAAAGAGATATGTTAAATGGTTTTGATAACGATAATTACGATATGCCGTGCGCACAATTTCGCGCACATTCTCTTCGAGTTCTGTGAGCTGTCCGCCGAGAGATCGAAGTCTGTTTTCCGAAGCATTTACCTCCGCCGTAAGTTGCTTTATCTGACGTGTTGTTTCGCGAATCAGGGCGTTTCGCTTTTCGATCTGCTTGGTGAGTGTTGCGACCTGCTTCTCTGCCGAAGCCTTATTCTTTTTGAGTTGTGCCAACTGCTTCTCCTCGCGGGCAATACTGTGTTCAAGGTTGGCAATAACCTTCTTTTGCTGTTCGATTTTACTTGTCTGCGCTACGGCAGGCACGGCAAAAGCCAACAACATTACAAGGGTTAGTATGTAGAGTCGTTTCAACATCGGTTTCTATTTTTTACGCTCTTTCTTTTCAGGCAGGAATCGTCGTTCAATCTCCTCTTTGTCGGCTCCTCGCTCCAAAGCTTTGCGCCAATAGGTCTTAGCCATAAACTCCTCTCCCAAGGCGTATAGGATATCTCCGTAATGGAGAGCCAGCTCTGCCGACTGCTGACGATCAAGAGATAGTGCCTGCTGCATATACTTTTTCGCCTCGTCGTAACGCCCTAATTTGTAGAGAACCCATGCCATCGTATCGAGATAGGTGGCATTCTTCTCCGAGAGTGCCAAAGCACGAGATATCATCGTCAGGGCTCGCTCCAAATGGCGATTGTCGAGAGCGAGAAAATAGGAGTAGTTGTTCAATACCATTGCGTTATCGGCAAAGTATCGCAACGCCTTGTCGTAGGCCTTGTAGCATCGGTTCATCTCGTTGCGTTGGTGTTCCACATCGCCAATAGCGCCCCAAAGCGATGAGCGCAAAGTGTCGTTGTCTGCATGCTTCAACGCTTCGTTGTAGAGAACCAAAGCATCGTCATACTCTTTGCGTTGCATTGCCAATGCTCCTCGCATGTGAAGCAGGTCGGTGTTGTGCGGAAAGAGTGCTAATGCCAAATCGGTATAGCGTCCCACCGAATCGGGACGACTGAGGTGATTTTCAATCTCGATTACTCGTGTAAAGTCCTCGATATCGGGCGATTTATAATTGATAAATTGCTTGCACAATTGCAATGCAGACTCTATTTCGCCCGATCTTATAAGGTGCTGCGCATAGAGTACGGCAACCTCTTTGCTTTCGGGGTTGCGGATATATAGTCGCTTGATGATGTCGTCGTATTGCGTAAAGAATTTGCGATAGGTGTTCAAATCGTTTGCAAGCGATTTCCACTCCTCGATTTTACCCTGCAATGGTAGCTGATCATTCGCAAAAATACGTCCCAAAACGGCGAGGTATGAAGCGGTCTTACCCCTCTTTTGATAATACTCTCCGAGTGCCAACCATGGCTCTGCCGCCAACGAATCAACCGTGATGGCGCATTGAAACGATGCTATCGCCAACGAGTCGCGACGTGTTGCTGCATATATCTCGGCGAGCGAAATGTGGTTTTCGGCCAAGTATGGTGCCTCCTCAACAGCCTTTTTGGCATCGGCCTCCGCAGCAAGCGTTTGACCCGTTTTCAAGAGGTAGTATTGGCGCAATCGTCCAAGTAGCGGAATACGTCCGAAGCGCACCTCTGCCGTATCCAATATGGCTAAGGCCTCCTGTGTTCTGCGATTGCTGTCAAGCAAAATGGCAAGAATGCGGTAGTGGTCGGGCTCGGTGCTCTTTTTTACAATCTTTTCGAAGACACCTACCGCTTTGTCATACTCTCCGCCACGTACCAAAGCACCGCCATAATCTTCCAAGTAGTAGCGGTTGGTTGTATCGGCGAGATATGCTCGCTCGGAGTATTCAATCGCATTTTTTGGAACACGAGTGATGCGCGACAGCAGATTTAGTGCCGGAGCATAGTTCGAATCTTGTTGAAATATCGCTTCGATTGCTCCGAGCGCATTGATCGTATCCTTGTGGATTGTTACAGCCTTTATAGCATCGGAGTAGAGTTCCGAAATACTCTTTTGCGGTACAGCCTTACGTGTTGCCTTGTGCTGCGGAACAAATCCACAACAAAATAAAGCAACGACCAATATGACACCCAGCTTTTTCAAAAAACCACCCTCTACTAACTAATCACTACTAACTACTCTCTACTCACTACTCACTGCTTACAAAACGCTGTCGAATTGGTGGAGGAAGCGTACGTCGTTCTCAAAGTAGAGGCGCAAATCCTTAACACCAAATTTCAACATAGCAATACGCTCAACTCCCATACCAAACGCGAAGCCAGAGTACTCTTTCGAATCAATTCCGTTAGCTTCCAATACATTAGGGTCCACCATACCGCAACCCATAATCTCCAACCAGCCGGTACCCTTACATACAGGGCAACCTTTGCCACCGCAGAGGTTGCACGATACGTCCAACTCAGCCGAAGGCTCGGTGAATGGGAAGTACGATGGGCGCATACGAATCTGGGTTTTCTCTCCGAAGAGCTCCTTTGAGAAGTAGAGGAGCGACTGCTTCATGTCGGCAAACGATACATTTTTGTCGATATACAAGCCCTCTACCTGGTGGAAGATGCAGTGTGCACGGTACGAAATAGCCTCGTTGCGGAATACTCGACCAGGGCAGATTACGCGAATAGGTGGCTGTTGCTGTTGCATGGTACGCACCTGAATAGACGAGGTGTGGGTACGCAACAAAACATCGTCTGCCGAAGGCTCCGAGCCGGCTTTTTCAACGAAGAAAGTGTCCTGCATATCGCGAGCAGGGTGCTCCATCGGGAAGTTTAGGCGCGAAAAGACGTGGTTGTCGTCCTCGATCTCCGGTCCGTCAGCTACGGTGTAGCCAAGTCGCGAGAAGATATCGATAATCTCCTGCTTAACGAGCGATATTGGGTGTCGTGAACCGAGCTGTTCTGCTGAACCAGGGCGCGACATATCGTCAATCTGCGGTGCCGAAGCTACCTGATTTTCGAGAATCTCTTTTTGCTCGTTAATTTTTGATAAAATACTGTTTTTTAATGCGTTGAGTTTCTGGCCAAATTCGCGCTTTTGCTCCGGAGCTACGGTCTTGAACTCCTCCATAAGTGCGGTCATTTCACCCTTTTTTCCAACCATTCTGATACGGAAATCCTCAATCTCTGCCAATGATTTAGGTGCAAATGCCTCGACTTCTTGTGTGAGAGCTGCAATCTTATTGTTCATAATCTGTGTGTATATTGTTTTTTATTTGTTCTTTGCCAATTTGTCCCATAGGGACACAATATGCCACAAAGATAGTAAAAAACAAGCAAAAATCACGATTGTTGATAAATTTTAAGCAATAGTTATTATTCGATATGCCGTCGTTTTTTCGAAATAATCACTACCTTTGTACCTGTTATGAAGAACTTGTTGAAAAATCTAGGTCTTTGGATTCTTGTGGCAATGGTTGCCGGCGTGGTTGTTGGTGCCGTTATGGGAGCCGATGCGAAGATGTTTGCCCCCCTTGGTTCACTCTTTATCCAACTTATAAAGATGTTGGTTGTGCCATTAGTAGGAATATCCATCATCTCAGGAGCAGCCTCGCTCGGCAACTCTCGCTCGGCAGGAAGAATAGGCGTTACAAGTATCACCTATATCTTGCTGACAACGGTTGTGTCGATAGTTATAGCTATTGTCGCAGGCCTTATTTTCAAGCCTGGTGCAGGTTTAAGTGCGGAGGGTGTTGCCTCGATTATCTCCTCGTCATCGACGGAGCAGGGCGTGCCTGCCGACCTGTCGTTTTGGGATACCATTATAGGTATGATACCGACAAATCCTATTCAGGCTTTTGCCGAAGGTAATATACTGCAAATCATCGTATTTGGCCTATTCTTAGGTTTTGGTATTTCTGCTATTTCGGAGGATAAGCGCACGAAGGTAATCAATGGATTAAACGCACTCCTCGAAGCGCTGATATGGTGTATCGGTAAGGTGATGTGGATAGCCCCTATCGGAGTTTTTGGTTTGATGGCCGAGGCGATGGGAACATTCGGTTTCGATGTCCTTTTGAAGGTGGTAAACCTGCTTTGGGTTGACTTGATCGCCGTTGCGGTCATGGGGCTTTTGATATATCCGATGACCATCATGTTTCTGTCGAAGGTTAGCATTAAAGAGTTCTTCTCGGCGATGCTTCGACCACAAATTGTGGCCTTCTCGACGGCCTCATCTATGGTAACATTGCCCGTAACGATGAGTGCATGCGACAAGATGGGTGTTTCGAAGGAGGTTACGGGCTTTGTTGCACCGCTTGGAGCAACAATCAATATGACAGGAAATGCCATATATTATACATTAGTAGCGCTCTTCTTTGCTCAGTTTTATGGCATTGATCTTGGCATGGCGCAATATATCGCCATTGCGGTTACCGCATCGCTTGGAAGCATCGGTCAAGCGGGAGTTCCGGGACCAACTTTAATGGTTGTTGCGGTGTTGGTTGCGGCAGGTATTCCTATCGAGGGTTTGCCGCTCCTATATGCATTGGATCGTATTTTCGACATGATTCGCACCGTGTTGAACATTACGGGCGATGCAGCATGTGCAGTTGTAACGGACAGATTTGCTAAGACAAAATAATTTGAGAATTAAAAGCCAATGGCTATCAGCATAAAAGATTATGGAACAGACAGAATATTTCGATACATTTGAGAACAACCTGATAAAAGAGATGTTGCGCCTTTGCACATCGCATAAGATGTTGGAGGGAACACTCCTCTCGTCGGAGGATTTGGACGAGCGTTGGAAGGAGTATGCTCCCGAATATATGGCCGATGCCGTACCACAAGTGAATGCCTTTCCTGCTGCGGCAATTGCATGGGCAGGATATGTAGGTCTGGCTGTCGCACACCGTTGGGACGAGGATTGGGCAAAATATGCTACCGAACCTTATGAGAAGTTGCACGGCGAGCAGGGCTTTGACGATATGGACGAGCACATCTTACAACATATTTTGGGCTTGGACCTCAATTCGGAGGAGGCGCATAAAATCGAAGATATGATGCGTCGATGTGCCAATACGGCTATTACCTATATACGTCGCGAAGATACCGAGGCTCAGAGTACCAAAGCGTTTTACATCTTTGCTCGCACCACTCGTGTTATGTTCCGCATAGGTGCGGCAATGGAGTTACACCGCCTTGGCTACAAGTTCGAGAAGGTAAATCTCGGCGAGCAGATGGCGAACTAAGTCAACAGCAGGCAACAAAAAAGTCCCAAGAAACCCTTGGGACTTTTTTGTTGCTCTGCTCTGCTTTATTTTTGAGAACCGCAGATTGCCTGTAATCCTCGATAGAAACGAGCACTCACGGTCTCGATTGAGAACTCTTTGATAATCTTCTCTCGCTCCGAAAAGTCTGGATTTGAATCGGCCACCTCGATAGCTCGCAGCATACCTTCGTAGAGGCTATCTTCGTTGTGGTCGCACTGCACAACTGTATTGAGTCCTGCAAATATCTCACGCGAAGGAGTTATCTTGCCTGTTTCGCTCAAAATCACACGATTGACCTTCATGTAGGTTACAATCTTGCTGGACAAGAACGGATCCTTATCGAGGTCGGCATCGATATCTACCAATATCTTTGCACGACTGAACAGAGGATCAAGGTCTGATGTGTGTTGCCCCGTAATAACCTGTTTTCGCTCCTCCTTGGTGAGGATCTTGTCGATATTTCGAAACTTTTTCTTTATGCCCACAATCAAAAATTGCACATTTGGATATTTTACAAGCAGACGCTTGAACGCCTTGAAGAAGTGGTCGGGGTTACGCATACCATAGAGGCTACCCGTATATAGGAACAATATCTCGTCCGAAGGAGGGTAAACATAATATTTGTCCGGCGATGGTGTTAGCAACACATCGGCATACAATCCTGCCTTGTTTGGAAACACCGAGAGCTGATATTCGAGCATGTGCGGATTAGATGCTGCAACATAGTCGGCTGCTGCAAAGTTGCGAGCTACGACGCGCTGTTTGCCAATAAATTCGTTGCGACGACGGGTCCATCCACCCGGAGCCGGAATGGCATCTACGGTATATATTGCAAACTTGCAACCGAGCTTCTGTGAGAGATACCTGCCGCATACAGCCGGTGTAAGCTGAGATGTTGCCATAAAGGCGATTACTACGTCGTAATCCTTAGCAACAATCTCCTCGACTTGGCGACTCCATCTCTCCGACATAGGCGTTGTTCCAAACCAACGCATAAATCGGCGATACCAACCATGTTGGCGTTTGGTAAATGGAACGTAGTATTGTTGATTAACGCAATCCAAAAGAGAATCGGGAGCCGTATCACTCACAACATCAATCGTAGCATTCTTGGCAAGTTCGCGTAATATTCGCTTGTAGAATATCGTAATTCCGCTACCTGCACCGAAGTATACTGCAAGTATTTTCATCTTTTAAGGGTCTCTCTTATTGTTTGGGTGTTGGCTCTTACTTT
The DNA here is from genome assembly GCA_045644085.1 of Alistipes sp. Taxonomy (GTDB): domain Bacteria; phylum Bacteroidota; class Bacteroidia; order Bacteroidales; family Rikenellaceae; genus Alistipes. The sequence goes on along the minus strand of JAZRGH010000005.1, from coordinate 15,965 downwards.
GTCGGGTATGCGGCGATAAAGAGGTCGCGCTCACGAATCTGTGCTGCATTCTTGTGGAGATTTGCCAACGAAATATGACCCACAACATACTTGTAGTCGTCGCTAATATACTGCTCCTCGATGCTGTTGAACTCAAACAATGCACGATCCTCGGCATTCGAATAGCGGAGATATACACGAACAAGAACATCGTCGGTATATTCCACCGGCTTGCGACCAATCATGCGCTTGTACTCGTAGCGGTAGTTGTAGAAGCAGGCCATAATATCGCTCAATACTGCCGAGCCTGTCGGGTGTCCGCCCGCACCACGACCAAACATAAACTGCTTGTCGTAGAACTTACCCTTGATAACTACACCATTGAATTCGTCCTCTACCGAGTAGATGTACTTCTCGCGTGAGATAAGCTGTGGCATTACGCTCATAATAATCTTGCCGTTATCCAACTTTTCAACATGAGCAACCAACTTGTAGCGACGCTCCTTCTCGTTTGCGAAACGGATATCGTTGTCGTTCATCGACGATATTCCATAGGTGAAAATCTTCTCTGGCGACACGTAGCAACCAAAAGCGTGCACAGTGATGATGATGAGCTTGAACAACGAGTCCCAACCACCGATGTCGAGTGTAGGGTCGCTCTCGGCAAAGCCTAACTCCTGAGCGCGACGCAACGCCACGTCATAAGAGTAGTTCTCGTTGAAGATCTTCGACAATATAAAGTTCGACGAGCCGTTCAAGATACCCTTAACCGATACGAGAAGGTCGTTATCGTAGTACTCTTCGAGGTTACGGATTACCGGAATAGAGCCACAGGCCGATGCGTCATAGAGTAACGCTACATTGTGCTTTTGCTGCAACTCGATCAACTCAGGCAAGTGGTGTGCCAACATCTTTTTGTTGCCCGAAACAGCCGAAATACCGCTTGTGAGGGCGCGCTTAACAATGTGGTATGCAGCCTCAGCATCGTCAATCAACTCCACGACAAGGTTAATCTCCTTGTCGTTAAAAATATCCTCGGCATTGTCGGTGAAGAAATCCTCCTCAATACCACGCTCCTTTGTAATATCACGAACACATACGCGCTTGATGGTCGCCTCTTTCGAGGATATGGTGTTCAGCACATCGTAAAGACCTCGTCCTACATTGCCGAAGCCGAACATTCCGATTGTAAGTTGTTTTTGTCCCATATATTTTGTCTAGTTTATAAATTCCAAAATAAGTTTGTTGAGTGACTCTGCTTCCACCAGGAATCCATCGTGTCCAAAAGAGGAGTCTATAAGGTGGTAGTGTGCACCCTTGATGTTGTCGGCAAGGTAGCGATTTTCAACCTCGGTAAAGAGAATATCACTCGTAATACCAACTACAAAGGTGCGGCTCTTGATATTTTTCAACGCCTCGACTACGCCACCTCGCCCACGACCAATGTCGTGCGAATCGACAGCATACGAAACCGAAGCATACGAATAGGCATTGAATCGACGACGCAACTTCTCGCCCTGGTAACGCTGGTACGAATGAACGCGACGCTTAAACAAGTCGTCCTTCAACTCTTCGTTATCTTGCTGTGTAAGGCAGTATGCCGGGCCACCACGATAGCTCAACAACGCTACACTGCGTGCTGCGGCCATACCTGCCTCGCCTGCATCATCACGACGCTCGCCAAAAGTTGGGTCGTTCTCCAAAATCCAACGCTGCGACTCGTTGAAAGCCGAAATCCATGGTGTGGTGGTTGCTCCCGTAGCAATCAACACCAAGTTCTCTGCCAAATCGGGATTTGCCAACGACATCTCCAAACATTGGAAGCCACCAATCGAACTGCCGATAAGTAACTTCACGCGCTTGATACCGAGGTGCTCCGCCAAGCGACGGTGACACTCCGCCATATCGCGCACGGTAACCTTTGGAAAGTCGCCATACCACTTCTCGCCCGTAGCGGGGTTTATCGTGAGTGGGCCCGTAGTACCGTAGTGAGAGCCGAGGAAGTTGGCACAGATGATGAAGTAGCGCGAAGCATCAAGGAGCTTTCCCTCGCCAATCATCTCGGGCCACCACGACTCTACGTCCGACGATGCGGTCAAGGCGTGACAAACCCAGATGATGTTTGAATCATCTGCATTGCGCTCGCCATAGGTGTCGTATGCGATGGTCAACTCGGGTAAAATCTCGCCCGACTCCAAGTGCAACGGTGTTGTATCGTGAAAAAATTTAGCCATTACTCCTCCATTCTTTGAAAGCCTGCCTCGAAGTCCTCGATGATATCCTCAACAGCCTCCAATCCTGCCGAGATACGGAGCAAGGTCGGTGCAATGCCTGCGCGCACCTTCGCCTCGTCACTCAACTGCTTGTGGGTTGTCGAAGCGGGGTGGGTAACTACTGTTATCGAGTCGCCAATCATTGTCATATTGGCAGCAAGCTTCAATCCTTCGACAAAGCGAACTGTACCCTCCAAGGTGCCCTCCAACTCTACCGAGATAACGCACGCAGCACCCTTGCGGAAGTACTTCTGTGCCAACTCGTAGCTTGGGTTGTCCTCGAAACCTACATAGCTTACCGATTTCACATTCTTGTTCGAGCGGAAGAACTCTGCCAACTTTGCGGTAGACTCAGCCTCGTGACGAACACGCAACGAGAGGGTTTCAAGACCGAGCATCATCAAGTAGGTGTCGAATGGTGAAGGGCAGCAACCGAAGTCGCGCAAACCGTCAACTCGGCACTTTACGATAAATGCCTGGTTGCCGAAGGTCTTCCACAAGTTCAAGCCGTGGTAGCCCTCCGATGGGCCGTCAATCTCTGGATAGCGACCATTGCTCCAATCGAAAGTACCACCATCGACGATGATACCGCCCATAGCTGTTCCGTGACCATTGATCCACTTTGTAGCCGAGTCGCAGATGATGTCCGCACCCCACTCGAATGGGTTACAGAGGTAACCGCAAGCACCGAAGGTGTTATCCACAACGAGTGGCATCTGGTGAGTATGTGCAACCTTTGCCAAAGCCTCCATGTCGGCTACGATACAACCGGGGTTCGACATCGACTCCACGAATACGAAGCGGGTATTCTCGTCAATCAATGCCTCGATAGCCTCTGGCGATGCGTCCTTCGCAAAGCGTACTTCAACGCCGAGGTTGCGCAACGAAATCGAGAACTGGTTGTGGGTTCCACCGTACACGTACGGTGCGGTTACGATATTGTCGCCGGCCTTTGCCAAAGCGGTTACGGTAAGCAAAATCGCCGACATACCCGACGATGTTGCCAAAGCACCCACACCACCATACAACGCTGCTACGCGATTTTCGTAGTTTGCGGTTGTCGGGTTGTGAATGCGTGTATATATATTGCCGGCCTCGCTCAACTCGAAGAGGTTGGCAGCATAGTCGCAACTCTTGAAGTGATACGCTGCGGTAGGATAGATTGCCAAACCACGCGAAAGGGTCTGATCCGGCGCATAACCGCCATGAATTTGTAATGTCTCGAAACGGAGTTTTTTCTCGCTCATCGTTATGAATTTTATCGAAGAGTTAAAAATAAATATATTTTTATCGCGGCAAAGATAGTATAAAAATGTTGAAAGTTGTGAGTTGAAAGATGAAAGTTGTACAAAAAAAGAGAGTTAGGCGAAAAAACACCCAACTCTCCACTTTAAACTCGCAACTTCCGATTTATTCTTTAACCTTCTTGCCCCAGTTCAAAACAGGGAGGAGGAACGATATGACAGAAGCTCCAATCCAGAAAATTGCAGCCTGCGAGAAGTCGTACTTTACAACCTCTTGGCTGATAATCTCACCCGCCTCGTTTACGGTCTCAACAATCTCCTTTGTGATGTTGCTGTTTACGAGGTAACCGCTCACCTTCTCTTGAATAGAAGCGGCTGCATAACTTACCATACCTACGATACCGAGTGCAGCACCGGTAGCCTTACGTGGAACGATATCCACAGCCATCAAACCACCCAAGAATGCAATCAATACACCGATAGCGATACCGAAGAGTGCCATAGAAAGAACGCTTATCCAGTATGCGTTGCCACCATAGATGAACATTGCGTAAGAGATCGAAAGGAGGATACCCGAAACGAATGCAGGCATCTTACGATCCCCCTTGAACAATACATCTGACATCCAACCTGCGACAACCGTACCGACAATTCCTAACCAAGCGTTAATCGAGATGATTGTTGATGCTTCCATCAAGGAGTATCCCTTTGTCTCCTGCATAAAGAGTACGCCCCACGAATTCAACGAGTAGCGCGAGATATACATAAATGCCGATGCGAGAGCCAAAATCCAAACTGCAGGGGTCTTCAAAGCGAGTTTCTGCGCAGAACCGGCCGAGCCATCGTCGTCGCTCTTCTTAGCCTCAACCTTCTCACCGGTCAAAACCTCAATCGAAGGCAAACCCTTGCTTTCTGGTGTATCGTGCATCAGGAAGATGATAATCAAGATACCTATTACACCTGCGATAGCGGCACCAAAGAATCCCCACTGCCAACTTGCAAGAGCCACAATCGAGCCAACGAAGATGAACGAAAGACCCTCACCTAGGTTGTGGCTTGCCGAGAAGAATCCGTAGAATGTTCCACGACGAGAGAGTGGGAACCAACGCGAGAGGGCGATAATTGCCGGTGGTGCACCCATTGACTGTCCCCAACCGCTCAAACCCCACAAAATTGCGAAGGCGATGAATACCATAAACGATACGCTCTTTGCTTGCTCAGGGTCTACACCGATTAGAGCGGCGTACTGCTCGCTACCTGTCAAACCAAAGATACCCATCAAGAAGCAGGCGAGAGCCGAGATGATAAGGCCGGTTGCCATAAAACGTTTGATGTTGCTGTGGTCAGCCAAGAAGCCGTTCACGAACTTACCGATAGCGTAGGCTGCCAATGTTACGGCACCGATTGTACCGAGTTGGTCGGCATCGAGCAAACCGCTGTCGATAATCGGTTTTTTCATCACATTGAGGGCTGCACGGCACACATAGTAGAAACTATAACCGAGCGTTCCTGCAATAAACGACTGGAAAGCCAGTGATTTGTGATACTTCTTCTGCCCCTGTTCGTCAAGATCTGTACGAAGAGGTGCAGGAGCACTTGTCTTGAAAAAGTTTAATAATCCCATTGAGTTTTTATTTTTAAGAGTTAGAAATTATTTAAGCGTGTGTCTTCCTTTGCTCTCCAAGTACTTGATAAGCATTGCAGGGCGATCTGTCTGAATCATAGATGTTCCGTAGGAGAGAATCTTGCCGTATATTTTCTCCTCGTTACCTACTGCAGCATCGTCGTCGTAGCCGTTCTCCTTGCCACCGCACAACTTGCCCCACAAGGTGTTAATCCACAATCTCTTGCCGCTTTTTACAACCTTCTTGAAAACCTTACCCTCGTTTGGTAAAGTGCCATTCCAGCACATCTCGAATGCAATAAACGGAAGGTCAGTTTTGAGATATTCGTTAAATAATACCTCGTGCTTCTCCCATGAGTTCGCGTTGTAGTTTACAATAGGCATGTAGAGCATATTTTTGTCGTGTCTTGCAAAGAACTCTTTCATCGTCTCTGCCGACTTGCTACTCTTGATAACAACTTGATCAACCATGTTGCGTTTAACAAGCATCTCCATAATCTGGTCATAATAGTTGATGCCCTTGTCGATATTGATAAGTACACGACCATTGCAGAGGTCGAGAGCTTGCTCCAAGGTAGGCATCTTGTAGCGGGTTATAGCGTTGTGACCAGCACGCAGATAGCGACTTTTGATGTAGTCAAGGGTTAGTTCGCTGATTTTACCCTTGCCGTTGGTGGTGCGGTTAATGCTCTTATCGTGACATACTACCAATTCGCCATCGGCTGTGCGATGAACATCAAGCTCTACCATATCTACCCCCATTTGGATAGCCGATTCGATAGCTTCCAATGAGTTTTCCGGGAAATTTCGCCAGTCGGCACGATGCGAAATGACGAAAACATAGTCCGACTTAGGATTGCGCAATTCACGCAACAATTTGTCGGTGCGACTCTCTGCCATAGCCACTACGGCAGTGACAACGAGAGCGAGCGTTAAAAGAAGTTTTTTCATTGTTGTTATAGATTATTTGATTGCAAATTTTCCTTCGAGCGTAGCGTTAGAATCGGCACCAACCCAAACCTTGAAGTCGCCTTTGTCTGCCTTCCAGCTCATATCGCTGTGGCAATACGCCAACTCCGAAGTCGGAATCTCAAAAGTGAGAACCCTCGACTCGCCAGCCTTCAATGAGAGGCGCTCAAAGCCCTTCAACTCGCGAACAGGGCGAGTGGTTTCTGCCACAACATCGTGCACATACAACTGCGCAACGTCGTCACCGGCAACTTTACCCTTGTTTGTAACCTTCACACTAACCCTAACTACACCATCAAGCTCAACGATTGGAGTCAAAACCTTCAAATCGGAATACTCGAACTCGCTGTAGCTCAAACCATAACCGAATGGGAAGAGAGGTGCATTTCGAATGTCAACATAGCTACAACTATATCCCTGCGCCTTGAATTGACTCTTTGCCGGGCGGCCTGTATTCTTCGAGTTGTAGTGTACCGGAATCTGTCCTACATAATATGGGAACGACATTGTGAGGTGTCCCGAAGGGTTTTTGTCGCCTGAAACGAGGTCGGCAACTGCCGGTCCCGCCATTGTTCCTCCGTGCCATGTCAAAAGCACTGCGTCTGATTTTTCAACTTCGTTGCGAAGATCCATTGCACGGCCTGTCGCGAGGAGTACAACAATCTTCTTGCCCGTCTTTTTCAATGCATCAAGCAACTCCTGCTGGTCTGCAGGTACCGTGATATCTGCACGTGAACGGGATTCTCCGCTATGCCAGCCGGAAAGTCCCATTGAGATAAGAATTACATCGGACTGTTCGGCAATCTTCACAGCCTCCTCTATACCGCCCTCGATAAGTCCATTCTTGTATCTGCCACATTCGCAAGCCTTTGTGTAGAGAACATTCTCCTTACCGAAACGTTCTTCGAGAGCTGTGCGGATGGTAACCGAATGCTCCTTCTCACCCAAGCCTCGCCAAGCACCAAGTTGATCTATTTGCGAGTCGGCAAATGGGCCAATAAGGGCAATCTTCACACCATTTTGGAGTGGCAATACACCATTGTTTTTGAGCAACACCATCGACTCGGCGGCAACATCGCGAGCGAAAGACAAGTGCTCCGGGCGATAGTACGCTGTGCTCTGATCCTGCGAACCATATCGATATGGGTCCTCAAACAAGCCAAGGCGATATTTTATTGCCAAAACCTCGCGAACAAGCTCATCAACAAGCTTCTCCGAGATGCGGCCCTCTTTAACGAGTTGCTCTCCGTAGGCGATATAGTCGCCACCAAGCATATCCATATTGAGGTGTGCCTTCAATGCCAACTCAGCGGCCTCCTTACCATCGGCCGCTACACCATGGATAATCATTTCGTGTACAGCATTCCAATCCGAAACCACAAAACCCCTAAAGCCCAACTCCTTGCGGAGAAGGTCGTACAAAAGCCACTTGTTGCCCGATGCAGGAACACCATGGAAATCGTTGAACGATGACATTACAGTAACAGCACCTGCATCTACTGCGGCACGATATGGTGGGAGGTAAAGGTTACGGAACATAAGCTCCGACATGTCAACTGTATTGTAATCTTTACCTGCTTGTGCTGCACCGTAGGCTGCAAAGTGCTTTATGCACGCCGCAATTGTGTTGTTGGCAGCGAGGTCGTTACCTTGATAGCCACGCACCATTGCAGCGGCAATCTTTGCTCCGAGGTATGGATCCTCTCCTGCACCCTCCGATACACGGCTCCAACGAGGATCAACCGAGATATCGCACATTGGAGAGAAGGTCCAGTGAATACCCATTGCGGCACTCTCCTCGGCAGCAACGCGTGCAGCACGCTCTATCGCTTCGAGGTTCCATGAGCAAGACATAGCAAGGTTCTCCGGGAAGATTACCTTACAGCCGTGAATAATGTCGTAGCCGAAGATGAGCGGAATACCCAGGCGGCTCTCCTCTACCGCCATTTTCTGCAAGCGCATAGCCTCGTCTCTTTTGCGAATCGAAAGGAATGAGCCCACCTCGCCTTTGCGAATAGCGCTCTCAATATCACGCTTTACGCCCTCGGGACCTGTTACTACGCCCTTACGAGTGATGAACTGTTCGAGCTGTCCAAACTTCTCGCGCAAGGTCATCTTCTTGATGAGCTTGTCAGCAAATTTGAAAGCCTCCTTCTCCTCCTGCGTCATCTGCGCCACAGCCGAGCCGGCAATAAGCACAAAAGCTGTCAATGTAAATAAAAATTTCTTCATCTCGTATTTTATTTAATTGAAAATTTGCCTTCGAGAGTAGCAGCAGAATCGGCGCCAACCCAAACCTTAAACTCGCCCGCATCAGCCTTCCAGCTCATATCGCGGTGGCAGTATGCCAAGTCCGAAGTCGGCACCTCGAAAGTGATAACCTTCGACTCGCCTGCTTTCAACGAGAAACGCTCAAAGCCCTTCAACTCGCGCATTGGGCGAGTGGTTTCGGCAACAACGTCACGAACATAAAGCTGTGCCACATCATCACCGTCGTACTTACCCTTGTTGGTAACCTTAACGCTAACCTTAATTGCATCGCCAAGCTCGACCTCTGGGGTCAAAACCTGCAAGTCCGAGTACTCGAACTCGCTGTAGCTCAAACCATAACCGAATGGGAACAACGGCTCGTTAGGGGTGTACATATAGCGTGAGCTATACTTGTCATTGTGTGTAGGGGTCTTGCGAGGACGTCCCGTAGTCTTCATATTGTGGTGAACAGGGCACTGACCTACGCAGTATGGGAACGACATTGTAAGGTGTCCCGATGGGTTCTTGTCGCCGGAGATAAGGTCTGCAACAGCCGGGCCCTCCATTGTTCCACCGTGCCAAGTTACGAGCACCGCGTCAGCCTTTTCGATCTCGTTGCGGATATCCATTGCGCGACCTGTACCAAGCAAGACAACCACCTTCTTACCTGTATTCTTCACAGCGTCGAGCAACGCCTGCTGAGCCTCAGGAACGGTAATCTCGGTGAGCGAAGTGGCCTCGCCCGACTCCTTGTAACCCAAACCAATCGAGAGCAACACTACATCTGCCTGCTGAGCAGCTGCAACAGCCGCCTCGATACCTCCCTCGATAGGCTTATGGAAGTCTGCGCCCTTAACATAGGTTACATTCTCTGCTCCGAAACGCTCCTGCAAGCCCTTGAGGATAGTTACCGAGTGGCTCGCCTCGCCAAAGCCATGCCAAGCACCAATCTGCTCGCGTGGAGCATCGGCCAAAGGACCAATCAAAGCGATCTTTGTATTCTCGGCAAGTGGCAAAACACCATTGTTCGAGAGCAACACCATAGACTTGGCAGCCACCTCGCGAGCAACCTGCAAGTTCTCGGGACGATACATTACCTCTTTGTGGTTCTGACGGCCATACTTGAATGGATCCTCGAACAAGCCGAGGCGATGCTTAACAGCTAAAACCTCGCGGCAGAGCTCGTTGATGGTCTCCTCAGAAACCAAGCCCTCCTTTACCAACTCCTCACCGTAGGTGATGTAGTCGCCGTGAGCCATATCCATATTGAGGTGTGCCAACATAGCCTGTCGAGCAGCGTCCTTACCGTCTGCTGCAGTGCCGTGAGCAATCATCTCATGCACCGCTGCCCAGTCCGACACTACGAAGCCCTTGAAACCGAGCTCCTCGCGGAGAAGGGTGTGCATAAGCCATCTATTACCCGATGCAGGAACGCCCATAAAGTCGTTGAATGACGACATTACGGTCACAGCACCTGCGTCCAAAGCAGCCTTGTAAGGTGGAAGATAACGGTTGCGGAACATAAGCTCCGACATATCTACAGTGTGGTAATCACGACCCGCCTGAGGTGCTCCGTATGCGGCAAAGTGCTTCACACAAGCGGCAATGGTCTTATCCGACGAGAGGTCGTTGCCCTGATAGCCTCGTACCATTGCGGCAGCAATCTTCGAGCCGAGGTATGGGTCCTCACCCGAGCCCTCCGACACACGACCCCAACGAGGGTCTGCCGAAACATCGCACATAGGCGAGAAGGTCCAGTGATATCCAAATGCTGCTGCCTCCTCGGCTGCAATGCGAGCATACTGCTCGACCGCCTCTATATCCCACGAGCACGACATTCCCAAGTTCTCAGGGAAGATTGTGCGGCAACCGTGGATAATATCATAACCAAAGATAAGCGGAATACCCAAACGGCTCTCGTTTACGGCAATCTTCTGCATTCTTAACAACTCGTCTGAGGTCTTGCTGCTCAAGAACGAGCCAACCTCGCCAAGTCGGATACGATCATCGGTGTTGTGAATAACAGCGCCGTCGGGACCTGTCAGAACAGCACGACGAGTGGTAAACTGCTGCAACTGACCAAGCTTCTCCTTCAAAGTCATCTTCTCGATGAGCTTATCGGCAAACTTGTAGGCCTCTTTCTCCTCCTTGGTCATCTGCGGTGCTGTCGAACACGCCACCATCGCAAATGCTGCTAATGCAAATACAAATCTCTTCATATATCTCTAACTTTTTTACTTTTTGATAGTGGCATCGCCTGTTGCGATGTAGTTGTGCTTAGTCTTGAGCACCTTGTTGATTACAGGCAACACGGTTGGCTCCAAAACCTCGGTGTAGCAGATAGCGTTCGGGTGTGCCGAATCCTTCTGATACTTTGCCATCAGACCATTTTGTGCATCAACGAGCTGTGAGTGGTAGTCCACATACGGAATCTTGTTCGCCTTGCAATACTCCTTAATCATCTTGTTGAGGCGGATAATCTCGTCAGCAGGCACAAAGTCGACATTCGGACGCCAGCGGAACTTCGCAGCCGGGGTTACCGAACAGAGGATAACCTTAATCTTGTGCAACTTTGCCAACTCGCACATCGACTTGATATTGTTGAGAATGTTCTCGTGGGTGATTTTGCCATTGTTGAGGGCAATATCGTTGATACCCGCCATAATCACTACAGCACGAGGGTTCAACTCGATAACATCACGACGGAAACGCACCAACATATGCGAGGTGGTCTGACCGCCGATGCCACGACCCACAAAATTGTTCTCCTTGAAAAAGTCCGGGTGGTACTTTGCCCAATTCTGGGTTATCGAGTTGCCCATAAATACTGCGTCGGGACGAACGCCCGAAGCGAGAACCTCGGCATTAAGTTTCTCGTAGCGATAGAACTTAGCCCAATCCTGTTGGGTTAAAGGTAGACCTTTTTGCGCATACACGCACGCACACGCAATAAGAGCAAGACACAAAGTCAAAAATCTCTTCATATAATCTGGGGATTTTTAATTACAAAAAAAGTGTGTTGAAACGCAACACGAAACCAAAAATAAAAACCTAAAAAACAGTTTTAGAAGGATAATTTTCAAGGCCTGCGAGGCGGAGAGTGCGCAGCATACTTTTGTGTATGTGAGCAACTCTCCGTCCGATGTGTAACGCCGAAAATTGTCTTCTAAACGGTTTTTATTTTGCTTGCCAAACAAGAGCCGAGGCACCCAATACAGCTGCATTCTTGTTCTGCAACTCACTTGGGAGAACCTTAACCTTATTCTTGAAGGCGATGAGCATATTCTCCTCCATGTACCACTTGATAGGGTCGAAGATCAAATCGCCAGCCTTTGCCAAACCTCCGAAGATGAAGATTGCCTCAGGCGAAGTGATAGTAACAGCATCGGCCAAAGCGTAGCCGAGCTTCTGACCTGTAAGACGGAAGCACTCCTTAGCGATAGGGTCGCCCTTAGCAGCAAACTGCGAGAGCATAGCAGCCTCGAGCTGGTCGAACGAGTACTCACGAAGTGGCGAAGGATCGTTCATTGTAGCCATCAACTCGAAAGCGGTACGCTTGATACCACCAGCTGAGGTGTAGGTCTCAAGACAGCCTCGACGACCGCAACCACACTCACGACCGCCACGCTCAACGATAACATGACCGAACTCGCCAGCAAAACCGTCGTGACCATAGATCATCTCGCCATTAGCAACGAATCCCGAACCAACACCTGTACCGAGGGTAATCATGATGAAATCCTTCATGCCCTTTGCACCACCATAAACCATCTCGCCAATGGTTGCAGCGTTAGCGTCGTTGGTAACATATACAGGCACATTCACAAAGTGCTTACCCAAATCGTCGGCCAAATTGAAGATACGGTCCTCGTCCTTCAATCCGGCAGCAATCTGCTCCTTAGAGTATTTCCACAAGTTCGAAGGAATCTCGACAGTACCCTTGTAGTAGTTGCCGTTTGGTGCACCGATACCGATACCTACCAAGTCGTAGTTGAAGCTGATGCCATCGAGCAAAGTCTTCATTGCAGCAGCCAAATCCTCAATGTAGCGAGGATAGTCGTCGTATGCCATATACGAGCGTGTAGAGATAGCCGACTCACCAAAGATCTCACCCTTCTCATCTACAAGGCCAAATGCAGTGTTTGTACCACCGATGTCAATTCCGAAAACAAGCTTTTTCATAGTTAATAGTTTTTAGATTTTTGTTCTATTTTTTAGTTCGTAAAAATTCGCTTCAATTTAATCATTCAAAGTTAGGTATAAATTCCAGAATTTCAAAATTTTTGATGAATATATTTCATATATATCGTGTACGCAACGAATTGGCGCATACCGACACCGCTACACAACATTCATAAAAAGAGTGCCAGACACACATCTGACACTCTTTTTGCGTACGAACAATTTCATCGCAGCTACTTTATTTTGTACTTCTTGAGAATCTTGGTGATTTTAGGCATTGTATGGTTGAGCATGCGCTCCACTCCAAGGTCGTTCAAGTGCGAACCGTCAATTGTTCCCTCACCGTCCTCGCCAATATAGAATCCTGGGTTGATAAAGTAGACATTCTTGAACTCTTTGCAAATCTGTTTCATCAACACCTCGGCAGCTGCTCGCTGGTCATCATTGCGTTTGCGTGCCCCAAGGTCGAAGCGTCCCGAATCACGCTTGACAGTTTGGAGAAAAATCATAGGTTTGTCCGGATGGGCAGCCACGATACGCTTTACGAAATTGTAAAGACGCTCCTCGATCATCTGCTTTGTCGAGTTGGAGAAGGTATCGAAAAAGTAGGCATCGGCCTCTGTTGCACAAACGATATTTGCAAAGAAGTCATCAAGTTTGCACTTACCACTCAGACCTATATTCGGAGTCTCTGCATTGAGCATACGACCCATACGAGCCACATAACAAAGTCCGGGACGGGCAGCCGAAGCTCCATGGGTAAGACTCGATCCCACGAAGAGAATCTTGTGTTTGAAAGGTGTTGGGATAGCCTTGATTGTGGCGCCTGCATCTATACCAATCTGCAACGACTTAACACAGTTGAACATAGGCAGATAGAGCATGCACTCCTTCTCACCGACTGCCATACTCTTTACGGCTACATACTCGTGCTCCTGACCAACTGTTTTTGGACGGGCAACACCGGCAAACATCCACTTGCCATCCTCTTTGATGTAGAGGTCGAGACCACTATGGAAGATAGGGGTCATATTCGAACCCAATCTTTTGGCCGTGGTGCTCCACTTAACTCTGATGCTGCGACTATCTGTGCTGAAGACAATGGCCAGACCTGTTGTGTTGCTGAGGCCACCCTTGGCACTCTTCGGAATATCGAACTGCTCAACATCGATACGATTGAGTGGCAGACCATCATTTTGGGCCTTGTTGATTACGGTAAGCGATGTAGCATCGACATAGCGATACTTCGGCGCAGCAAAGGCTGCCGAAGAGAGAAGGATCATTGCAACAGCGAGCGTGCAAACTCTACGAATAGATCTCATAATTTTAGGATTGTTTTGGTTAGTTTGTGCAAATATAGCAAAATTTTAATTAACAACACCGAGGGGCGATATCGAAGATTTAAAGAACTAAACTTTTATCTTGTGGCTGTGATATATTAACCAAATTTTTTGTACCTTTGAGAGTTGATTTTGACAATACGGCAAAAAATACCTTCTTTTACGATGAAATTATACACAAATAACGAGCTGTTGTCGCTCTTTGAGCGACATCTTGCACAGATGGCAACCCCCGAAGAGCCACAACGCCTCTATGCCCCTATTAAGTACGGCCTTGAGGTGGGAGGAAAGCGTATTCGACCTACTCTTTTGATGCTCTCATACAACCTGTATGCCGAGGATATCGAGCGTGCGTTGATGCCGGCAATGGCGGTGGAAATTTTCCACAACTTCACCCTTCTGCACGACGATATTATGGACAATGCAATGGTGCGCCGAGGTCGACCTTCGGTACACGCCAAGTGGGGCGAGAATGTGGCAATTCTTTCGGGCGATGCTATGCTTATTTTGGCATACAACCATCTGCAACGCACTCAAACAGATAACCTTTCGAAGGTTTTCGAGTGGTTCAACAAGATGGCGGCCGAGGTGTGCGAGGGACAGCAATTCGATATGGATTTCGAGACCCAGCAGAAGGTGTCGGTGGTCGATTATATGCGAATGATCGAGCTTAAAACCGCAGCCCTTTTGGCCGGCTCGGCAATTATCGGAGCCATCCTCGCAGGAGCCTCCGACAAAGATTGTCGAAACCTCTACAACTTTGCATTGGAGGTGGGCTTGGCATTCCAGCTCCAAGACGATCTGTTGGATAGTTTTGGAGATGAGCGACTCGGCAAAAAAATTGGCGGCGACATCCTCGAAGGCAAAAAGACAATCTTGATGATTGAGGCCTTCTCCCGTGCCAATGAGGAGCAGCGAGAGGTGTTGCGCACAACGCATCTCCGCAACGATATCTCCGACGCTGAGAAGATTGCAACAATCAAAGCACTGTACGAGGAGTTGGGTGTTCCGGAGCGTGTTGAGCAGCAGATTGCGCAAAAATTCCAGAAGGCACTCTCAATTCTCGATGCCCTCGAAGTGCCGCAAGAGCGCACCACAGAGCTGCGCAAATATGCCGAAAATTTGGTAGGAAGAAAGAGCTAAAGAGATTATGATGAAACGAACAGATATAGAAATTATGGCCCCTGTAGGCTGTTACGAGTCTTTACACGCAGCGATAAATGCGGGTGCAAACTCGGTCTACTTTGGCATTGGCCGATTGAATATGCGCTCGGCTTCGGCGGCGAATTTCTCCGAAAAGGACCTGGAGCAGATTGTCGAAATTGCCCATGCAGCGGGCGTAAAGACCTACCTTACTGTCAATACCATCATCTATGATGATGAGTTGAAGGTTATGCACGAAGTTGTCGACAAGGCAAAGGCGGTGGGAGTGGATGCTATTATTGCATCGGACTTAGCCGTTATAACCTACGCCTACCACGCAGGCGTGGAGGTGCACATTTCGACTCAGTGCAACATCTCGAACTCGGAGGCGGTGAAGTTCTTCTCGCAGTGGGCCGATGTTGTGGTTTTGGCTCGAGAGCTTTCGTTGGAGCAGATTGCCGAGGTACACAAGGCTATCGTCGAACAGGATATTCGTGGTCCAAAAGGTGAGTTGGTCGAGATAGAGATGTTCGCACACGGAGCGTTGTGTATGTCTATCTCGGGCAAGTGCTATTTGAGCGAGCACGAAACCGCTTGCTCGGCAAATCGTGGTGCTTGCCGCCAGATTTGTCGTCGCAAATATACCATTCAGGATAAGGATACGGGCGAAATGCTCGATATAGATGGTCGCTATATCCTCTCGCCAAAGGATCTCTGCACGGTAGATTTCCTCGACCAATTTATCGCTGCGGGTGTGCGAGTATTGAAGATTGAGGGCCGTGCCCGAGGTGGCGAGTATGTGAAGCGAGTGGTCGAGGCCTACGACAAGGCGTTGCGACTCATCGAGGCAGGCGAATACACCCGAGAGAAGGCCGAAGAGTTAAAGGAGGGTCTGTTGCGTGTCTTCAACCGAGGTTTTTGGGGTGGATACTATGCCCACAAGCGCATTGTGGAGCACACC
>JAZRGH010000004.1:0-26633 GCA_045644085.1 Alistipes sp. | reverse complement strand
CACATACGCCAAGTATGCTGCGCGGTGGCTTCCTTGTTTGCCTTGCAGCTATCCACCTAAAAGCATTTTTTTCTTAAAATCGTTCTGAGCGTCTCTTTTTGCACGAAATCGTCGGATAGCGAGTTGCTCACATACGACAAGTATGCTGCGCTTTCCGCCACTGCGTAACGCACAAAATTTCCACCACCATTGACGATTTTGAAGTTAGGGGATAGTTTTTAAGGAATTTAGTGAAAATCCCTATTATCCCTATAGTTCCTATTGCCCCTAAAAGCCAACAGCAAAAAAAGCCGAGCAAAATTTTTGCTCGGCTTAATTAGTTTTCCGTTTTGCGTTTTCCGCTTTCCGTTTTAGAGTCGTGCCTTGATAGCCTTGCTCTCCTCCTCGTAACCCGGTTTGTCGAGCAATGCGAACATATTCTTCTTGTAAGCCTCAACGCCCGGCTGGTTGAATGGATTAACCTCAATCATATAGCCGCTGATACCACAAGCCTTCTCGAAGAAGTAGAGCAACGCACCGATAGCCTCCTCCTCGATAGCAGGAATCTGAATCAAAATGTTAGGTACACCACCGTCGATGTGAGCGAGCTGAACGCCCAACTCGGCCATCTTGTTAATCTCGTGCAAACGCTTGCCGGCCAAGAAGTTCAAGCCGTCGAGGTTTGCTTCGTCAGCCTCAACCTTAACCTCGTGTGCTGGCTTCTCAACCGAGATGATTGTCTCGAACAAAGTGCGCTCTCCCTCCTGGATATACTGGCCCATTGAGTGAAGGTCTGCGGTGAAGGTTACCGATGCAGGGAAGATACCCTTACCCTCCTTACCCTCGCTCTCGCCGTAGAGCTGCTTCCACCACTCGTTGATGTTCTGCAACTTTGGCTCATACGAACCGAGGATCTCGATCTTCTTGCCCGAAGTGTAGAGCTCGTAGCGAGTAGCTGCGTACTGAGCTGCGAGGTTGTCCTCGAATGATACGCCCTCGGCAGTTGCCTGCTCCATAGCGGTAGCACCTGCCACCAACTTCTCGATATCCACGCCGCCAACTGCGAGTGGAAGCAAGCCTACAGGAGTGAGAACCGAGAAACGGCCACCTACATTGTCAGGAATAACGAAAGTCTCGTAACCCTCCTGAGTAGCAAGGGTTTTCAGTGCGCCACGAGCCTGGTCTGTGATAGCCACGATACGCGACTTTGCCTCCTCCTTACCATAACGCTTCTCGATCTCCTCCTTGATGATACGGAAGGCGATTGCAGGCTCGGTAGTAGTGCCCGACTTCGAAATAACGATAGTAGCAATAGAGTGGTGCTTAACAGCAGCCAACAATTCTGCGGTGTAGTCCTCCGAGATGTTCTGACCTGCGAACAAAACGATAGGATTTTTGTGCTCTGTGTGAAGCAATTCGAATGGGTTGCTCATAGCATCGAGAACAGCCTTTGCACCGAGGTATGAGCCACCGATGCCGATGCAGATTACAACGTCTGCCTTTGCACGCAACGATGCTGCGCAAGCATTGATAGCGTCGATCTGTGCCTTGTCAATAGAAGATGGGAGATTTACCCAGCCGAGGAAATCATTTCCTGCGCCCTTGCCCGAGTGGAGCAATGCGTTAGCCGCCAAAGCTGACTGCTTTACCTCCTCCGAAAATGCGATACCACTTTTTGTGGTATTCAACTTCAAATGTGCCATATTTTTTACTCTCTTTTAGTTTGAAATATACTTTGCTTAAAATGATTGTCAAAGATAGTAAATTTTTTAGATAAAATTAGGAAAAGTTATATAACTTTTCACTATCTTTGTCAAGAGTTGGATTTTAGAACGAAATTTAGACAAAATATAATAAAATTATGGGACTTTTTTCATTGACACAGGAGTTGGCTATCGACCTTGGAACAGCCAATACTCTGATTGTTTACAATGACGAGGTGGTAGTCGATGAGCCATCTGTCGTAGCGGTAAATGTGCAGACCGGCCAGTTGAATGCTCTTGGTCGTGAGGCGCAGCCGTATATTGGTCGTACAAATCCTAACTTGCGCACTATTCGTCCATTGAAGGGTGGCGTGATTGCCGACTTCAACGCTACGGAGTTGATGTTGCGTGGTATGATTCGCAAGATTAAGACCAGAAGTTCTCTCTTCTCACCATCGCTCAAAATGGTTATCTGTATTCCGTCGGGCTCGACCAATGTCGAGATTCGTGCGGTGCGAGATTCAGCAGAGCATGCCGGAGGTCGTGAGGTAGCGATGATCTACGAGCCTATGGCTGCTGCTCTCGGTGCAGGTATCGATGTTGAGGCTCCAGAGGGTAACATGATCATTGATATAGGTGGTGGAACTTCGGAGATTGCATGTATCTCGTTGGGTGGTATCGTATGCTCGGAGTCTATCGATATCGCGGGAGATGTATTTACAACCGACATTATGGAGTATGTTAAACAACAGCATAGCGTGCGTATTGGTGAGCGTACAGCCGAGGATATCAAGTGCAAGATTGGTGCAGCGATACCTGAGTTGGAAGATGAGCCGGAGGATTATGTTGTAACAGGTCCAAGCATGCTTACTGGTCTTCCTCAAACAATCACTTTGTCGTACAACGAGATTGCTTATGCTCTCGATAAGTCGCTCGTAAAGCTTGACGCTGCACTTATGAAGGTGTTGCAGGAGATGCCGGCTGAGCTCTATACCGATGTTGTTCGCAACGGTATCTACCTCGCAGGTGGTGGTGCGTTGATTAAGGGATTGGATCGTCGTCTTTCGAAGAAGACCGGTATTCCGTTCCATATCGCTGAGGATCCGTTGCGTGCAGTAGTTCGCGGTACTAATATCGCATTGAAGAATATCAACCGTTTCTCGTTCTTGATGCGATAAAAATTGTACTGATTGGTGAATTTTGCACTTTGTGTCGGACGCCAAATTGCTCACATAGGTTTACTATGCTGCGCATTTGTCGCCTAACAAATCACAAAATTCCCACAGTCATTTACAATTTTTAGAAGAGAGTAGAGTGTTTAGTGAGATTAGGGAATTTAGAGAGAATAACCCCCTACTCCTATTGCCCTTAATACCCTTAAAAAAGCTAATGGTCAATGGCTAAAGCTAATGGCCAACTAATATGCACAAGTTGATACTGTTCATACGCAAAACAGCGGTGGCGATAGTCTTTATCATTTTGGAGATTATCGCCATTCGCAGTTACGCCTATTCGACTCCTTACACTCAGGCGCGCTTGCTTGTGTGGTCGAATGCGGTGGTAGGGTATGTACATTCTGCTTTTGCAGGAATTACCAACTACTTTACTCTTCGAAAAGAGAATATCCGCTTGACCGAGCATATCGCCATGCTCGAAAATCGTATTCGTACGCTCGAAGCCTCATTGCCGGAGGAGGCATTGAATATTGATGGCGTTTTGAGAAAGTATGAATACCTATCGGCAAAGGTTATCTCCTCGACAACAAATCGTAGTCGCAACTTTATCACTCTCGATAAAGGTTTTAGTGATGGCGTCTCTGCCGACATGGCGGTTATGACACCTGATGGTAATGCGGTAGGTGTTGTGGTCGATTGTTCGGAGAACTTCGCAGTGGCGAAGCTACTCCTTAATATGGATCTTCGAATAGGCGGTGTATTGGCCGAAGATGGTAGCCATGGCTCGATTTTGTGGCGTGGTGGCGACACCCAGATTATTGACTTTGTCGAGCTGTCGAAGTATGCCTATGTTGCCAAGGGGGACAAGGTGTGTGCGGCAGGCTTCTCTCACTACTTCCCTCGCGAGGCGGTGATTGGTAATATCGAAGATATCTCGTTGGCAGAAAGTGGTACGTCGTACAATTGTAAAGTGCGACTTGCTGCCGATATGGGACGACTGTTCAATGTGGTGTTGGTTCGTAATACGAATGCGGGCGAGGCGCAAGCTCTTGAAGAGAGAGTTAAAAAATAAAAAAGGCTGAAATCCAACAGCCAAATAGATATGAGAGCAAGAGTATATACGGTATTAACCTTGGTGGTGCTTTTCGTGCAGGTGTTCGTGCTGAACAACCTCTCGATATCGCCACTTGTGGCCCCTATGGTCTATATTATTCTGCTCCTGCTTATGCCTATCGAGTCTTCGCAATGGAAGATGCTTGGGGCAGGCTTGTTGCTCGGTGTGTTGATGGATCTGACAATGGGTACAGCAGGTTTGAACACGCTGGTAACCTTGCCAATTGCCTTTTTTCGCAGACCATTATTATTTGCATTGAGCGGATTGTCTTCGATGTCTAAGGAGGAGGGTATACCTTCGATAAAGCGCCTTGGACCTCGTTTCCATCAATACTTTATCACCATGATAATAGTTCATTCGACACTATTCTATTTTGTAGAATGGTTGTCATTTGACAATGTCGGAGTGTTGCTGCTGCGTATCTTATGTAGCACCCTTTGCTCGTTGTTGCTTGACTATATTATCGTGATGCTCTTTGTGAAACGCTTGTCGGCATAGGTTATGAGAGAGGGAGGTCTGTCGCCACGCGCTCTTGTGGCTCGCATTATCGTGATTTTGATATTCGTAATCTTAGGATTGCGTTTGGGCTATATTCAGCTTGTCGATGACCGTTATGAGGAGTTGTCGGATAGAAACTATCTCCGAAATGTAGTGCTCTATCCACCACGAGGCGAGATTTATGACCGTAATGGTGAGTTGCTGGCGCAGAACCGCTTGTGCTACGATGTATCAATTGTGCGTAAGGATATGCCGAAGGTGGGATTTGATACCACCCGCGTAAGTGCCATTGTTGGTATGTCGCGCGAAGCTCTTGTCAAGAAGATAAAACAATCGCCATATCGTCGAGAGAGCCGTCTGACACGCTATCCGATTACTGTTGAGCAGAAACTCCTGCTTGACGAGATGAATATTGGCGGTTTCTATACATCGCAGCGCACCGTGCGCCAATATCCTCGCAAGATTGGAGGAAATCTGTTGGGTAGTATCAACGAGGTTACAAAGGCTAAAATAGAGAAAGATGACTCCTATGCGCTTGGTGACTATATTGGAATGGAGGGATTGGAACTTGCCTATGAGGAGGTGCTACGTGGCGAAAAGGGTGTGGTGTTGCAAGATATATATGCTCCGCAAGCCGAGCGAAACACAATTTTGAAGGAGCCTGTGGCTGGAAAGTCGATAGTATGTACTATTGATGCCGAGTTGCAACAGCTGGCCGAGGAGTTGATGAAGGATAAGGTGGGTGCGGTAGTGGCTATCGAGCCTTCAACGGGCGAAATATTGACTATGGTTTCATCGCCTACGTTCAATCCCGACGAACTTGTTATTGGAAAGGAGCGCGGTAATAACTACGCCAAGGAGATACAAAATCCTCGTATGCCGTTGTGGAATCGTGCCGTAAAATCACGCTATCCGCCAGGCTCAACATTCAAACTCGTAACAGGTCTGATTGGTATGCAGGAGGGCGTGTTGCGACCACACTACCAATATTCGTGTAATATGGGATATCACCTTGGTGGTGAGCATATCGGTTGCCACGAACACCGTTCGCCTCTGGCTTTGAGTTATGCTATTGCAACGTCGTGCAATGCCTATTTCTGTTATGTATTCAGAAATATCCTCGAAAACAAGCGTGAGTACGAGATTGCCAAAGATGGCTTCGAGGCATGGCGCGACTATGTGCTATCATTTGGCTTTGGTCGCAAACTCGACTCCGACTTCCTTGGCGAGGGTGCAGGATATGTTCCTACACGCGAGTTTTACGATAAACGCTATCGTAAATCGTGGAATGCTCTGACTCTGCTTTCACTCTCTATCGGACAGGGTGAGTTGGGTTGCACTCCGTTACAGATGGCAAACCTTGCTGCGATTGTGGCAAACAGAGGGTACTACTACATTCCGCATATTGTTCGCGAAATCGAGGGGCAGGATTCGCTCGATACCCGATTCTACCAGAAACAATACACAAAGATCGACACAAAGCATTTCGACCATATTGTTGAAGGTATGTGGCGAGGTGTGAACAAAGATGGAACTTGCCAGGGAGCATACCTCAAAGGTTATGATGTCTGCGGAAAGACAGGTACAGCGCAGAACTCGAAGGGAGAGGACCATTCGACCTTTATCTCGTTTGCTCCGCGTAATAATCCGAAGATTGCCATCGCTGTATATGTCGAGCATGGCGGCTTTGGTGCCGAGATGGCGGTACCTATCGCATCGCTCATAGAGGAGAAGTATTTGACGGATACAATCTGCCGACCTCACTTGGTCGAGTATGTCAAGAAGAAAAAGATTGCCTATCCGATGTATAGATAGAAAAAGTGATGGAGTACGGACATAGAAAGAGAGAGTCGTTGTTTGGTAGTGTCGATAGCGTGGCACTACTCCTCTACCTGCTGCTTGTAACGGTGGGTTTGGTGGCTGTATTCTCGGCTTCGTGGGTTGAGGGTAGCGAAAACGTCTTGTCCTTCTCGCACAACTATATCAAGCAGGTGGTGTGGCTTGGCATATCGCTAGTTATGGGCGTAATAATAATGCTGCTCGATAGAAGTCTATGGCACAAGATAGCCTACTTCCTCTATGCGGCAGCGATATTGGCTCTGCTTGCTACACTGCTTTTTGGTCGTACAGTAAATGGCGCGAAGGCATGGTTCGAGTTTGGCCCTATACGATTGCAAACTATGGAGTTTGCCAAGATTGCCATTGCGCTGGCCACGGCACGTCTGATGAGCGAATATGCCTTCTCTATTTCGTCATTCCGAAGTCTTGTGAAGGTGGCCTTGCTGTTGCTTGTACCTCTTGCCATAACCTATTTGCAGAATGATACGGGCTCAGGACTTGTGTTATGCTCCTTTATCTTTATGCTCTATCGCGAGGGACTGAATAAATGGCTTTGTATTCCTATTATATTTATAGCGGCATTATTCCTACTCTCGTTCCTCTATTCGCCTACGGTCTTGCTTGTAGCATTGATACTTGTGTTTACCTTGTCCGAGATCTTTGCTAACCGCAATTGGCGCCATGGAGTAGTGTATCTTGCCATGCTTTTCGGCGGTAGTACAATGGTATTTCTTCTATTAAACGCTATACCGGCTATATCGGTTGATTACTATATCGTTCTGCTTGCGACAACGCTTTTGTCGATGATAGGAGTTTGTGTATATGCTTATCGTGCGCGCGTGCGTAACATATTTATAATGGTACTGCTGTTTGTAGTATCGGTGATGATCACACCAACCTCGAATGCGATGTTCAACGTAATGAAGCCGCATCAGCAAAACCGTATCAAGACCTTCCTCGGTATTACCGATGATGCATCGCTAAACTATAATGTTCGCCAATCGAAGATTGCTATCGGATCGGGAGGTTTTTCAGGCAAGGGCTACTTGCAAGGCTCGCATATCCGTTATGGTCTTGTGCCGGAGAAACATACCGACTTTATATTCTGTACCATAGGTGAAGAATTTGGCTTTGCCGGGGCGATTGTTGTGTTGACTCTGATAATGCTTTTCATATTTCGACTTATGCGAATGGGAGATCGTCAACGCGAAACATTTGGTCGAGTCTATTGCTATATTGTTGCCTCGATACTCCTCTTTCATACCCTTATAAATATAGGTATGACAATAGGTGTCGTCCCTGTTATGGGTATTCCGCTGCCGTTGATATCTTACGGAGGTTCGTCGTTGCTCGCCTTCTCGATAATGATTTTTATCGCCTTCGCCTTCGATGCGCAAACCATTCGAGATATTTAGTTCGTAGAGATTACTTCTGGCGATGTAGAAAAAGAGATGGTGTCAAATGTTTGACACCATCTCTCGTAATAAATCAATCAGATGCTATTCGGTTGAATTAGCGTGGCGAATTGTCGTTTGTGAGTAATTTACCCTGATACTCGCCTGTCAGCGAATTGAGGAATGCAACGATAAGATCCTCCTCCTCGTCGGTCAATTCAACGCCCGATTGGTAGGTTCCCATAGCACAAACAGCCTCTTTGAGTGAGGTGCGTGTACCATCGTGGTAGTATGGCCAAGTGAGAGCCACATTACGCAATCCCGGTACCTTGAAGCGATGACGGTCACGCTCTAAGCCTGTCTGCTTGAAGCGGCCATTATCCTCTTCGGTCAACTCCAAACCTCTATCTGCGAAATAGTGTTTGCGCAGGCCCATCAGTTCGTAGGTCTCGCCACCGAGGTTCTTACCTACGTGGCAGGTTGCACAATTGTACTTCTTGAAGAGCTCGTATCCCTTCAACTCCTCAGCTGTGATAGCAGTATCGTCGCCACGAAGGTATTTGTCGAAGCGCGAGTTTGGCGTGATAAGTGTACGCTCGAATTGCTCGATAGCATCGGTGATAGTAGCTTGTGAGATACCCTCGGGATAGACAGCCTTAAATTCACGCACAAACTTTTTGTCTTTGTTGAGCTTAGCCACAATAGCATCGAAGTTTGGCGATGCCATCTCGACAGGGTTTACCGGAGGTCCGGCAGCCTGATCGGCAAGGGTTACGGCGCGTCCGTCCCAGAACTGTACGAAATTGTAGACAGCATTATAGACCGTCGGAGCATTTACGCCACCGAGTTTGCCCTCAACACCTTCGGAATATTGCTTGTTATCGACACCGGCAGTGTTCAAACCATGACACGATGCGCACGATATGGTATTATCTACCGAAAGGCGCTTATCATGATAAAGCTTGAAGCCCAATGCAGCTTTCGCCTCATCGTATGGCAATGCGAGATCTATCGGGCGGATAGGCTCGGCACTACGTTCACCACTAAGACCATCGTTGTAGTATGCTACACGATAGGCTGCGGCCCATTCGAGAATCACATCGCGCTTTGCGTTTGTCATACGGCTACCCGGATGTACAAGGTAGTACTTTGCCATTGGCATACGCTTGTCGAGTGCTACTTTCTCAATTTTTGCAACATCCACAGGGTTGAAATCGTTCTCTCCTGCTTGGAGTTTTGTCCAGAGTGGCTCCATGTCGAAAGCGCGATAACCTTCATCGACATCTTTCTTCATGATGTTGCCCACAACGGGGAGTTTGAAGTAGAACGGCAGTTGCGGCTCAGCCGAATGGCAGTCCAAACAGCCTCCCTTAACAAAAATTGCTGCTACACGCTGATCGAGCGGATAGTCGGCAGATGGCACACGGTTCGCAATACGGAATATAGCAAGCGTTGTGACCGCGAGCAGCAGAACTAAAAATAGAAGTTTTTTCTTCATAATGACTCTGTTTTTAAATGGTTAATAATTACGGTTATATGAATGTACACTTTTTTCGGCAGAAGGGAGATAATTCACTCCGTACCAACACATCTGTAAACTTAGGAAGGCAAGAATCAGCAATATACAGAATGTTTTTACGGCACGAGGGCGCATTAGCCGCAGATGCATAGCCCCCAAATAGATAAACCATGTCGTGGCAGCCCATGCCTCCTTGGCGTCCCAACTCCAATACTCGCCCCAGGCCTGCTTTGCCCATAAAGCTCCCGTAAGCATGCCGACGGTAAAGAGTGCCATACCTCCACCGATAAGGTTGTCTATCGCCGGAAGTACGTCGTCATTACGTTTGACGAGATGATAAAGAGCTAATAGTGTTGCCACTCCAAGTAATGCATAAGAGAACATATATACCGCTACATGAGGCATAAACCATGCACTTTGCAATGCCGGCATAAGACTCTTATCGTGTAGCTCGGGACGTAGGCAGTTGATCACCATAAATACGGTGGAGAGGAGGGTTGAAAAACCTAATACCCAACGGAATCGCCACCTTGCGTATGTTGCCACTCCTGCAACGAGCAGGAATAACGAATACCAAAGTCGCGTTTCACCCATTGTACGCATTGGAGGTCGTTCAAGTCCAACCCACAATACTGCAACAAAGAGTCCCAATATAGCAACCGAAAGTGATGAGGTAACAAGTGCCGATAGATGTCGATCCCTCAGCGCCAGTACCGAGCCAACAGTTGCTAGAAGAGCCGTCGCGATAGCAAACAATGGAAATATGTCCCAACCCATCATCATCTTTCTCTATTCTGAAAACCCTGCATAAAGAGCATAAACGCGCCTAACAGCAACATCACGATACCTATTGCCGAAACCATTCGCCAAGGCTCGCGTACAATCTGTAATACGCACTCTTCGGGAGTGTAGCTTACCAAATATATATCCTCGCCATAGTGTTGCGAGTAGGGTGAATTAACCTCTATATTGACAATCTCTCCATCGACGGCAATTGTTGCGCGAAATAGCTTTGGCGTACCATCTTCCGATTGCTCCATCTCGAAATCTTCGAGGTGTAACTCGTAATCAAGAAAGCATTTTTCGCCCTTTGAATTTATGGCCTCGCGTGTTGGGGTGTCTCCAACCTGCACTCGCAATATTTGCTTGTCCGGAGCTCCCAAAAACATGGAAATTAGGGCTATCCACAATCCGCAATGGGTTATAAGAAAGCGCCATCGTATGCCTTGACTGTTGCGCCAACCTCGCAGAATAACGAGTGTCAAGACGGTTAATACAAATAGCGCTCCACCAACAACCGGCCACGATGTTGTAGATGGTGTGCTCTCTAATCCAAGTATCATTGCTATTATGGCGGCTACGGCCAATGCGATATAGGTAGCCTCGGCTGAGAGAAGATATTCTACGGTAACCGATGCTGTGCGACGTCGATAGCATTCCCATATCGCTGCAACCCATAATATCCCGACCAAAAGATTCAGCGGTGCAGCAAAAAGCCACACTGGAAAATCCCCAAGTATAGATTGCGCAACGAATAAGGCAACCGTAATTGTTGCAATGACGATTCGTTGTGCAAAATATTTTGTCGTTTTTTTCATCTTCTATACCGGTCTTCTTATAATGTCATTTTTAGGCGAAAGAGAATCTATTACTCCTCATCGTCGTAGTACATACTGTCCATCAAAGCGTCAATTTCGCGTCGCTCTTTTTTTGTCGGGCGACCCGTTCCACGCTCACGGAATACGAAGATTGTTTCACGTGGCTTGTTGAGTTTGTCGAGCTCACTTTGTGGTGTGGTGTCGATGCAGTACTCCGGAACCTTCGCTGCCGGTTGACGATTTATGACCAAATCTTTTACCAGAAAGGAGTAGGTTACGAGTGTGCGTTTAACGGATATCCTATCGCCAATCTTTATCTCGCGCGATGGTTTGGCATAGGCGTCATTTACGAGAACGCGGTTGTTGCGTATAGCATCTGCTGCATCGCTTCGTGTCTTAAAAATACGTACTGCCCACAAATATTTATCGAGTCTTACCTCCATTGCTATATATGTTTATCTTTTATCTGTTGAGATGGCGGAACAAGGGTGCCTTGCTCTACTTGACGGCTGATACTAAGGATTATACCTACGGCTATCGATGCACAAAACATACCTGTGCGACCTTGTGTCAAGAATGGGAGGTTCTGTCCTGTTTCGGGCAGAAATCCAATGGTTACACCTATATGAAGAAATCCCTGACTTGTTACAAGTAGTGCCAATCCTACGGCAAGCAGTCCGGCATATAACCATTCGCATTTCTCGAAGATGCGCAAGGCACGGAAGAAGAGCCATAGGTAGAGTAGTATTATAACGAATGAGAGCAATAGCCCAAACTCCTCGACCACAATGGCGAAGAGATAGTCGCTTTCGGGGTGAGTAAGACGAGCACGCATAACGCTACGACCTGCGCCGACACCAAATAGTCCTCCGTTTTGTATAGCCATACACGAGCGATCCGAGTCGGAGTATTTATCTTGAAGGCTGACATGCACCTGCTCGGTAGTATTGCCACGCCCTCCGAAACGCGCCGTAATACGTTGTATAACGACGCCTCCGCGACCTACCGTAAAGATGATGAGCAATCCCGTTGCTGCAGCTACGAGGGTCAGTTTGACAATCTCCTGCCAACGAATACCCGCAATGAAGAGTATGACGATTGATACGATATATAAGTGTATTGCCGATGAGGTGTGAGCCGGAAGTATCGCCATGCACGACAATGCTATTGGAAGTACAATCGGCACTATCTCATCAAATATAATATTTCGTTCCTGTTGCGTACCCCATTTACGCACATCTATGGTTGACGGTAGCAGATGAATCTGCTTTATGCGATGATGCTTGGCAGAGAGTCGGGCTGCAAGAAGCATAATGGTTCCTATTTTCAGCAACTCGGAGGGCTGGAATCGGAAGAATCCGAGGTCGAGCCATCGGTGAGCATCGTTTGTGGCATCGCCAAAGAGATATGCGGCAATGGTTAGTAGAAGGGCTCCAATATAGGCAACACCTGTCAGTCGGCGTAGAAATCTTGCCCCCATAAAGTAGCAACCGAACATTATTATGCCCGACAGACAGAGAGTGACGATATGTTTTTGGAGATACTCACTTGTGGAGCCACCCTTGAAACCGAGTTGTGAGGTTGCAGAGTAAACCACAACCATAGAGATAGCGAAGAACATTGCCACAATAACCCACAATACCCGATCCCCCGGCAACAGCTTGCGCTTGGCAAGTATTGACGGAACCTCCTGCATCTCTTGTCCCTTGTTTTCGATATTCTTCTCTCTCATAAGTTGCTATTTGTTTAGGATATTATCTCGTACCCACTCTTTGAACAGTTTGCCTCGTTGCTCGTAGTTCTTAAAGAGGTCGAAACTTGCACAGGCCGGCGAGAGCAACACTGTGTCGCCTTCACGTGCTGAGCGTACTACTGCCTGCATGGCTTCCTCAAACGAGTGACATGAGATGATAGTCGGAATGACTCCGGCAAACTCCTTTTCGAGTCGTGCATTATCCACACCCATACATACAAGTGTATGTACCTTCTTCTGCGCCAGGTCGAAGAGAGGGGCGTAGCTTGCACCTTTGTCCGTACCTCCCGCAATCCAAACGGTGGGGCGAGTCATGCTTTCGAGAGCGTACCATGCCGAATCGACATTTGTCGCCTTCGAGTCGTTGATATACTCGATATCGTCTTTTGTGCCGGCAGGTTCCAAGCGATGCTCGATAGCCTCGAAGTCATATAACGATTTTTCGACTTGTTTTGGCTCAATGCCCGCAGCAAGGGTTGCCAACACCGCTGCCATAGCGTTGTAGGTGTTGTGTTGCCCCTTGATTTTAAGGCGCGAGGTATCTATTTTAAGAGACTTCTTACCCACTGTAGCCACAAACTCTGTTGGTTCAACAAGGTAGGCATCGCCCGCTCCGCTCGCTATGGCCGAGTGAATCATGAATGGCAACTCCTTCGCCTTGATCTCATGCTGTTCGAGCTGTTGCAGTATAGTTTTGTCATCTGCCGAATAGACGAAGTAGTCCTTAGAGTTCTGATTTTGGGTTATACGCATCTTCGATGCAGCATACTTGTCAAACGAGTAGTCGTAGCGATCAAGATGGTCGGGAGTGATGTTCATCAATACGCCAACGTCGGCCCTGAACTTGAACATTCCGTCGAGCTGAAACGAACTCAACTCCAAGACATACCAATCGTACTCGGCTGTTGCTACCGAGTAGGCAAACGACTCGCCGATATTTCCGCCGAGAGCAACATTTGCTCCGCTATCCTTCATAATCTTGTAGATAAGCGAAGTGGTTGTAGTCTTGCCATTGCTGCCCGTAATGCATATTGTTTTTGCTTTACCCATATAACGGCAAGCAAACTCCATCTCCGAGATTACGGGAACACCCTTCTCGTGCAGAGCCTTTACCAAAGGTGCTTTGTCGGGAATACCTGGCGACTTGATAACCTCCGATGCAGTCAGAATACGCTCTACCGAGTGCCCTCCCTCCTCATACTCAACGCCCCATTCTTCGAGACGAGAGCGATAGAGTGGCGAGATCTGTTCCATATCCGAGAGTAGCACATCGAAGCCCTGCTTCTTTGCAAGTATTGCCGAGCCGTAGCCGCTGATACCTCCTCCGAGAACTGCTATAAATCGTGCCATTGTTATCGAATTTTAAGGGTTACGAGTGTAAGTGCCGCAAGGATAATCGAAACAATCATAAAACGTATCATGATTTTTGTCTCGAAAACGCCCTGTTTTTGATAGTGGTGGTGTAGTGGCGACATAAGCAATATTCTGCGACCTTCGCCATATTTGCGTTTAGTGTATTTGAAATAGCTGACCTGCACCATAACCGATAATGCTTCAGCGAGGAATACTCCGCACAACAAAGGCAGAAGTAACTCCTTGCGAATACAGAGAGCAAAAACAGCGATGATGCCACCGATGGCAAGTGAACCGGTATCGCCCATAAATATCTGAGCAGGGAACGAGTTGTACCACAAGAAACCTATCAAGGCTCCTACCATTGCCGCTCCAAAGACCATCAATTCTCCACTGCTTGGGATATACATAATGTTGAGGTAGTCGGCATAGATGATGTTACCCGATAGGTATGCCAATATAGATAATACACCGATTATCGGTATCGAAACACCCGTAACCAGACCATCGAGTCCGTCGGTGAGGTTTGCTCCGTTGGAGACTGCCGTAATGATGAAAATGGCTATCAATACATAGAGTATCCAGGCGAGAGTCTTATTACCTCCAACCAACCAGCTGTAATCGAACTCGTTATCTTTAATGAACGGAATGGTGGTTTTGGTGGTTTTGATGACATCCTCGCTCAAACGAATCTGTTGTGATGAGGTGATGACTGTTTCGCCGGTTTGCTCATCTACGATATGTTGCTCGATAGGTACGGTAGTGTGCTCGCGCACAACAATATCTTCCGAGAAACACATTACTGTTCCGACGATAAGACCAAGGCCTATTTGTCCGACAATCTTGAACTTGCCCTGCAAACCCTCTTTGTTGTGGCGGAAAACCTTGATGTAGTCATCTAAGAAGCCAATTGCTCCGCACCATACCGTTGCCACAAGGAGCAGAATGGTGTAGATGTTGTCCAATCGTGCAAACAACAGCACAGGAACTATAATTGCGAGGAGAATGATTACTCCTCCCATCGTAGGTGTTCCTCGTTTTGCGAGCTGTCCCTCTAAGCCAAGGTCGCGGATCTCCTCGCCAATCTGATGGCGTTGCAAAGCACGAATGATGCTTTTGCCGCAGTAGATGACAATAAGTAGCGCCATCACAACCGCCATAACCGAGCGAAAGCTCAAATAACGCATCAAACCAGAACCAGGAAGGTCGAAGTTGCTTGTCAAATAGTCAAATAAGTGATATAACATAGTTCAAAGTAAATGCTAATAGTTAAATGTCCTAAAATTATCTGTTAAATTTCGTAAAATACTCCTTTACAATGGCCTTGTCGTTGAAAGGCAACTTCTCGGTGCCGACAATCTGATAGTCCTCGTGTCCTTTGCCCGCAAGCAGGATAATGTCGTGCGGCTCGGACAACATTACAGCTGTCTTGATAGCCTCGTGGCGGTCAGTTATTTTCAGATATTTGTTACCGCTTTCGACACCCTCCTCCATCTCGCGCAAAATCTGCTCGGGATCTTCTGTGCGAGGGTTGTCCGAAGTGAAGATTGCGATATCTGCCATACGCGAAGCCATTTCTCCCATTACCGGTCTCTTTGTCTTATCTCTGTCGCCACCGCAGCCGCACACCACGATAAGGCGTTGTCCTGCTTGACGCAATTCGTCAATCGTGTTGATAATATTTTCGAGAGCATCGGGAGTATGAGCAAAATCGACGATAGCGGTAGTGCCATCTTTTGCGACAACGGTTTCGAAACGACCACTTACGGGACGTAACATACTCAAATGAGCCAACACCTCTTCTTTCTCGAATCCGAGCAGGAGTGCTGCGCCATATACAGTCAGCAGATTATAGGCGTTAAATCGTCCGAGGAACTGTACCCAAACCTCCTTGTTGTCGATACGCAACTCCATGCCTTCGACCATCATTTCAATAACCTTGGCGCGGAAATCGGCCATCTTATGCAACGAGAGTGTGTGGCACGAAGCTTTTGTATTCTGTATCATCACTTCGCCATTCCTATCGTCTATATTTACCAATGCGAAAGCCGATTTAGGCAATGCATCGAAGAACGATTTTTTGGCACGAATATACTCGGCAAAAGTTTTATGATAGTCGAGATGTTCGTGAGTTATATTGGTGAAAAGTCCTCCTACGAAGTGAATACCCTGTATGCGTTGTTGCACTATGGCGTGCGACGAACACTCCATGAAGCAGTAGTCGCACCCCGCATCAACCATCTCGCGCATCATCGCGTTGAGGCGTATGGCATCAGGTGTAGTATGTGTCGAAACAATCTCCTTCGCTCCCACCTTATAGACTACTGTCGAGATGAGTCCCGCTTTGTAGCCCATCGACTGCACGAGGTCGTAGAGGAGTGTTGCGATAGTGGTCTTTCCGTTTGTTCCCGTTACGCCCACAACCTTCAACTTGTGCGAAGGGTTACCGTAGAAGTTCGAGGCGATGGTTCCCATTGCGAGGTTGGTATCTTCAACCACAATGAAGGTGCAATCCAACTCTGCAACCTCCTCAGGAATATGTTGGCAGATGACCGCCTTCGCCCCGCCATCGACAGCCTTGGCGATATAGTTGTGTCCATCAACCACTGTTCCCTCAATAGCAAAGAAGCAGTATCCCTCGCTGGCGGTGCGAGAATCGTAGGTAAGTCCCGAAATGTCGATTTCGGCACTACCCCTCTTCTCTGCGTATGTAACACCTCGTAGTAACTCTTTTAGTATCATTTCAATGTAATGGTTATTCGTGCTTCGGTATTTGTAATTGTTGTTTTTGGGGCGATGCTCTGTTTGGCAACTCGTCCATAGCCGACAATATCTACTGTAAGCCCACACTTTTCGAGCAGGTAGAGAGCATCGTCGAGTCCCATGCCTATAACATTAGGCACAACGCCCTTCGAAATATCGGTTTGCGATATATGCATTTTGTCGCTCTCCTCCTTTATGTCGCATGAGCCCCAACCATGGCGGCTATCTGCCGAGAACTTATCTCCGTATTCATTAGCGACTTTGCGTATCTTGTCGATATTGCCACTCTTAATATTTGTAGCGCAAAACTCGCCATCGGCAATCTCTTTGGCATATTGACGATCACGATTGTGCAGGAAGGTTGCCACCTGCTTCTGTACCGGACCCGTAAGAGATGCTCCGTAGTAGAATTTGCCCTTTTGGCGCATTGTAAAAATTGCCGTCATAATCGTATAGCGGGGATTGTCGGCAGGAAGATATGTAACCATCGAGCCATAGTAATATCCGTCGCCTCGCTTGTATCGTACACCATTAATCTCGCTATCTACTTGCGCTGTACCCGTCTTTGCGCCGGTGCGGAATGAACATCTCTTCTCTCCGAAGAACTCGGCTGCCGTACCCGTTAGCGAGACCTCCTCCATGAAGGAGCGTAGAGTATCGAGGGTTCGTTGCGAGCATATCTGCTCCTCTATAACGCGCACAGGAGCCTCACTTACAACTTTACCATCTCGCTCGGTGCGTAGAATGAGTCGCGGAGCAACCATGCGACCATTGTTGGCTACGGCATTGTATATGGCGATAGTGTGTAGAGGAGTAATCTCTAAACCATAACCATACGCCATGTTTACAAGAGCATTGTAGCGCGAGTGGTGTTTGCGATTTAGGTGTGGGAGAGGCTTCTTTCTTGCTCCTAACTCCTCCAAGCCTACCGTTTCGTGAAGATGTAGTTTGCGACAGAAATCGGAAAACTCAACCGGATTCTCGTGGAAAGCATCATAGATGGCCTTTGTAAAGTAGACATTTGCCGACTCGGAAAATGCTCGACGCATATCTATTATACCGTTAGTCTCGCGTGATATGGCGTGCGAATCCTGAACTTTTGCACCTCGTGCGCCACCAACCTCTATTCGCCTGCCGAGCCCCGAATTGTACTCTTTCGAGGTTGGAACTCCGTTTTCGAGGAGTGCCATTGCCGAAACGAGCTTGAAGGTCGAACCCGGATTAACCGGGATACCGATGGCGTAGTTTTGCTCCTCGACGCAGGTCTGGTCATTGCGTTTTAGGTTCGCCATTGCCAAAATATCGCCCGTAGCACACTCCATGACAATGGTTGTTCCCCATATCGCATTTTGTGCAAGTAACTGCTCACGCAAAGCATTGTCGGCCACATCTTGAACATCTATATCGAGCGTGGTTACCACATCGTATCCATTTTGTGGCTCTATATTGTCGCGATGAGATACTCGTGTTTTATAGCCTGGCGAGATGGTCTGCATCAGTTGCTTTCCGTTATGGCCGGCAAGTGTATCGCGTAAGGCCGACTCGATACCATAAGAGCGATGGTGCTCCAAACGACCTATGGTGCGCAGAGCGATATTTCCCTGAGGATATACACGGTAGTCGTGATCCTCGGTGCGATATGTCGAGCCCAATCCGTTGCGCAGTAACGGGAAATTTCGGATTTCGTGCCATTCGTTTATATCTACGTCGCGGAACAGACGGCGCGTGATGTGCTTGCGAGAGGTTACAACCTCTTTAGTCTTTCGCTCTTCGTATTTCCAGAATTGATACCACTTAGGTTTTTTTATCTCTATCTCATTTTTCTGCTTTATGGCAGCCTTGCGATACTTGATCAGCTCGTCGTAATACTCGCGATAGGAACGATCACCAAAGTAGGCTGCGAGTTTTCGTGCCAAGGTGTCGGCATTGCAACGATATCGCTCGAAGTTGTCGAAACGCTGACTGCCGAAATCAATCAGAAGAGTTTTGCGCGTTATGGAGGTTGCCAGCACCTCTCCGTTGCGCGAATATATTGAACCTCTATGAGCAGGGATTATCTCCGTAGAGAGGATAGAGGCATTGCGTACCTCCTCAAAACCTCGCGAAACCTCACCATTGAACATTACGAACACGATGATATAGAGCAAAAAGAATATAACTACACCCGTAAAAGCGAGGTGCAGGAACTTAATGCGTCGTGCAATATCCTTTTTGAGTTTATATCGCTGTTCGTCCATTATTTGGCTACTTCAATATTTTGGGTTGACTTGTCGGGTCCTCTATCTCGATACCTCGATCCTTCAATTTACGTACTATTGCCGAGTGTGAAGAGTGCTTATAACACTCTTCCGAAGTGCGAATGGCTCTCTCTTTCAGCAAAGCTACCTCCTTTTCGAGTTGGTGGTATCGTAAATCTCGTTGCAGGGCTGCAAATATTATGGCGATACTTGAAAAGAAGATGACTCCCAATATTGTTAATAGAGTATATACTCGTTGCACCTCTTCGGCCAATAATATGTCGCCCGTAATAATGCCTTTTGTCCAAACAACCCAGCGAGGTCTGTTCTGTTTCTTCTCTTCTAATGCTGCCTGCTCCTCCTCGCGAGCAATATCGTCGGCAATATCTGCATTGGCAGCACCCGTCTGCACACGCCTTATCTCGGTGCGTACCATACGTCGCAAAGCCTCTTGCGCCTCACGCTCGGCAACCTCCTCCTGCGAGTCGGTGAAGTATTCGCTATCGTTATACTCCGTCATGACCTTATAGTTTTATCGCTGCGCGCAACTTTGCCGAGCGCGAGCGAGGGTTTGCCTCCAACTCTTCGTTGGTAGGTACTATCGGTTTGCGTGTTACAATCTCAAATGGTGTGGTGGCGCGACCAAAGAAGTCTTTCTCCACCTTACCTTCGAAGTTGCCACTACGCATGAAATTCTTTACCAAGCGATCTTCCAATGAGTGGTAGGATATTACGACCAATCTTCCGCCCGGCTTCAATACCTTCAACGCTTGCTCCAATGCCATTTTGAGCGCCTCCATCTCGCCATTAACCTCGATGCGTAATGCCTGGAATAACTTTGTAAGGAACTTTGCCTCGTCTTTCTTCGGAGTACAAGGTGCTACTGCCTTTACGAGTTGTGCCGTAGTCTTAATCTCTTCGTTGGCACGTGAGCGAGCAATGCAGGCTGCAATTTTCCATGTTGTGTCCAACTCTCCATACTGCGAAAATATCTGCGCCAACTCCTCTTCCGAGTAATTGTTTACTATATCTGCCGCAGTGCGACCACCGCGTTGGTTCATGCGCATATCGAGTGGAGCATCTCCTCGGAACGAGAAACCTCGCTCCTTGGCGTCGAAGTGGTGCGACGATACACCCAAATCTGCCAATATGCCGTCAACCTCTGTTACACCGCGCAATCGCAGTGCCGAGCGCAAGAAACGAAAGTTACTCTCGACAAAGTGAAAATGTTCGTCATCGGGAGCATTAGCCAGCGTATCCCTATCTTGGTCGAAGGAGTACAAAGCTCCACCTGCGCCTAAATCTTCGAGTATTCGGCGAGTATGCCCACCGCCACCGAAGGTCAAATCGGCATATGTTCCGTTGCTCTTAATATCAAGCAACTCAATAGACTCTTCGAGTAAAACGGGAGTGTGGTATGATGACATCATTTGGCAATATTATAATATTGCCACAAAGGTAGCGAATTTTGTTGTAAAGTAAAATAGTTTATTTTATGATTTTTTACTTTTCTCGCTTTTTTATTCAGAGATATTAAAATTTTTAAATAATTACAAATTGAAACTATTTTCAGTGTTTTTTGTTTAATATTTTAATCTTTTTATTAAAAAATCGTAAAAAATAACACAAAATGTTTGCAGATAATAAAAATTGGCGTATCTTTGCAATACAAATCGTGGGGTTCTCCCACTTGCTCATTAACCTAACTAACCTAACATCAGGTGTCCAAAAGTTTCCCAGACTTTTGGACACTACTCTTTTCTTGGGAGAATAAAATCGTTCTGATGAACTCCTTTTGCACGAACCGTAGGACGCCAAAATGCTCACATACGTCTGAGTATGCTCCGCTTTTGTTGCCTAGTCTCGCGCAAAAAATCTAATCATTGACTATTTTTAGCTTGTGGATAGTATAAATTTATTAGCTCTCTCCAAAAGAAATATCGTGACAATCGTCACGATATTTCTTTACTCCTACAAGCCCGTTATCGAATAGTCGGTACCATCGGTAATTTTGGTTTCGGTATAGATGTTACCGAAGCGATCAATGGCCCTCACCATAATCTCGGCATTAGGGTCTTTCAGCGAGAACTTATACATGTGGTGACAAGAGCCGTAGGTGTTGTAGCTGTTGTCCTTCTTGCCCAAAATTCCGAGGTAGAGACCTGCAAAGTGCATATCGCTACTAATGTCTTGCGTAAGTAGTGAGTAATATGGAGCGGTGAAGGATCCATTGCCACCGATATCGGAGCTTTGGCTGCTCGGAGAGTTGTTGTGGTACGGACGTGATTTGTTAGGTATAAGGGCCATATCTCCCGAATACACTCCATTCTCATAGACCTCTATCTTCCACTTGCTGTCGGCATTGTAAACATTGGCCAACAAGACATTTGATGCGTAGTTGAACTTGTAGAAGCCCTTCACGCCGTATGAGTCGGTGCCACTCTTTGCACCACCCGTGATGTCGTCTCCACGATAAAGGCGCATCTGGTGTGAGCGGGTATTCATACCTTTGGTGTAGCCCATATAGTACCAATCCGAGAAGTCATTACCTTCGCATGTAAAGACTTGATAACCAATAGGTGTTCCGTCCATTGTTATATTCGAATCCCACCATGAGCCACAAACAGCACTTACGTTATGTTCGTAAATCTTCTTTCCGTTAACGTCGTGCTCGTAGTTCTGGTTGATATGACTGTGACCTGTCAAGATATGAGCATTCTCGAACTGCGACAAAAGCGCCAAAACTCTATTTGCGCTCTCGCGGTCTTTACCGACAAATTGGATATGTGCACATAAAATGATGAGCTTATCTTTCGGAACAATCTCCAAGTCCTGACGCAACCACTCGATCTGCTCTGCCGAGAAACCTATGCGGCTGGTGTACTCGTTGCTACTGCCTATATAATATTCTATGTTGCGCATACCGATAACGTGTACATCGCCACGGTTGAACGAGTAGTTCGCAGGACCAAATACTGCCTCGTGGTCACGCTGCATTTTGAGTTGCCATGTTGAACTGTAACGATCCGGTTTCGGGTCGATGCCACCACCATGGTAGGCGTAGTTGCCATCGTGATTACCCATAACCTGGAATATAGGCATTCCGATTATGCTCTTGGCGAAGAGCTTGTTAAGAGGTTCACGATATGACGATGCATCGCCCGTTTTCGAGAAGTTTGTCGAGATAATATCGCCGAGCGTGATGCCATAACAAGGTGTCGATGAAGCGACCTCGGCACAGTGCGAAGCGATACCCGGTACAGCCTCGTTTTGGAAACGCATCATGCAATCGTTTTTCCAGACCTGAGGGTCGGCAATGGCAAAGAGCGCAAACTTTTGCTCCTTACCTCCGGCAAGAGGTGTAAGTGTAAAGTCGTACTGCTGTTTGCCCGGAAATTTCTGGTAGAAGGCCGGATGTCCCTGCTTATCCATAGGAATCTCGTATTCGGCAGGTACTGAAATAAAGATGTGGGCAGCATCGTTAGATGGCTCCATTGCAAAGTATCCGTTTGCGTCGGTTTGGATAACTATAAATCCGTCACTTACCGCCACACCCTCGATAGGGTTACCGTTGGTATCCTTTACATAACCGAAGATATTAGGAACTTCCAACTGCTCGCCCGCATCCTCGCTATCCAACTCTTTGAGCATAACAACGTCGTCTAAACCTCCCTCCTTGAAGGTTATGGTTGAGAACTCCTTTACCTTGCCACCTTTGATGTTGTCGGCATTCCACGCACACCACATCTTCTTGCCTGAGGTTGTTTCTAATACGATATTGCACATGCCGTGCGAGCCCTCGGGAACACTTAGGAAGAAGGTGCGGCTTTGGCTTGTCGAGAGTGGTTTCGAGGTGTTACAGTGGTAGATGATATGGCCGGAATTAAGGTTATACCCCTTTCCTACAATTGCTTCATAAGCTGTCAAATTACCCTCCGATAAGTTTAAGCCTTCGAGTCCCTCTTTGCCATATTCCTCGTGTAGGATTGGGTTTATACAATAAAGTCCCGCAAGAGGGCTACCAGACTCGGTGCGAATAGTGATGCTTTTGAGTGTGGTTACATTGTCGCTCGCCTTAACCGAGAAACGCAAAACACTCGCAAGATGTTGAAGTTTGATACCCTCGCTTGTGCTCTTGACGATGCCATACATCGGAGCGCTCTTTGGCTGGAATGAGTTTTCGAGCGACTCCTCCTGCTCGCTTACGAAATATGTTACGTACGAGATTCCTTCGTAGGACTTTGCCGCCTCATTATCGTAGTACGAAATGTAGTAAGGAAACTGCATCTCGCTGTCGAACTCGAACTTTGCCGAAGATGGGTTGTTCGAGTTGATGGTAATCTTGCTCGATAGAGTGTGGTTTACGCACAAATGGTCGTCGCTCTCCCAATACATTGGGTAGGTGTTGCCCTGCTTTTCGCCCAAGTAGGTGCGAGTCTCTGGCATCGTAACCTTCAAAATGGTCTTGCCGTTGGATAGGGTTATGTCGCCACCCGTATTTTCGGTGATGTTTTCGGTTTGACAACCAACAAAAACTATCGCTACGGCGATAATAGTTCTAAATAATTTCTTCATAGTTACCTGTTAGCTACTTCTGTTTTGTAAGCGTAATTTTTGCGCCTACTGGGCAGTGATCTGAAGGGTAGAGGAGCTTGTCGCCTACCATATATTGATTAAGATATACCTTGTGCTCCTTTACCTTATATTTAAGTTTATTACCACGAATATAGACGTAGTCGATGGTTTTTGTTAGAGGCGTTGTGCGCATCGTGGCACCATTCATCGTGCCTGAACCTACGACCTGTTCGGCAATGTCGCGTGTGTCGGTGAAGTGCGTGCGGATAATCTGCGAGTATGGCATCTCGGGCTGTGAGTTCATGTCACCGACAAAGATAACTACCTTATCATCAGGGTTTAACATCTTCTCACGCTCAATAATAAGATGTGCGCTCTTCTCGCGTGTGGAGGTCATTAGCGGACAGTGTGTAACCATGAAAATAAACTTCAAGCCCGTCTTCTTATCTTTTACGTTGGCGCTCATTACAAAACGCCAATGGCGCACCTTCTCCTCCCACGCTTTGCTCGGAGTATCGGGGGTTGGCGAGAGCCAAAAGACCTGCTTGTTGGTCACCTTGAAACGGTCTTTGCGCCATACCATACCATTTGCGAGATTTTTTGTGTCTTCGCTGTCCGGTATTGATGGGTCAGGTTGTTGCCACCACCATTCGTACTTGCCACCATTCTCTTTTACCAACTGTGGCAACTCCTTACGCACAAGGTTGCCTCCCTCCTGCACGCCGAATATATCCCAATCGGCATCTATAATCAGTTGCGCCACAATGTCGCGCGAGTTCTCCCAAAGACGCTCTTGTGGGGCTTTTTTCTCCTGATTAACCAATTTATTGCGCTGACGATTACCCCACACGTTGTATGTTCCAATATTTATATCGGTAGAAACATCTCGGTTGTGAGTGCGTCCTTCGGCTGAAACTGCGAGTGCGACAAATGCGACAACAAGTAGTGCGATCCTCTTCATATAAAGATATCGTTTTAGCTAAAAAAGTTCGAGTTGGTCGATCTCGTGGTTAAAGCTTTTGCGATGGTAAGGCGAGAGTCCGAACTCTCTTACCGCAAGGCGATGCTCGCGAGTGGGGTAGCCCTTATTTTTTGCCCAACCATACATCGGATACTCCTCGGCAAGGCGCAACATATAGTCGTCACGGAAGGTCTTTGCAAGGACCGAAGCTGCGGCTATGTTGGCGTACTTTCCGTCACCTTTCACCACGCATTGAAACGGCAATTTCAACTTTGTGTAAAAACGATTTCCATCGATTGCAAGGAACTCGGGTTGAGGCTGTAACTGCTGGACAGCCAACGACATACCTTCGAATGATGCGTGCAGAATGTTTATCTCGTCGATGCGCTCTGCCGAGATTTCCTGTACCGCCCAGGCTATCGCTTCCTTGCAGATAACCTCACGCAAGGCATAGCGATTTTTCTCGCTCATTTGCTTCGAGTCGTTAAGCAGGGGGTGATAAAAATCCGGTGGTAAAATTACGGCTGCGGCAAATACCGAACCGGCAAGGCAACCTCGCCCTGCCTCGTCGCATCCTGCCTCCAAAAGTTCGTGCTGAAACGAGTTCTCTAACATATTTCTGATAATCTTTTCGCAAAGTTACGTTTTTTTGTCGAATTTTCGGATAAAAAGGCTATCTTTGTTCTATGCAACTCAACGCAGTAACACGAAAATCGGCTCTATTGGCAATAATGCTGCTCGTGGCGATACTTGTCGCTGCGGCGATACGTTCTTCGCTCTTCCCTTTCGAGGTGGAGCTTGCCGATAGCGAATTTCGTGGCAGGATAATATCGCAAATCTTGGCAATTGTACTATTCTTGTGCTGTGGTATCGTCGATGGAAAGATACTACCTCGATCAGGTTTGAATAAAGGCTATTGTACTTTGCCAATGCCGCTCTATGGCATATTGGCATGTGGAGTATTTGTTGCTCCTGATGCTCTTCATGCGGCGATAGCCTCATTGAATTTTGCCATTGCGCTATATCTGCTTTTGCGCTCATTGCATAATGCTGATGAGAAAGACTCCGTATTTTTTGCATCTATCTTGTTGGGTATTGCCCCATTGCTCTGCCCTCCATGCGTAATATTAGTAGGAGTAATACCTTTGTCGATCTTTATACTTGCACTATCGGCACGACAGATTGTGCTTATGATTGTTGGCTATTTGTTGCCACTGTTAGGAGCCTCATATATCGTGTGGTATAAGGGCGGCGAAATTTACGAGTTCGGACAAAATCTATATTCGGCTCTGATGTTGCCACAAATGTCGTCAATCGCAAATATCCCTTATATTGCTATCGCGCTCGTTGCAACAATTGTTGCGGTGTTGCTGTGGGGTGGTGTCTATGCGATAATTCGTCCGGATAAGATGTTTTTGCTGTCGCGAGTTCGTCGAGCATTACATCTCTTCTTGTGGGTGTCGTTGTTGTCGTTGGGAATGTTTTTTATGCCGGCATACAACCTCTCGGTTTGCGCCGTTGTTGCAGTGCCTATTGCGATATTGTTGAGTTTTGTTCTCTGTATCCTTCCGAATAATCACTCAACTATCGCCTACTGGGTATTGCTTCTCTTGTTTGTACTTCATCTCTTTGTGGCATAATTCGACCTGATTTAGCCATTTACCCCCCCCCTATATATATTAATATAGGTATAAAAGAATTATTAAAAAAAATTAAAAAAATCTTCAAAAAGATTTGCAGATTAAAAAAAAGTCGCTACCTTTGCAACCGCAATTGAGAGAAATAACGGTTCTAAGTTTGAAAAAACACCTTGAAAAAGGTCAAAAATTAGAAAAAATAAAGTTTTTTCAGAAAAATTGCAAAAAAGTTCTTTCAAAATTTGGTGGTTAGGAAAAAATGCTTTACCTTTGCACCACTTTCGCGTCTGAAACATGAAAAGCGAGAGATTTGAAAACGGTTCTTTGATTTACTGGTTATATTAAGAGAGAAAATGTAGTATTTATCTGTCAATTTCCTTTAAAGGAAAAAGAAGTAGTCAGGACTCTAACAATACATTATAATTTTTTACAATGGAGAGTTTGATCCTGGCTCAGGATGAACGCTAGCGGCAGGCTTAACACATGCAAGTCGAGGGGCAGCATAAACATTGCTTGCAATGTTTGATGGCGACCG
>JAZRGH010000003.1:0-5924 GCA_045644085.1 Alistipes sp. | reverse complement strand
GCAGGCATTGCCAAATGTTAAGGGTGTAATCATCAATGGTGGCCCTAACCACGTAATCGACGGCGTGGCTATCGATGTGTTGCCGGAGATCTACGAGGCAGGTTTCCCTGTAATGGCAGCAGGTTGGGACAACGCAAAGTGCGAGGTTAAGTTGGCACAGTTTACCGATGACTTGGAGGCTATCAAGGAGGCAGTAAAGGGCTTTGTATTCGACACTTGCAAGGCAGAGGCTAACTGGAATATGACCAACTTCGTGGCTGACCAGGTGGAGCTTATCCGCCAGCAGGTAGGCGACAAGAAGGTGTTGCTCGCATTGTCGGGTGGAGTAGACTCATCAGTTGTGGCAGCGTTGTTGTTGAAGGCTATCGGCAATAATCTCGTTTGCGTGCATGTAAACCACGGTTTGATGCGTAAGGGTGAGTCGGAGGATGTAGTTAAGATCTTTGGCGAGCAGCTCTGCGCAAACCTCGTTTATGTTGACGCGA
Source organism: Alistipes sp. (assembly GCA_045644085.1). GTDB lineage: Bacteria > Bacteroidota > Bacteroidia > Bacteroidales > Rikenellaceae > Alistipes. Next base: position 5,439 of record JAZRGH010000003.1, on the reverse strand, counting down.
CAGAGCGTTTCTTGACCAAGTTGGAGGGCGTCGAGGACCCAGAGCAGAAGCGTAAGATTATCGGTGGCGAGTTCATCCGTGTATTCGAGGAGGAGGCACGCAAGTTGGAGGGTATCGACTACCTCGGTCAGGGTACAATCTACCCAGATATCGTTGAGAGTGGTACCAAGACTGCAAAGATGGTTAAGTCGCACCACAATGTGGGCGGTCTCCCCGAGGACTTGCAGTTCGAGTTGGTTGAGCCATTGAAGCAACTCTTCAAGGACGAGGTTCGTGCTTGCGGTGTTGAGCTCGGCTTGCCACACCATATGGTTTATCGTCAGCCATTCCCAGGACCGGGTTTGGGTGTTCGTTGCCTCGGCGCAATCACTCGTGACCGCTTGGAGGCTGTTCGCGAGTCGGACGCTATCCTTCGTGAGGAGTTTGCGAAGGCAGGCTTGGACAAGACCGTATGGCAGTATTTCACCGTTGTGCCTGACTTCAAGTCGGTAGGTGTACGCGATAACGCTCGTTCATACGATTGGCCAGTAATCCTTCGTGCAGTGAACACCGTAGACGCTATGACAGCAACCATCGAGCATATCGACTGGGCAGTTCTCGGCAAGATTACAGACCGCATCTTGAAGGAGGTGCCAAACGTAAACCGTGTATGCTACGACCTCTCACCGAAGCCAAATGCAACTATTGAGTGGGAGTAGTAGTAAAACGATAATTACAAAAAAGCGACCTTTCGGGGTCGCTTTTCTATTGTTAGGCGATGAACGAAGACGAGATATTGACACAGCGATAGGGACAATCGCGATAATAGGTTTTCGAGCCACCAACAACAAAAAAAGGACCGCACGATGTGCAGTCCCTTTATCTGTTAAGCGTCGTGGAAACGATTACTCGCCGTCCCCCTCGGTATTCTCACCACCATTCTCATCGCCGTTCTCATCGCCGTTCTCGCCACCATTTTGGAGCTCAATCTTAGGCTCCAATACAAGTGTTGCAACAGTCATTGTTTCGCCCAAAATAGTAAGCTTAACCTCGCACTCCAAAGCCTCCTCATACGACTCAGGGGTTTTGAGCACAACAAAGCGGAATGTTTCGAGGTGACCACGCTTGCCACTGATAGAGGCTGCACAAACATGGTTCTCCTCCTTGTAGCCATAGCCATGACGAATATTTACATAATCCTTAGCCTTGCCAGCGACCTCCAAAGTCCAATCAGCATTTGGTGTAATCAAGTACTCCAAAGACACCTTATCCTCATGATTGATCAAGAATCCGCAACCATTCGATTTGGTGTATCCGTTAGCCGAAGGATAAGACCACGAATAGGTATTCTCAGCATTTGGAGCATACGTAGCCACCTTATTAGCAGGGAATGCCGGAATCTCATCCGGAGTCTTCTTCTGCGCGCAAGACACACACAAAGCCGATGCTACAATAGCAACAAGGCTCAACATCACAGTAATTTTTTTCATAATTTTGTTGTTTTATTTAGTTAGTATTAAATTAATTTTCTACATCAATTGCTATGCATTTTCGCCACGCACATAGCGATCAATGGCTGTTGCAGCCTTTCGACCTGCACCCATAGCCAAAATCACCGTTGCAGCGCCCGTTACGGCATCACCACCTGCAAAGACACCCTTGCGCGAGGTTACGCCCCAATCGTCGGCTAAGATACAACCGCGACGATTAGTATCAAGCGCATCGGTAGTCGAAGCGATAAGCGGATTTGGCGAGGTTCCGAGGGCCATAACAACAACATCGCACTCGATCTCGAAATCCGAGCCTTCGACAACAACCGGAGAACGACGACCACTCTCATCAGGTTTGCCAAGAGCCATTTCCACGCAGTTAATAGCACGCACCCAGCCCTTCTCGTCACCCAAAATGGCAGTAGGGTTGGTCAGCATTTTAAACTCGATGCCCTCCTCCTTGGCGTGATGTACCTCCTCGACGCGAGCAGGGAGTTCCTTCTCGCTACGACGATATACGATAGTAGCCTCAGCACCCAATCGCTTCGCTGTACGTACTGCGTCCATCGCTACATTTCCACCGCCCACGACTACGACCTTGCGACCTACATATATAGGTGTATCGTACTCCGCGTCATAGGCGTGCATCAGATTCGCACGTGTGAGGAACTCATTAGCCGACAATACGCCGTTCAAGTTCTCGCCTTCGATACCCATAAATCGAGGCAAACCAGCACCGGAGCCCACAAAGACAGCTTCAAAGCCCTCCTCATCGAGCAACGAATCTATCGTGATAGTGCGACCAACAACAACATCGCACTCAATCTTCACACCAAGAGCCTTCACGCTATCAATCTCAGCCTTTACGACCTTCTCCTTCGGCAGACGGAACTCGGGAATGCCATACACCAAGACACCTCCCGCCTCGTGTAGAGCCTCAAAAATCGTAACCTCGTAGCCCATCTTCGCCAAGTCGCTTGCGCAAGCCAAACCCGCAGGACCACTACCTACAACAGCCACCTTGTGACCATTCTTCTCGATTTCAACAACCTTACGACCATTCTCCAACTGCCAATCGCCCACGAAGCGCTCCAACTTGCCGATAGCCACCGACTCGCCCTTGATACCGAGGATACAAGCACCCTCGCACTGCGACTCTTGCGGACAAACGCGGCCACAGATGCTTGGCAACGACGAATCTTGCGAGATAACCTCGGCAGCAGCTGCGATATTACCCTCACGCAGACGCTCTATAAAACGAGGTATCTGAATACCTACGGGGCAAGCCGCTACGCAACGAGGATTCTTGCAATCGAGACATCGCGTAGCCTCCAACTGCGCCTCCTCTACATTGTAGCCGTAGCACACCTCCTCGAAGTTGGTTGCTCGTACTTTTGCATCTTGTTCGCGTACCGGAACGCGAGGTATCTTATTCGCCATAGCCTACTTATCCAAACCAATATTGCACTTATGTCCCGCCTCACGCTCGCGCTGTATTGCCACTGCGCGTTGCTCCTGAGTGCGGTACATTCCCTGACGGCGCATAGCCTCGTCGAAATCGACATCGTAGGCATTGAACTCAGGACCATCTACACAGGTAAACTTGGTCTTGCCTGCAATGGTCACGCGACACGCTCCGCACATACCCGTACCGTCCACCATCAAGGCGTTCAACGATACGATGCACGGCAAGTCGAACTTCTTAGCCGTCAGCGTGACAAATTTCATCATAATCATCGGTCCGATAGCCACACAGCAGTCATACTGCTTGCCATCTTCCGTAACGAGCTTTTCGAGTAGGGTAGTAACCAAACCATGAAAGCCCTCCGAGCCATCGTCGGTAGCGATGTAGAGGTTTGTTGCCACCTTACGCATCTCCTCTGCATAGATAAGCAAATCCTTCGATTTTGCTCCGATGATAACATCAACCTCGCAACCCTGCTCCGCAAGCCACTTAACCTGCGGATATACGGGTGCAGCACCAACGCCACCACCCACAAAGATATACTTGCGCTTGCGTACCTCCTCGATAGGCTCTGCCATAAAGTCCGACGGACGTCCAAGCGGACCGGCCACATCGGCAAGATACTCGCCTGCGCCTTTTGCCACAATCTTACGAGTCGAAACGCCCAAAGCCTGTGTTACAAGAGTTACGGTTCCTTCTTGCTCGTCATAGTCCGCAATAGTAAGAGGAGTGCGCTCGCCAACCTCGTCGGCACGCACAATCACAAACTGCCCCGGCTTTGCCGAGTGAGCAATACGCGGAGCCTTGACACGTGTCAAGTATATATTCTCTGCAAGTTCTCTCTTCTCTACTATCTCGAACATCTATCTGTTTTTTTATCGCTATCTCTCCACAATTGCCGAAACTCTGATCGTCATTACCGGCATCTTCGGGTCATTGCTCACAATTCGCAACCTCTCGACCACCGCCCCAAACGGCAACTGCGAAGGATAAATCTCTACATTTATTTTTCGTCGGCCTCCCGCCTCGATAGTGCTATCACCCTCAATATCAGCAGAAAAGCCCTCTTTCGAAATCTCTATTTTTCGTATTTTTATCGCTCTATCGCCATCGTTTCGCACCTCAATCTCGCGCACGCGTTTTGCAACATCGCACTTTACAGCCCCAAATTTAATAAAATTTTCGGACATAGCAATCATTTGTGAGCGATTATTTGCATTTTCTTCACGAGCATCTATCGCAAGTCCGTTTAGAATAAACGGGTATTGAGCTTTTTCTCCATTCACAATCAGCCACACAGAATAGGATATAGAGCCATATTTTGCGCTGTTTTCAGGCAGCAAACAGCCAAAATTCACAACAGCCTCCTCGCCCGCACCAAGACGCTCCGGAAGGTAGAATTCAAGCTCCGAATAGGGATTTTCAATAGCAAGCGACACCTCCTTATCCGAGACATTATAGAGTTCGAAGACCGATTGTTTCATCTTGCCATGCTCGACATACCCAAACGAATGAGAATTGGCTGCTGCGCGCACACCCCCTCGCATAAGAATAGGATATTGCTCCTCGACAGATTTTTTACGCGGTATAACTTTTCCTGTAACGAGCAAGCGTTCCTTCAATGCGCCCTCGTCCGTTACGATAGTTATTTTACGCGCAAATACACCCGGATAATTCATCGGATTAAAAACGACCTTTATCGTTGCCGTACTATCGGGCATGACGGGCTTGCGCGAGAACTCCGCCTTCGTACAACCGCACGAAGAGTGTGTCGATACGATAACGACAGGCTTAGCAGAGGTGTTGCGAAAAGTAAAAACATGCTCCACCGATCCGCCATCTTCGGCAATCTCACCAAAATCGTGAGAAATTTCAAAAAAATTTATTTGAGCCCCGGCAACACCATAAATCAGTGTAAATAAGGCAGTAACAACAATTACACGAACTCTTTTCATTGGTGCAAAGATAATTTTTTTAATTTTTTTATGCAAAAGTTTTGCAGGAATAAAAAATTTGCCATATATTTGCACTCGCAAAACGGAAATAACCGCATTGCAAGGTTCTAAAAACACGCCTGAATAGCTCAGTTGGTTAGAGCACATGACTGTTAATCATGGGGTCCTAGGTTCAAGTCCTTGTTCAGGCGCTATTGCGCGAGGGTTGCAATAACGATTATTCAGCGAAGGTCTCAAAGAGGCAAGCGAGTAAATAAGATTAGTGTGGATAGCAATCTTGTTGAAGATGAAGAGTCAGCAGTCCCAAGCCTTTCAGAAAGGGAGTTTAGCTCAGCTGGTTTAGAGCATCTGCCTTACAAGCAGAGGGTCGGCGGTTCGAATCCGTCAACTCCCACAAAACCAAGACGACTTTTTCAAGTCGTCTTTTTTTATGTCCGTTGACGAATTCGTTCAGTCGGTGGCGGTGTGGCAGAGTGGTCTGCAAGTTGTGAGATAGCCATTGTTGCTACGCAACTACGATAGCAAATTAAATATCATCATCTCAAATAAA
>JAZRGH010000002.1:0-115580 GCA_045644085.1 Alistipes sp. | reverse complement strand
GAAACCCTGTGGAATGAGGTAGTTGTTCGCATAACCTGGCTTTACCGAAACGATGTCGTTTGCGTATCCGAGGTTCTCTACATCCTTAATCAAAATAATCTCCATAGTCTCGCCCTCCTTTATTTCATACAATCGGTTACGAATGGCAAAATTGCGAGGTGACGCGCACGCTTAACAGCCTGAGCTACCTTCTTCTGGAACTTCTGAGAAGTACCGGTCAAACGGCGAGGAAGGATCTTACCCTGCTCGTTGAGGAACTTCTTCAAGAATTCACCATCCTTGTAATCTACATACTTAATGCCGAGTTTCTTGAAACGGCAATACTTCTTCTTCTTAACATCAACCGACACTGGGTTGAGGTAGCGCAACTCGCCACCCTGATTCATCTCTGCCATAGTTTACTCCTCCTTGTTTTTGTTAGCAAGCTTGGCACGACGCTTCTCAGAGTACTCTACTGCGTACTTGTCCTGCTTGAAAGTTAAGAAACGGATAACTCGCTCATCGCGACGATACTGTGTTTCGAGGGTGTTAATCAACGAGCCCTCGCCGGTGAACTCTACCAAGAAATAGAAACCGGTTGTCTTCTTCTGAATCGAGTACGCAAGCTTCTTCAAGCCCCAGTTCTCTACATTCACAATCTGACCGCCGTTCTCGGTAATGATTCCCTGGAATTTGTCAGCAACCTCTGCTACCTGGGCCTCAGAAAGCACCGGAGTGACAATGAAAACGGTTTCGTAATTGTTCATAATACTTTAATTATTAAAATGTTTTGTGCTATAAAGCGGGTGCAAAGGTACGAATAAAATTCAAAATACAAAATGTAAAATGCAAAATTTTGTAAAAAAGTGTGATTTCTCTCTAAAAGAGAGTATAGATGTAGTACCACGCCACAAAACGGCCAAACTTTCCTATAAACATAAAGATAGCCGACGGAACAAACTTTGTGCGATAGAAACCGAGCGCGACAGCAATAACATCACCGACAAAAGGCACCCACGATAGTAGCGCCACCCATGCCCCATACTTGTCGACCTTTGCCTTCTGCTTGGCGAGGGTTTCAGGCTTAACGCCTAATTTTTCGATCCATTCCCACTTGCCGATACGACCTATACCATAGGAGGTTAATCCTCCAATGAAGTTACCCGCTGTAGCTATGGATATAACAATCCACGGCGATCCACCGGTGACAAGCATACCCACCAACAGGACATCTGCACTGAACGGCACAATGGTCGCCGCCAAAAACGAGCCGACAAAGAGCCCCAAGTATCCTAAATCAAGCAACCATTCCATAGCGAGTGCAAAATTAAGAAAAATATTTAATGAGACCAATGGAGCAATTACAACTTCCGGATATTTTGTCGGTGCATCTACTCTCAGTAGCTCCTTTTGTTCCTTCATTGCGCCGTCGTTGTTCAACCGCTTTTGGCTTACTCTTTGCAACAATCAGTGCAAAAAACAGATTAAATCATGAAAAAATTTTTCGCCTATTTCATTCCTATCCTGCTCACCTTTGCCGTAGGTGCGTTGGGCTCATACGTTCAAGGTACAGCTCTCATTGAATGGTATCCCTCACTAATAAAATCGCCTGCCACGCCACCCTCGATAGTGTTCCCTATCGCGTGGGGCATACTCTATCTGCTGATAGGAATATCGGCAGGTACCATGCTCGCCAAAGGAGATATGAGCGTACTAAGATTGTGGCTATTACAGCTTCTGCTCAACTTCTTGTGGAGCGTCTGTTTCTTTGCACTGCGCAGTCCGCTTGTAGGATTGCTTGTGATTCTAATTCTCGACGTTACCGTCTTTGCATACATCATTTATGCCGCAAGTCGACGACCTGCGGCAGCATGGCTCTTCGTTCCATATATGCTGTGGCTTATTTTTGCCACCTACCTCAACGGGTATATCTACATAAATAACCACAAGTCGAAAGGAAAGATTACAATAAACTACGATGTCGCAAAATTCGCATTACCCGCCCTCCCCTACTCCGCAAATGCGCTTGCCCCAATCATGAGCGAAGAGACCATAAACTACCACTACGGCAAACATTTCAAGACCTATATAGACAACACTAATCGACTAATCGAGGGCACTCCATACGAAGGCATGGGACTCGAAGAGATTGTGGAGAAGTCCGATGGCGCAATATTCAACAATGCAGCGCAGGCGCTCAACCACCGCATATACTTCGACGGACTTACACCAACACCAAAGCCAATACCCGAAAAGCTGGAAAATCGCCTTATACGCGACTTTGGCTCGGTTGAAACATTCAACAAACAGTTTGTCGATATTGCCACCGGAGTATTTGGCTCGGGCTGGGTTTGGCTTGCCGAAGATCACAAAGGCAAGCTGGTTATTATACCGACAAAAGACGCAGATACACCCATTCGTCATCGCTTAAACCCTCTCATGTGCATAGATGTATGGGAGCATGCCTACTATCTCGATTATCAAAATCGCCGCACCGATTTCATTCGAGGTTACATGAAATTAATCGACTGGGATAAGGCGGCCTCCCGAATATCCATCAAGCAACTTTAATGTTCAATTTGTAGCAAGTAACAGTTTTCTATCTGCTACTGAACGCAAGCTGACAAGCGCTCCAATCAGGTAATTTATACGCCACGAAATCCATAATATTTACAACATAAATAAATTATTGATTATCAACAATTACACACACCTAAAATTTTCCCGAAAAAAGAGCGATTAAATTTGCTACTTCGGGATATTTTTTTTACATTTGCGTTGTTTATGAAAACGATATTTGCAACTCGTTTTATCTCTATGGGGATCATAACGCCGAGCATTATCACTTTATTTGGCGGTAACGCGCTGTAAATCAGGGCGTTTAATCATTGCCAAAGCCCCCAAATTATGCGCGCATGCGAACAAAAACGTTTTAGTGACCTCAAAAAACGACAAAAGTTTTTTTTAACTTTTCAGTGTCGGATAGGTCTTAATAACAATATTACGCAAAAGTCAGGCTAAATATTAAACTCAAACCAAATTAACCTAATAAAAACCTTTTTTTATGAACTTGTCTATTCTGCTTGGAATGTTATCTGCATTTGTAGTAGCTCTACTGGTTGTGATATTCACCCATCCCCAAGTGGTTAAATTCGCCAAAAAGCGTAACATCGTGGATAATCCGAATGCTCGCAAATTGCAGCGAAACCCCGTACCCGTTATGGGAGGTGTGGCCGTATTCTTCGGACTGATCTCGGGACTATGCATTGCAAGCATCTTCTTCAAAATAGAGGAGTTGTTGCCAATATTCGTGGCAATGTCGGTAATGTTATGCGTAGGTGTTGCCGATGATGTATCGAGCCTGTCGCCTTGGCTTCGTTTCGCTATCGAGATAGCAACTGCCTTGATGGTGATGTTCTGGACCAGCACATCATTGAACGACTTCCAAGGCTTGTGGGGCATCGGTAATGTTCCTCTCTGGCTTTCGATTCCACTCACCATAATAGCCGTAGTGGGTATCATAAATGCTATCAACCTTGTAGATGGTGTAGATGGACTCTCGTCAGGATATTGTATTCTGGCAAGTGCAGCATTCGGTCTTCTATTCTTAAAGGCCGGATTCTATTTGCCGCTATTGTTATGTTGTCTGTCGATAGGCTCTTTGTTGCCATTCTTCTTCCACAACGTATTCGGATTGAAAACCAAAATGTTTATCGGCGACGGAGGCTCTCTGATGATGGGTGTCATCATGTCCACCTACGTTGTCGTAACTATTTCGACAGGAGGAGCTTGCGAAAAGTTTGTTGATGGCGGAGTAGGACTTATTCCGTTTACACTCGCGGTAATGTGCGTTCCCGTATTTGACACGGTACGAGTAATGGTTATGCGTATTATCCGCAAAACATCTCCATTCAGCCCGGACAAGACTCACCTACACCACATCTTTATCGAGATGGGATTTTCGCATGTAGGTACAACCATCAGCGTATTGTCGCTGAACGTACTGGTTGTAGTGGCATGGCTCGTATCGTACAAGCTGGGAGCCTCGATTGACACACAGTTCTATGTGGTGATGTTTGTAGGACTTGCTCTTACCGCAGGCTTCTACAAAATGATGCGACTCAGCATGGCACACAATTGGCCGATTCACAAGGCTTTGCAACGAATAGGAGCAAAAACCCATGTCGAGAATAATCGAGGTTGGTTGGCGTTGCAAAAGATTGTTGACTTCAAATAGAAATTACCCGATATGAAAATTGCGGTAGCAGGAACAGGTTATGTAGGAATGTCGATTGCGACACTTCTGGCTGAGCATAACGATGTCATCGCTGTGGATATCGTTCCCGAAAAGGTTGAAAAGATAAACAACAACATCTCACCTATTCAGGACGAATATATCGAGAAATATCTTTCCGAAAAGGAGCTGAACCTACGAGCGACGCTCAATGCAGAGTCGGCATACAAAGATGCCGATTTTATTGTGATAGCAACTCCGACAAACTACGACAGTCAAAAAAACTTTTTCGACACTTCGGCAGTCGAAGCGGTAATAAAAGTCGTAATGAAGGTCAATCCTACTGCGATAATGGTTATCAAATCGACTGTTCCGGTAGGCTACACCGAAGCGACCCGCAAAAAGTTCGGAACAGAGAACCTGCTATTCTCGCCCGAGTTTTTGAGAGAGAGTAAGGCTCTATACGACAACCTCTATCCTAGTCGTATCATCGTTGGTCGTCCCGAGGGTGATGAACGACTCAACAAGGCGGCTCGAACCTTTGCAGCACTACTTCAACAAGGAGCATTGAAGTCCGATATCGACACGCTCTTTATGGGTTTGACCGAAGCAGAAGCCGTAAAGCTCTTTGCCAACACCTATTTGGCCTTGCGAGTGAGTTATTTTAACGAGTTGGACACCTATGCCGAGGTAAAGGGACTCGACACGGAGTCGATAATACGAGGTGTCGGACTTGATCCTCGAATCGGCATGCACTACAACAACCCTTCGTTTGGCTACGGAGGATATTGCTTACCGAAAGATACAAAACAATTACTGGCAAACTACGACGATGTGCCACAGAATATGATGTCGGCGATAGTGGAGAGCAATCGTACTCGTAAAGATTTTATTGCGGAGCAGGTATTTCGTAAGGCTCAGGAGTCGGGTTCGATGATGGTCGGCATCTATCGTCTGACGATGAAAACGGATTCGGACAACTTCCGTCATAGCGCAATACAGGGTATAATGCGCAGATTGAAGGAGAGGGGCGCCGACATTGTGGTTTACGAACCAACATTGGAAGATAATACTGAATTCTATGGTTGTGCAGTAGTAAATGATTTGGCTAAGTTCAAATCACAATCAGGAGTGATTTTGACCAATCGTTACGACTCGAACCTCTCGGATATTTCCGACAAAGTCTACACCCGCGATGTTTTCGGACGAGATTAGGATAGAAAAACAAGAAATTAATTCACATAAAGATATGAAACAAACTAAAATTTGCGTTATTGGCCTTGGCTATGTAGGTTTGCCATTGGCTCGTTTATTCTCGACAAAGTTCGAGACAATTGGTTTTGACATGAATCAGTCGCGTGTTGATGCATTGATGGCAGGACACGATGCGACATTAGAAGTTGATGACGATCTTTTGCAAGATGCGATCAAAAATCACGGATTTAAGTGTACCACAAATATTGACGATATTCGTGAATGCAATTTTTATGTAGTAGCTGTACCTACTCCGGTAGATAGCGATAATCGCCCTGATCTTCGACCTCTCTGGGGTGCAAGCGAAACAGTTGGAAAAGTTATCTCGAAAGGAGATATCGTAGTATACGAATCAACCGTTTATCCCGGTGTTACAGAAGAAGAGTGCCTTCCTGTGGTGGAAAAAGTCAGTGGATTGAAATTTAATGTTGATTTCTTTGCAGGATACTCTCCTGAGCGCATTAATCCCGGCGATAAGTTACATACCGTAGAGAAGATTAAAAAAGTTACCTCTGGTTCAACACCTGAAATTGCAGATATCGTTGACTCCGTATATAATGCGGTATTGATCAATGGAACTCACAAAGCTCCATCAATTAAAGTAGCGGAAGCATCTAAGATTATTGAGAATTCGCAACGAGATGTAAATATTGCATTCATGAACGAGTTAGCAAAAATCTTTAATGCAATGGGTATAGACACCCATGATGTGATTGAAGCTGCTGCCTCGAAATGGAATTTTATAAAATTAAGTCCAGGTTTGGTCGGAGGACATTGTATCAGTGTTGATCCATATTATCTCATACAAAAGGCGCAAGTTTATGGAGTTCTACCGCGTGTAATGTTTTCTGCTCGTCGATTGAACGACGGAATGGGTGATTATGTTGCAAATCAAGTGATTAAATGTATGAATAGAAAGGGAGTTTTGGTGAAAGACTCCAAAATCTTGATACTTGGTATAACCTTTAAGGAGAATTGTCCTGACGTACGCAATACAAAGGTTTGTGATATATACACTACACTTTCGGAATATACTTCCAATATCACAGTGTATGATCCATGGGCAAATAGCGATATTGTGAAGAAAGAGTACGGAATAGACGTTGTTAATACTTTACCACAAGATAAGTACGACGCCATAGTATTAGCCGTAGCTCATAAAGAGTTTGAAAATTTGGATTTAAGTACACTGCTTAATGCCAATTCTGTCGTATATGATGTAAAGGGCGTATTGGACAGAGATGTAATTGATGCAAGATTGTAATCCAAGTAGGTCTGGCATGTCTAATAGCAAAAAGGTGAGTGTTGTAAGCGGGATAATGTGGAGCATGCTATCCCGCTTTGGCACATTAGCTATAACATTTGGTGCAAATATAGTTTTAGCACGCCGATTATCAAGTGAAGATTTCGGTGTTGTGGGATTATTGACTGTATTTGTAGCACTCGCCGGAACCATATTGGATGCTGGACTAGGAACAGCCCTCATCCAAAAAAAAGATCCTGAAAAAATAGATTACTCAACAGTTTTTGTTTTTAATATAGCCATATCTTCGCTTCTATATGCAACTATTTTTTTAGCAGCACCTTTTATTGCAGATTACTATGATAAGGCAATATTGACTGATATCTTAAGAGTACAATCTATCATTCTTTTTGTCAATGCTTTTAGAATTATCCAATATAACATATTGATCAAACAATTGCAGTTTAAGCGATTGACTCTGGTTGATATAGGCTCCGCTTTGACCGGTTCTGCAATTGGCGTAGCGTTGGCTTATACAGGTTTTGGCGTGTGGAGTTTGGTTATAAACAACATTGCTTATTCTTTGGTCTTCACCATTGTAATAAATTTGATGGCAACTTGGAGACCATCTCTTCAATTTAGCTATAAAGCCTTTAAACAACTCTTCTCCTTTGGTGGTCTTGTCTTGGTTTCGAATTTGATAGATACACTATACAAAAATATTCAAAATTTAATAGTTGGAAAAGTATTTAGCATATCGGAACTAGGTTATTACTCGCAAGCTAAGAAATTGGAAGAGGTGCCTGTTATGGGAGTTTCGTCGGCAATCAACAGCGTATTATTTCCGGTATATTCAAATCTTCAAGACGACAAAAAAGTTTTGTCTGAAAAGCTGAACAAGAACATAGATATTATAACATTTGTTCTTCCCCCAATTATGGCTATTGTTATAATTATAGCAGAGCCTTTGGTCGAAATGCTGTATACGGCAAAATGGAGTGATTCTATTCCATATTTCCAGCTTCTATGCGTAGCAGGAGCCATATTACCAGTCAATATGACCAACCTAAACATAATTAAATCACAGGGTAAAGGAGTTGTTTATTTATTGATGCAAATAGCTCAATTTGTATTGGGCGTTGGAGCTATGTTGATTGGTTCTTTGTGGGGAGTAAAGGGATTGATATGTGGAAGTATCATCGTTTCATACTTGTACACAATCATTATAATCAATATCAATGCAACCTTATTAGGTAAATCTGTGTATCGACAATTTATATTGATTTCAAAAAATTTGATTGTGACAATAGTGGTTGGCCTAATAACTTTTGTAATATTTAGCAATGTTCAGATGGGTATATTTTTATCGTTAATTATACCCGCTATTGCGTATGTCGCAATATACCTTTTGGTGTCGTATATTTTTCGAATGTCGGGACTTAATATATGTCTACAGATTATAAACAAACAGAAATAAAAAGTTTAAAAACCATTATGACTGTTTGACTTTTTGAAGAAGATAAAACATCTTTTATATCTGCATATAGGTAAGTATCACCCACAAAAGTTGTTAGAGGTTTTATATCGTAAGCACTATGGTCGCAATATCGATCTGAAAAATCCGAAAGATATTGATGAGAAGGTGAATTACATGAAGCTCTTTGCAGATACAACTCTTTGGAGTAGATGCGCAGACAAATGGGCTGTACGAGAAGATGTAACAGAACGAGGCCTTGGTCACACGCTTAATGAAGTATATGGAGTATTCGACAGAGCAGAAGATATCGACTTTGACACATTGCCAAACAGTTTTGTGATAAAAACCACTAATGGAGGAGGAAATTCTGTTTTAGTCGTCAAAGATAAGGAGCTCTTGGATAGAGCTCAAGTTGTAAAAAATCAAATAAATGGTTAAAAATCCCCATGGGATATATTTATGCAGAAAGACATTATAGCAAAATCGTTCCAAGATTGATGGTCGAAAAATACTTGGAAGATCAAGGAGATAGTGTCTCTCTTTTGGACTATAAATTTTATAGCGAAGAATACAGATTAGAGCTAGGTCATCAGATTGATATATCGAAGGTTGAACTTCGTTAGTTTTGCATATTATGAGATTGAAAAAAATTGTAAGTATATTACTAGTGGTGTTGAGTTCGTATATAGTGTTGGCTGATATGCACTCGTATATTACCACATTAATTTTAATGGCTTCGTCCATAACTTTAATGTTGTGGCAACCATTGTGGCTAATTCCTATGTCATTCTTAACATCAATTAGTCCAACCTTTGTCGCAGTACCTGGTATTGCCGGATTTTTTTTCTATACATATCTATTCGTAATCGGAGGTCTGCTTAAATGTCGTTTAAATACCTCCGGAAAAATATCTATAGCTACAGCACTCACTTTGTTATATGCAATATGGATAATCGTGACAGCCACATATTCGATAAGTGGGGAAACAGAACACGCAATCAAAATGCTGATTGCTATGATTCCAATATTTGTAGCTCCTATTTTTATTCAAGAGTCTGATATCAATACTGATCACTTGTTTATTATTGCAGTTGTATTCTCCGGTTACGTCTTGGCAAAATTGCTATTTTCTCCTGTTTTATATATTGCTACGGTAGATGATACAATAACATATCATAATATGTTAAATGCACAATTAACCATTTCAGAAAGAATAAATCCAAACACATTAGCACAGGGCTTGTTATTAGCATATTTAATAATATACACGATTGCTATCAGTACCAGAAAATGGATACTGTTATTTTTCACAGCCCTACCAATTGCGCCTATGCTAATGATAGGCAGTCGTACTGCATTTATTACAATGATTGCCATATCAGTATTAGTATTAATGTTTGATCCAAAATTCTCGAAGAAATTAAAGATTGCGATTACACTATTAACAATGTTAGGTATTCCAAGCATATTAAACTATGCCAATAAAATTAACGATAGACTAAATGTAGAGTCTATCGTAGAAGATGATGGCTCGGGTCGCTTTGATACGTGGAGAATGTTGGTAAATAACGTTGTGCCAGACCATCCTATTATGGGCGTTGGATATGGAAGAGCAAATTTAGAGCGTATAGGATATGCTGTTGATGCTGACAATTTTTATATTGATGCATTAAGCCAAATGGGAATAGTCGGCTTGGCTTTGCTTATACTGATGTTGATGTTTTACATGAAACCTTTGTGGGGTAGACGAGATGTTAGTAGTCGTGTTGCGATATCATTATTGTTTTTTGTCTTTATTGAAGGTTTTGGCGAAACAGTATTTGACACATTTATTTTTATATTCATACTGCTCTACGCAGTACTCGCCCGAGAAAGTATAAATAAGAAAAAAGCGGATATATGATGAATTATAGCATTATAATTCCCCATAAGAATTGCCTCGATTTGCTATATAGATGTTTGAAGAGTATTCCAAATCGAGAGGATGTGGAAGTGATAGTCATTGATGACAATAGCGGTATAAACGATATCGAAGAGCAAATTAGCAAAAATAGCGATTTGCAGAATCTAAATGTTTTAGTTCTTCCAGAATCGCGATATGCCGGTGGTGCCAGAAATGTAGGACTAGGAGTTGCAACAGGACGATGGTTGGTCTTTGTCGATGCAGATGACTTTCTTACTCCTAATGCATTTGATATTATGGATTGTTATCTCAACTCCGAGCATGATATCATATTTTTTGCTCACTCAGCCGCTTATTCTGACACCTTAGAGCCTGCTGAGAGATTAGGAGCTCGTTTAAAATATATAGAGGAATATAGGAATCATAAAACTCGAAAGTCGGAGGATTATTTGCGATATATAAATCATTCTCCGGTTGCAAAAATGATTCGTCACAGTATGGTGGTTGCGCATAACTTGAAGTTCGATGAGGTTCTTGCGTCAAATGATGCAATGTTTACTGTGACAACGGGTTATTATGCAAAATCGATAATGGCCGACAATGGTGTGGTATATTGTGCAACCATACGACGAGGCTCTCTTACACAAACTCGTAGTAAAGAGAACGCATATTCTCGATATTCAGTAGAGATTGCGTTGTATGATTTCTTTAGAGATAAAGGTCTTTCGCATCTATATCCATTTCTAACGATGTGGTGTGTAAATGCCTTGCGATACTATGGCGTTAAGGAGTTTGCGAAATATATATCGTTGGCATACAAGCATAAGGTTAACATATTCTTAGGTCTTACTCGTCGATTTAATAGCAGATATAAATATTAGAAAAATGAGTCTTCTATCATCTGTTAATTTTCATTTAGTAAAGTGGCTTTCGCATAATTGGTGTTGCTGTAAAAACGATGCGATTTTATACTTGACATTCGACGATGGACCGGACCCTGGTATTACTGAGTTTGTGTTGGATGTATTAGCAAAGCATAATGTAAAAGCAACATTCTTCTGTTGTGGTAATAGAGCACAGTCTCATCCACAATTAGTTAAGCGAATACAATCGGAAGGACATGTTTTGGCAAATCACACATATTCTCATATAAATGGATTGAAGGTTGACTCTAGTTTATATTATGCAGATATTGCAAGAGCCGATGTAGTGCTGAATTCCCCTCTTTTTCGACCTCCGTGGGGGGGGGTAAGTGTATTCCAATATTTTCACCTTCGCAAGAAGTATAGGGTGATTTTGTGGGATGTTGTGTCAAATGATAGCAATGTGAATCTTGTCGATACGGATATTGAAATACAAAGATTGCAACGGCAGATACGAAAAGGTAATATAATCTTATTTCATTTTGTTGATAAGCATGCAGAAAATACAAAAAGACTTTTAGAGCCATTTATCGCTATGGCAATTAGTGAAGGCTTTTCATTTGATGTATTAAAAAATAAATGATTACAAAGATCATGAATAGCAATAACGCTCCAATAGTTATCTTTGCCTTTAATAGAGCAAAACTATTAGCTGATTTGGTTGACTCATTAAAAAAATGCAGGGAGTCTGCCGAGTCTGATTTATATATTTTTGTAGATGGACCTCGGTCTTCAACAGAAGAGACATTAGTACAAGAAGTGCGTAATGTGGCAAAAGGTGTGACCGGTTTTAGAAGTGTTACATACCATTTCTCAGAGGCGAACAAAGGATTGGGCACGTCAATCATATCAGGCGTATCGGAGGTTATGAAGAAATATGGTCGAGCCATTGTATTAGAGGACGATCTTCTTTTAACTCCGAACTATCTCTCATATATGAATCAGGCATTGGAGTATTATGCTGACAAGAAAGATGTTTTTTCTATATGTGGATGTTCGTTGCAAGTAGAGCCTCCTAAAGATTATATATACGATGTCTATTTCGAGACAAGAAACAACTCTACAGGTTGGGCTACTTGGATAGATCGTTGGGAATCGGTGGACTGGGAGTTAAAGGATTGGTCAGCATGTGAAAAGAATAGTAGAGATTTCTGCAAATGGGCTGGCTCTGACTGCTTTTTAATGTTGAAAAATTGGAAGTTGGGTAAAAATAAATCTTGGGCTATTAGATTTTGTTATGCTCAATTTGTTCAAAAACGATTGTCTGTATTTCCAATTTTGTCAAAAGTTGATAACCAAGGCTTTGATGGGTCTGGAACAAATAGCAAACGTTATAATCGCTTTAAATACGAGATAGATAAAACGTACTACAATCAGTTTAGATTTGCATCAGATGTACAACTCAATGATAAAATACATCGACAGATAATGCGTTATCACTCAATACCATTAAGAATATGGAGTAGATTGATGTATCTTATATATCGTTAATATAGATTGCTATGCCAACTATTCTTCAAATAAATACATATGATGGAGGTTCTACGGGTTCTATAGCTCGTAATATAAATACCATTGCTGAGCAGAGTGGATGGGTGGCATATCTATATTACGGAAGAGATTCGTATCACAAGTCAGATGTAGAGAATGTAAGAATTATAGGTCGAGGCTTGTGCTATAGGATAAGAATCTTTTTCCATGGGTTTATTACACGATTATTCGATAGGCATGGGTGCGGTTCGTGCCAAGATACCAAGCGCTTGATAGCAGAGTTAGATCGAATTAAGCCTGACATTATCCATTTGCATAATATCCACGGATATTATCTAAATTATAAGAAGCTTTTTAACTATTTGCAAAAGGTTAATATTCCTGTTGTATGGACTCTGCATGATTGTTGGTCAATGACCGGGCATTGTACTCATTTTGAGAGTGCTAAATGTGATAGATGGCATAGCGGTTGTTATAATTGCCCGTTGAGAAAGGAATATCCTTCAAGTCTGATACTTGACAGGTCGAAGAAAAATTATATAGAGAAGAAACAGTATTTCTCCTCTATTAAAAATCTAACACTTGTGCCTGTGTCAAATTGGATTGCCGATGTGGTACGACATTCGTTCTTGAAAAATGCGAATGTGTCGGTTGTTCATAACGGAATAGATGTACAAGTGTTCAGACCTTGTCTCACACAAGAACGTATAGAGCAATATAATCTTGACGATAAGCGTGTAGTTTTGGGAGTAGCTTCGCCTTGGAGCGATAAAAAAGGTTTGCCGGATTTTGTAAGATTGTACGATCTGCTATCTAAGAATATATATCAAGTTGTGTTAATCGGACTTACCTCGGAGCAAATTAAATCTCTGCCGAAAGGTTTGATAGGTTTGTGCCGTACCAATAGTGCTGCAGAGCTGGCAGAGTGGTATTCTGCGGCAGATCTGTTTGTGAATTTAACATACGAGGACACATATCCGACAACTAATTTGGAGGCTATTTCGTGTGGTACACCTGTTATTACCTATCGTACAGGAGGTAGTCCCGAGTCGGTTACACCTCAAACGGGACGAGTTGTTGAACAGGGTGATTTGGAGGGTGTGGTTAAGGCTATCGAGGAGTTGTGTACTGAGGATAGAGAAGTTATGCGTAAGCGCTGTCGTGAGTACGCCTTGGAACACTTTGATCGTAATAAGAATTACGAAAAGTATATAAATTTATACGAACATTTATTACAAAAATAAAATTTCCCTTATGCCGAAGGTGTTGCAGATAAATGTGGTGGCGAATTGGGGATCGACTGGGCGTATTGCCGAGCAGATTGGGTTGGCTGTGATAAAAAAGGGAGGTGATAGTTTCATCGCTTATGGTGTTCTCATTATTACGACACTTGTCAGTGGAGTTTTTGATATTGTAGTTAATGCTTAGAATAGATTGTTGTTCAATCCTTACGATTTGAAAAATGAGAGTACTTGTAATTGCAAATAGCGCTTTTTCAAAGACGGAAAATAGTGGCAAAACATTATGCTCAATTTTTGCGAATTTCTCTCCGGAAAATCTTGCTCAATTATATTTTAATGTAAATGACAATGAGGTTCCGCATGAAGAGTTTTGTAACAACTACTATAAAATAACAGAGATAGATATTTTAAACTCGATTCGGAAACGCACTCCTGCGACTACTAATGCTCACAAGGCACAAATCGAGAATCTTAGAAATAACACACATAAAGTGCCTTGGCACTATCGAAAGATGTATAGTCAGAGGTTTAAACTCATAAGAGAGCTTGTGTGGAAGTCGAATACTTGGGATTCTCCCGATTTGAAGAAGTGGATAGAAGATTTTAATCCAGATGCAATATTTGCGATGTTGGGCTCTAATCTCTATGTTCACAAGATTGCAATACGCTTGTCCAAACGATATAATATACCTATGTTTATATACTTCACTGACGACTACTATGTAGATTCGACAGTGAAAGGTCTTATGAGTTATATACATTATCGTCGCTTGCGCAAGCAGTATAAGGATACGATAGCAAAGATGCATACAGCCTATACAATAGGCGAAAAGATGCAAACTGATTATTCGAAGATATTCTCTAAACCTTTCGGAATTCTAGGAAATGGTATAGACGTAGAGAAATACTCGCTCCTGGTGCCCCGAAAAATCGAGAAAAGCGATACTCTCATTGTTTCATATATTGGTGCATTGCATTCTAATCGTTGGAAGACAATCGCTGCATTAGGTGAGATTATCAAGGAGGTTAATAGACAACTTAATGGCAACAAGGTGTGTATTAAGGTATTTAGTCCTACTCGATTGAGGACAAAGATGTTGAAAGCATTTCAGCAAGCCGAGATAGAGTTCTGTGGATCATTGGATTCTGCAGGTGTTATTAAGCAAATGGAAGAGAGCCATTTCTTGTTGCATGTAGAGAGTTTCGATAAGGCGAGTCGAACTTTTGTAAAGTACTCTGTATCTACCAAGATTTCGGAATGCTTGGCAAGCAATCGAATAATCCTTGCATATGGTCCTCACGAGGTTGCATCAATGCAGTTGCTTCAAAATAACAATTTTGGATGTTGTTTGACCGACCTTGACACCAAAGAAGCAATGGTACGTAAGATATGTGCTGCTGTCGAGAATTATAACACCTACGATTACGCATCATCAAAGCAGTTCGTCTTGGACAATTACACCAAGGAGATTATGACCAATCGCTTGGAGGGTGATTTGTCTCAAGCAATTAAAGGAAAATATTAAATATATTTATTACCAAAAACTTTAAAGATGAGAGTTTTAGTAATAGGAGATGGCAGTTTCTCCAAAACAGTGAATAGTGGCAAAACATTATGCTCATTTTTTGCAAACTTCTCACCAAAAGACCTTGCCCAATTATACTTTGGAATGGGAGAAAGTCCATATGAAGAGTTCTGCGATAACTATTATAGAGTAACAGTAGTAGATATTCTGCGAGCAATATGTAATCGCATACCCGTAACAACTAATTCTCACAAAGAGTTAATTGAAAGTATAAAAAATAACTCGTGGCGTAAAGTTCCTTGGTTATACAGGAAATTGTATAGGATAAGGATGATAAGAGAACTTGTATGGAATTCGAAAGCATGGGACTCTCCAGATTTGAAGAAGTGGATTGAGGATTTTAAACCTGATGTTATATTCGCTGTGTTAGGCTCAAATCTTTATGTTCACAAGATTGCAATACGCTTGTCCGAACGATATAATATACCTATGTTTATATATTTTACTGACGACTACTATGTAGATTCGACAGCAAAAGGTCTTGCGGACTTGATACATCATCATCTATTGTGTAAGCAGTATAAGAAATCTGTTGCAAAGGCCCACACTGCTTATGCGATAGGCGAGAAGATGCAAAGTACTTACTCGAAGATATTTTCTAAGCCTTTCGGAATCTTGGGAAATGCAATTGATGTAGAGAAATACTCGCACTTCGCATCTAAAAAGATCGAGAAGGGAGAGACTATAATTATCTCTTATCTTGGTGCATTGCATTCTAATCGTTGGAAGACAATCGCTGCATTAGGTGAGATTATCAAGGAGGTTAATCGACGACTTGATGGCAATAAGATGTGCATTAAGGTATATAGTTCTACTGGATTAAGAACAAAAATGCGCAAAGCCTTTTGTCAATCAGAGGTAGAATTCTGTGGTTTGCTAGATACAGAGGGTGTTCTCAAACAGATGAAATCAAGTCATTTCTTATTGCATGTAGAGAGTTTTGATAAGGCAAGTCGAGCATTTGTAAAGTATTCTGTATCGACCAAAATTTCTGAGTATATGTCGAGTAGCCGAATGATACTTGCATACGGTCCTCACGAAGTTGCATCAATGCAGTTGCTCACTGAGAACAATTTTGGATGTTGTTTGACAGACCTCGACTCCAAAGAGGAGATGGTGCGTAAGATATGTGCTGCTGTTGAGAATTATAACACCTACGATTACGCATCGTCAAAGCAGTTTGTCCTGGACAATTACACCAAGGAGATTATGACCAATCGTTTGGAGAGCGATTTATATCAAGCGATTAAATGAAAGTATTAGATATATTTATTACCAAAACTTATAAATGAGAGTCTTAGTAATAGCCGATACAAGTTTTTCGAAGACGGAGAATAGTGGAAAAACATTATGCTCGTTTTTCTCGAATTTCTCGCCAGATGATCTTGCCCAATTATATTTTGGTGTAAATGAGTATCCTTATGAAGAATTTTGTAATAATTATTATAGGGTAACCGGAGTAGATGTTTTGGGTGCTATATTTAACCGAGTTTCTACAACGAATACTCACGCAGAACTAATCGAAAGTATAAAGAATAACTCGAAGCATAAAGCACCTTGGTTCTATCGAAGACTATATAAAATGAGGCCTGTAAAAGAACTCGCATGGAAGTCAAAAATGTGGGACTCTCCCGATTTAAAAAGGTGGGTAGAAGATTTTAAGCCAGATGCAATATTTGCAATGTTAGGTTCAAATCTTTATGTGCATAAGGTTTCAATATCTTTGTCAGAACGCTACAACATACCTTTGTTTGTATTCTTTACCGATGATTATTTCCTTAATTCGACATCGAAAAGCATTGTAGGAAGGATACACTATTGTCGTTTGCGCAAGCAGTACAAAGAGACTGTCGCAAAGGCACACACAGCCTACGCAATAGGTGAGAAGATGCAGTGTGACTACTCTAAAGCTTTTGCTAAACCTTTCGGCATTCTGGGAAATGGTATTGATATGGCGAAATATGCTCACCTTACGCCAAAAAAGATAGAAGAAGGGGAGACTATTCTTATCTCTTATGTTGGAGCATTGCACTCGAATCGTTGGAAGACGATAGCCGCTTTGGGTAAGATAATCAACGAGATAAATAGAGACTATAATTACAACAAGATAGAGATAAAGGTGTTCTCTCCTACTCGTATTAGAAACAAAATGTTAGTAGCATTCGAGAAGGCTGGTGTTGAATGTTGTGGTTGGTTGAATTCGGAGGCTGTTATCAAGCAGATAGAGAAGAGTCATTTCTTACTGCATGCAGAAAGTTTTGACAAGGCAAGTAGAACCTTTGTCAAGTACTCTGTATCGACTAAAATTTCGGAATGTTTAGCAAGTAACAGAATGCTCATAGCATACGGTCCTCACGAGGTTGCATCAATGCAGCTACTTCAGAATAACAATTTTGGATGTTGCTTGACCGACCTTGACACCAAAGAGGAAATGGTACGCAAGATATGTGCTACTATCGAGAGTTATAGCACCTACGATTACGCATCGTCAAAGCAGTTTGTCCTGGACAATTACACCAAGGAGATTATGTCAAAACGCTTAGATGAAGACCTAACGAGTGCTATATGCAAATAAGAACATTTTTTATTAACAAACAAATAAAATAACCCAGTAATGTCAATTTTCAAAGACAAAGTCCTGTTGATAACAGGCGGTACAGGTAGTTTCGGAAACGCTGTACTTCGTAGATTCCTTGACTCGGATATCAAGGAGATTCGTATCTTCTCTCGTGACGAGAAGAAGCAAGACGACATGCGCCACGCTTTGCAGAATCCAAAGGTTAAGTTCTACATCGGCAATGTACGCGACAAGCAGTCGGTAGATGTAGCTATGCGAGGTGTTGACTACGTATTCGCTGCTGCAGCCCTCAAACAGGTTCCATCTTGCGAGTTCTTCCCTATGGAGGCAACAATGACCAATGTTGTAGGTACAAACAATGTTCTCCTCTCGGCTATCGAGCACGGTGTGAAGAACGTAGTTGTCCTTTCGACAGACAAGGCAGCATATCCTATCAATGCGATGGGTATCTCGAAGGCGTTGATGGAGAAGGTCGCAATCGCAAAGGGTCGCGAACTCGGACAGAATGCCGCTACAACAATCTGCTGTACTCGTTATGGTAACGTTATGGCATCGCGTGGCTCGGTTATTCCGTTGTGGGTTGAGCAGATGGAGCAGGGCAAGCCTATCACCATCACCGATCCTGAGATGACTCGCTTCATGATGACTCTTGACGATGCAGTAGATTTGGTTATCTATGCCTTCACTCATGGCGAAAATGGCGACTTGTTCGTTCAGAAGGCTCCGGCAGCTACCCTCTCGACTTTGGCCGAGGCATTGAAGCAGACCTACGCAAAGGTAAACCCTGCGTATGGTGAAACAGAGGTTAAGGTTATCGGTACTCGTCATGGCGAGAAGTTGTACGAAACTCTCGTTACTCGCGAAGAGATGGCTAAGGCTATCGACATGGGCGACTACTACCGTATCCCTTGCGACACTCGCGACTTGAACTACGACAAGTTCTTCGTTGAGGGTAGCGAGGAAGTTTCGAAAATCGAGGACTACCACTCACACAATACACACCGCCTCGATGTTGAGGGTATGAAGCAGTTGCTCTTGAAGTTGCGCTTCATTCGTGAGGACCTCGGCTTGCAGCCACGCTCTAAGGCTAAGGAGATTCGTTCAGAGTAAAACTTGTACACTATGGCAAAGGTAACAGTTGTTGAGGGTGAGATATATCGCGATGAGCGAGGTCAAATCTCTTCGTTGAATGCTTTCCGCTTTCCGGGTGTGGAGCGTTGCTACTTTATCCATCACCCCGACACATCGGTAATTCGTGGCTGGCACGGACACCAATTCGAGAAGAAATGGTTCTACTGCGTTAAGGGTTCGTTTACCGTTGCGCTTGTCGAGGTCGATAATTGGGATAACCCATCGCCTGACTTGGAGGCTCAGATTTACGAATTGTCCGAGCAGGATAGCAAGATTATATGCGTACCTGAGGGTTATGCAAACTGCATTAAGGCGCACGAGAAGGACTCAGTGTTGTTGGTCTTCTCGGGTAAGATATTGGAGGAGGCATTGCTCGACAGTTGGCGCTATGACAAGAATATGTGGGTAGATTGGTCAAAGTATTAGATCTATGAAAATTTTGGTAACAGGCGCAAAGGGATTTGTAGGTCAAAACCTCTGCGCGCAACTCAAGAATATCCGTGACGGCAAGGCAAAGTGCTATGGCGAGGTTGCGGTAGAGGAAATTTTCGAGTATGACATCGACTCTACGGCAGAGGAGTTGGATAGATATTGTCGCGAGGCAGACTTCGTCTTCAACCTCGCAGGCGTAAATCGCCCGCAGAATACCGAGGAGTTCATGGAGGGTAACTTCGGGTTTGCATCAACATTGCTCGAAACTCTCGAAAAGCACCACAACATCGCTCCTGTAATGCTCTCGTCGTCGATTCAGGCGACATTGGCGGGTCGTTTTGGCGATAGCGAGTATGGTCGTAGCAAGCGTGCCGGCGAGGAGCTATTCTTTAATTATAGTACACGCACGGGCGCGCGCGTATTGGTCTATCGTTTTCCGAACTTGTTTGGTAAGTGGTGCCGTCCGAACTACAACTCAGCGGTAGCGACCTTCTGCAACAATATCGCAAACGATTTGCCTATTACGGTGAATGATCGTTCTACGGAGTTGGAATTGCTCTATATCGACGATTTGGTTGATGAGATGATTGCTACCTTGCGAGGCGAGGAGCACCACTGCGAGTTCGAGGGTGTCGATACCGTTTTGTGCGAGGGCGGCAAGTATTGCACTGTACCTACTACACATAAGGTTACACTCGGTGAGATTGTAGATTTGTTGGAGTCGTTCAAGGCGCAACCGCAAACGCTTGTCGTGCCTGAAATCCCGTATAACTCGTTTGCAAAGAAGCTCTATTCGACATATTTGAGCTACTTGCCAAAGGAGAAGGTATCTTTCGAGTTGAAGATGAACTGCGATGCACGAGGCTCGTTTACCGAATTGTTGCGTAGCGAGAAGTGCGGTCAGGTTAGTGTAAATATCTCAAAACCGGGCATTACCAAGGGTGAACATTGGCACAATACCAAGTGGGAGTTCTTTATCGTGGTGTCGGGCAAGGGACTTATTCAGCAACGTAGCATAGGCTCTGACGAGGTACTCAACTTCGAGGTCTCGGGTGATAAGATTGAGGCTGTGCATATGCTTCCTGGTTATACGCACAACATCATAAACCTCTCAGATACAGAGGATTTGGTAACTGTTATGTGGGCAAACGAGGCATTTGATCCGAATAAGCCAGATACATACTTTGAAAAAGTAGAAAAATAAAAAACTAAACAATATGGACTTTTCAAATGTAAAATTTGCCGATAATGGCAAACTCAAACTATTGATTATCGTGGGTACTCGTCCCGAGATTATCCGCTTGGCTGCAGTAATTAATAAGTGCCGCAAGTACTTCGACTGCATCTTGGCACACACGGGTCAGAACTACGACTATAACCTCAACGGCATTTTCTTCCGCGACTTGAAGTTGGCCGAGCCTGAGGTCTATCTCAATGCCGTAGGCGACGACCTCGGCGCAACAATGGGCAATATCATCAACGCATCGTATAAGTTGATGGTCGAGATTAAGCCTGACGCTGTGTTGGTTTTGGGCGATACAAACTCGTGTCTCTCGGTGATTGGTGCAAAGCGTCTGCACATTCCAATCTTCCATATGGAGGCGGGAAATCGCTGCTTCGACGAGTGCTTGCCAGAGGAGACAAATCGTCGTATCGTGGATATTATCTCGGACGTTAATATCTGCTACTCGGAGCACGCGCGTCGCTACCTCAATGCATCGAGCGTGGCGAAGGAGCGCACCTATGTAAGTGGCTCGCCAATGGCAGAGGTGTTGCACGAAAACTTGGCAGAGATTGAGGCGAGCGACATTCACGCACGCCTTGGCTTGGAGAAGGGCCGCTATATTCTCTTGTCAGCTCACCGTGAGGAGAATATCGACACCGAGAAGAACTTTACATCGCTCTTTACCGCGATTAACAAGATGGCGGAGAAGTACGATATGCCGATTCTCTACTCGTGCCACCCGCGCTCACGCAACCGCTTGGCACATAGTGGTTTCGAGTTGGATAAGCGAGTTATTCAGCACGAGCCTCTCGGCTTCCACGACTATAACTGCTTGCAGATGAATGCATTCGCCGTGGTGTCGGATAGCGGAACTTTGCCAGAGGAGAGCTCGTTCTTCACAAGCGTAGGTCACTCGTTCCCTGCGGTATGTATTCGTACATCAACCGAGCGCCCTGAGGCGTTGGATAAGGGCTGCTTTATTTTGGCAGGTATCGACGAGAAGTCGTTGTTGCAGGCGGTAGATACAGCGGTAGAGATGGTTGCCAATGGCGACAATGGTATTCCTGTACCGAACTACACCGACGAAAATGTTTCAACCAAGGTTGTAAAACTTATCCAGTCTTACACCGGTGTTGTAAACAAAATGGTTTGGAGAAAATAGGCGACAGATGAATACAATATATACTTGTGGTATAAAGATCAACCCGATAAGTGTTGATGAAGTTTCTGCTATCACAGAAGAGTGGCTTCGTGAGGGCAAAAAGGGCTTTCAAATCACGGGTGTCAATGTTGAACAGATTGCATACTTACGTAAATATAGGGAGTTCGAGAAGTATATTAACGCATCGGATATCGTAAATATAGACGGAGTATCGGTCTATTGGTATCTGAAATTGAAAGGCTACAAATTGAGTGGCAGATCATTGTGTGCAGATATATTTCAGCGTCTATTACAAAATGCCGATACCAACCACAGAAGTATATATTTATTGGGAGCAACACAAGAGACCATAGAGAAGTTGGCAGCGATTATTAGCAGTCGCTACGAGAATATCAACATAGTAGGATATCGCAATGGGTTCTTTACTGATGAGCAGGCGGTAATAAAGGATATTGCAGAGAAAAATCCCGATTACCTTTTTATCGGTATGCCTTCACCATTTAAAGAGCGCTTTATTGCTACTAACAAGGATATTCTACAAACGGGTATATGCTTTGGCGTCGGCGGAATGTTCGACATTATGGCCGGAAATGTCAAACGAGCTCCTCGCAAAGTTCAAGATATGGGTTTGGAGTGGCTATATCGAATTATTCAAAATCCGGTCAAGCACACCCGCCGCGTCTTGAAGGCATTGATTCCTTGCTGCGTTGTATTTATGAAGAATTTGTTTGAAACCAGAAGACAAACATTTTAAGCTATATGAATCGAATCGAATCGGCATTTTTTAACGCGCTGCAACACTCCATCGCAGGATTACCACTATCGGAGGAGTTGTTTGTCGGCTTAACGGCTGATGAGTGGCGCAGCCTGCATAAACTCTCACGAAACCAGGGTGTTTTAGCACTTGTATTCGATGCATTAAAGGATATCAACAATCTGATTCCCGCACCGATTAAGCTACAATGGGCTTATGGTGCTATTCAGATAGAGGATAGGAGTGATAAGCAGTGGCACCTGGCCGATGAAATAGGTCGAGAATTTTGCAAGCACAATATAAAGCCTGTTGTTTTGAAAGGCTTTGCTCTCAGTAAATACTATCCTAATCCAAAACACCGAGAGTGTGGCGATTTCGATTGTTTCCTTCCGGGCGGTTTTGAACTTGGCAATAGAATAGCAGAGCAATTGGGCGCGCATGTTCGATTTGATGACTATAAGCACTCGCACATAAACTACAAAGGGCTGATGATCGAAAATCATAAGTTCTGTACCGCTATTCGAGGACCGAAGATTAATAAACAATTCGAGATATATCTCCAACAGTTATTGCAATCCGAGAATGGAGGATTAACCCAATTAAACAATAGCTCAATATATACTCCATCTCCGACATTTAATGCTCTATTCCTCATAAGGCACTCAATGGTGCACTTCTTATACGAGGGCATTAAGATAAGACATATCCTCGATTGGGCATGTCTGATTAAGAGCGAAAAGAAGAATATAGATTGGGATATTGTGTGGCATTGGTGCGACTTATTGCATCTTGGAAACTTCCTTGATTTGCTCAATGCAACAGTTGGTAAATATATCGGCATAGATATAGAGTGCCGACATGCTCAAAGCGCAGCTAATATTGATAAATTCATGCAGGGCGTTCTGTATGACGATACGGCTGTTTATAACAACGCTTACGCGACGATATGGCATCAACGATATGCTATTGCAAAGAACATGGTGACAACTCGTTGGAAGTTTAGCGATGTGTACAAGAAGTCTTTAATATTGGAGTTGCTCAAAACAGCGATGTATGCACTCTTTGAGAAACACCCCAAATTATAAATAGCAAAATTATGAAAGGCATTGTATTGGCGGGAGGTAGCGGAACACGATTGTATCCGATTACCAAAGGTGTGAGTAAACAGTTGCTACCTGTTTATGATAAACCGATGATATACTACCCTATATCTGCACTTATGTTGGCCGGTATCCGAGATATTCTTATTATTTCGACTCCGCACGACCTGCCATGCTTCAAGCGTCTCTTGGGCGATGGCTCAAATTATGGTGTGCACTTCGAGTATGCCGAGCAACCTTCTCCCGATGGTTTGGCGCAGGCCTTCATCATTGGCGAGGAGTTTATCGGCAAGGATTGTGTTTGTTTGGTTTTGGGCGACAATATCTTCTACGGTCAGGGCTTTACCGGAATGTTGCAGCAGGCGGTAGCCACCGCCGAGCAGGAGCATAAGGCTACAATCTTTGGTCATCAGGTATCCAACCCCGAGCGCTTTGGCGTTGCCGAGATTGACAACGAGGGCAATGTATTGAGCATCGAGGAGAAGCCGCTCCACCCAAAGTCGGACTATGCTGTTGCAGGACTCTACTTCTATCCGAATAGTGTGATCGAGGTCGCTAAGGGCGTAACTCCGTCGGCACGTGGTGAGTTGGAGATTACCGATGTAAACGAGTACTACCGTAAAGAGGAGGCTTTGAAGATGCAGATTATGGGACGAGGATTTGCTTGGCTCGACACGGGTACGCACGAGAGTTTGTTTGACGCATCACGCTTTGTGGAGGTTGTCGAGAGCCGTCAGGGCGTGCAGATTGCCTGCTTGGAGGAGATTGCCTGGCGCAAGGGTTGGCTCTCTAACGAGGAGTTGTTGCAGCTTGCCGAGCCGATGAAGCGCAACTCTTACGGCGAGTATATGATAAATTTGGTTAAGGGCGCAACACGCCAATAACAAACAAGAAGATGGCAAAACGAAACATTTTGATTACGGGTGGCGCAGGCTTTATCGGTTCGCACGTGGTACGACTCTTTGTGAAGAAGTATCCCGACTACCACATCGTCAATATCGATAAATTGACCTATGCGGGAAATCTCGAAAACCTCAAAGATATTGAGGCGGAGCCGAACTACACCTTCGTAAAGGCCGACATCTGCGACTATGAGCGTATGGTCGAACTATTCCGCGACTACGAGATTGATGGTGTGATACATCTCGCAGCCGAGAGCCACGTAGATCGTAGTATCAAAGATCCGTTCACCTTCGCACGTACTAACGTTATGGGTACACTCTCGCTCTTGCAGGCGGCAAAGGTGTGCTGGGCAGATAACTTTGAGGGTAAACTCTTCTACCATATATCGACAGACGAGGTATATGGCGCGTTGGAGTTCGACAATACTTTGTTCACCGAGCAGACACCTTACAACCCTCACTCGCCATACTCGGCATCGAAGGCGTCAAGCGACCACTTCGTGAGAGCTTACCACGATACCTATGGTATGCCGACCATCGTAACGAACTGCTCGAACAACTATGGCCCGTATCAGTTCCCCGAGAAGTTGATACCACTCTTTATAAACAATATCCGAAAGGGAAAAGCGTTACCTGTATATGGCAAGGGCGAGAATGTGCGCGATTGGCTATATGTCGAGGACCACGCAAGGGCAATAGATACGATTTTCCACAAGGGAAAGGTTGCCGAAACATATAATATCGGTGGCTTTAACGAGTGGCGCAACATCGACCTTATAAAGGTCGTCATTAAGACGGTAGATCGACTGCTTGGCAATCCCGAAGGCCATTCGTTGGGCTTGGTAACATACGTTACGGACCGTCTCGGCCACGATGCACGTTATGCGATAGATAGTCGAAAGTTGCAGCAAGAACTTGGCTGGGAACCGTCGTTGCAATTCGAAGAGGGTATCGAAAAGACAGTAAAATGGTACTTGGATAACCAGGAGTGGTTGGACAATATCACAAGTGGAGCATACGAGCGTTATTACGAAGAACAATATAGTAACAGATAAAATGGCAAAAACAGCACTTTTTGCAGGATCTTTCGACCCATTTACTCGCGGACACGAGGCAGTTGTAGCAACTGCATTGCAACTCTTTGATAAGGTTGTAATAGGCGTAGGCGAGAATATCTCTAAAAAATCGCTTTTGAATGTCGAGCAGCGTTGTCGACTCATCGGAGATCTCTATAAAAATGATAGTCGAGTACAAGTTGTAAGCTATAACACTTTGACGGGCGACTTTGCTCGCGAGGTGGGTGCTACGGTGTTGGTACGAGGTATTCGTAACACCATCGATTTCGAGTTCGAGCGTACCATCGAGGCAACAAATCGCCAACTCTTTCCCGAACTAATGACAGTGTTGATACCTACACCTGTCGAGCTGATGCACATATCCTCATCGATGGTGCGTGAGTTGTTGGCATTTGGACGTGATATCAAAGAGTATCTACCACAAAATATAGATATATCAAATTATATAAAATAAATATTAACACTAATGGCTAAAAGCTAATAGCCCAAAAATGAAGTAATTATGGAGTTTTCAGCAGAGATGATTGCCGGTCTTTTATCCGGAGAAGTCGTAGGTGACGGAAACGCATCGGTTTATACGATATCGTCTATCGAAGGTGGCAAGGAGGGAGGTTTGGCATACTTATCCAACCCTCGTTTTGAGCAATATTTATATACCACAAAGTGCTCGATAGTGCTCGTTGAGCGAGATTTCGAGCCAAAGGAGAAGGTTGCTGCCACTCTCGTAAAGGTGGATAATGTGAATGCTTGCGTATTGCGTTTGCTCGATATGTACAACGCGATGAAGCCGCAGAAGAAGGGAATCTCTAAGTTGGCATCGATATCGGAAAAGGCGAGCATCGGCAAGGATTGTTATATCGGCGACTTTGCCGTTATCGAGGCGGGTGCAGTAGTAGGCGATGGCGCAAAGATATATCCGCAGTGCTATGTAGGTGACAATGTAAAGATTGGCGCAAACACCAAACTCTATGCAGGCGTAAAGATTTACGAAGGTTGCTCGATTGGTGCAAATTGTATTCTCCACGCAGGCGTAGTTATTGGAGCCGACGGCTTCGGTTTCGCTCCGAATGCCGAAGGAGGTTTCGACAAGATTCCGCAACTTGGAAATGTTATTATCGAGGATAATGTCGAGATTGGAGCCAACAGCTGTATTGATCGCGCCAAGACCGATTCAACCATCATTCGCAAGGGTGTTAAGTTGGATAATCTTATCCAGATCGGCCACAACGTTATTATTGGCGAGAATACCGTATCGTCGGCACAAACAGGTATCGCAGGTACTACAAAGGTGGGTTCGAACTGCTTTATCGCAGGTCAGGTTGGTATTGCCGACCATGTCGTTATCGGCAATCGTGTTAAGATTGGTGCTCAGAGCGGTATCGACAAGGACGTACCTGATGGAGAGATTCGCTTCGGTAGTCCGGCATTGGCAGGAATTAACTTCCACCGCTCATTTGCCGTATTCAAGGAGTTGCCCGATTTGCGCCGTCGCGTAATGAAGTTGGAGGCCGAGTTGGCAGAGAAAGAGTAAGGATCATTTAACGAGATAAAATATGAAGAAGATTTTTGTATTATTGGCAAGTATTGCAACTTTTGTGGGCTGTAACACAAATAAATGCGAGATCGTTGGAGCCATAGATAATTTCGACGGCATGGGATATGTCTATCTTACCGATATGTGGAATGGTCGTGCCGTTATCGACTCGGTAAAGTTGGATATCGACAGATTCCATTTCAAGAGTGTTAAAACCGCACCTACCTTTGCACAGTTGATACTCGAAGGTGGTCGCCCTATCGCCTATCTATTCATAGAGAAGGGAAAGGTTAGAGTTTCCGGTGATTGTCAAGACGACTCGGTAAAGTCGAGCGGAACACAGTCTAACGATCAGTTCAATGCAATGATGGCTCGCAATCGCGATATGGTTGTAGCATATCGTCAGGCAGTAGCTGATAATAATAAGGCCGAGATTGAGGCTATCAATAATGCTCACGATGCAATGCAGGAGGAGTTCTTCGTGCAGAACAAAGAGAATGTATTCGGTCTCTTTATGTTGCAACAACAGTCATACTCGTTGCCATCGAAGATATTGCTCGAAAAGATAGAGACTCTCTCCGATAATATCAAGGCATTGCCTATGGCCGAGCGCATGAAATCTACCGCCGAGCGCAAGATGAAGACCGAGCCTCAAACCGAGGGTAGCGATTATGTACCTCACTACATAGACATAGCACAACCAACACCAGAAGGCGAGACTATATCGCTTAAATCGGTTGTCGAGAACAAAAAAAAACGCTATGTATTGCTCGATTTCTGGGCATCATGGTGTGGACCTTGCATGGGCGAGATGCCGGTATTGAAGGAGGCTTACAAGCTCTACCACAAGAAGGGTTTCGAAATCTACGGTGTATCGTTTGACGCAAAGCACGAAGCATGGAAGGGCGCTATCGACAAGCAGGGCATGAAGTGGATAAATGTCAGCACATTGGAGCGTTTCGACAACCCTGCTGCCACAGATTATGTAGTGGAGTCTATCCCTACAAACTTCCTTATCGACTGCTCGAATGGCGTGATTATCGCAAAGAATTTGCGAGGAGAGGCTGTTCTTGAAAAGTTGGCTGAGTTGTTTAAATAGCAAATAGTACATGGCAAAGCCGACGCAGACATATCGAATTTTGGGCATCGACCCCGGCACCAACTATACCGGATATGGCATATTGGAGGTCTCCGGACGTGAGGTACATGCAGTAGTGATGGGCGAGATAGACCTTCACAAAATTGACGATCCTTATGAGAAGTTGCGATATATATTCGATAGTGTCAGCCGTTTGGTCAAGGAGTATCAACCTCGCGAGGTTGCATTGGAGTCGCCATTCTTCGGGCAGAATGTGCAGTCGATGCTCAAACTTGGTCGCGCACAAGGCGTAGCCATGGCTGCAGCATTGAGCCAGGATGTCGATGTTTTCGAGTATGCACCGTCGCGTATTAAGCAGGCGGTAGTGGGCATAGGCTCAGCATCAAAGGAGCAAATCGCAGGTATTGTGATGAAGACTCTCCATATCGAGAAGGCTCCAAAGAAACTTGACGCTACAGACGGTATGGCGGTAGCGTTGTGTCACTACTACTCTATCTCCTCGCCTATAAATCAGGCACTCGGTGGCACGAAAGTCAAAGGCCTGGGTGGCGACAAGAAGGCTCGCAAACGAGGTACTAAATCGTGGGACCAATTCCTACGCGAAAATCCCGATAGAATAAAAAGCTAATTGGTTAGAAGAAACAAAAAACCTGCTCGAAATACCGAGCAGGTTTTTTGTTATTTCCAACGTAAAACCAATGTTTCTCGTTCTCCGAGTTTTACCTTGCCCGAGCCACTGAGCTTTGCCGAGCCGAATATCGGTGTCGCCTTCACCCCCTTTGGTGCAACCAACTTTACGGTACAAGGGGTGTAGCAATTATTTGTAAGGACAGTTACATATTCGTTACCACTACGCAACACTCGCATCAAAGCACCATTGGCGTATTCTACAAAGCGGAATGGCTGCTTGGTAAGATGCTCTGCAAGGAGCACATCTGCCAAGTGAGACAACTCGCCCGACTCGCCCTTCGCAAGTTGCGACATCGATACCGATGGCGCAATCCAATAAACCTCGCCCTTGCCAAGTTTGTTGTGCAGTGCCACTGCGCCCTCTGCTCCCTCACCAATAACGCGCGCCGTAGGGGCTGTTGCACGGAGTATTGGGTGCCAAGCGTGTCCAAGGAGCTCTCCTACACCCTCGATGTTGAAATACTGCGGAGTTTCGCGATAACGAATATCCTCATAAACTCCACCCACCAGAGGTTCCAAGTCGAACTGCGCAAGCGATGTACAAACCTCATTCTCGTTGTAGAAACCGACAAGTCCCTCCAAGATAACCTTACCGCCTCGTTTTACAAACTCGACCATTCGAGGCACAACACTACTTGGAACAGCAAAGGCATTGGCAACAACGACAACGTCGCCCTCACCACGCTTCTCCCACTCATAGTCGGTAAAATAGCGCATCTGCGGCTGATAGCCACGCTCCGACAACGCTTCGAACCAATGGAATGTGGTGTAGACTTGTGAGTTGGGCTCTGTCTCGCGAACACCTACATAATCTTGGCGGATATGGCGCAACATGCGCTGTGTCTCAGGGCTCAAAATCAGAGTTATATTCGACATTTCAGGCTTCGACATCTTGAAAAAATCTTGGTTATTCTCTATAACTTCGTTAATCTCCTTCGTTACAAGAGAACGGTCTGTATCCTCACCCTTAAAACCAAAGATACCCCACTCTCCCGCCTCACCACTCTGACGGCGATAGTTAGCACTCCAATATATCACTTTGCGTGCGCCTGTACCAATACTCGACCACACCCACTGTGACAAATCGTTGCGTGTAGGACAAATAGGGGTGCGACCAGAGAAGATGTTGTTTCCGGCCTGCATCTCTCCCACCCAGAAGTGGTTGTTAGGAGCATGAGCACGCAAAATTTCACAGATACCAGCGGTAGAGTATGCGTACTTCTCGCGTGGCATCATCTGTAACTGCCAAGCCGCGTGCATCGAAGCACCAAAGATATTGAAGACACCTCGTAAAGTCGCAAGGTCGTAGCGGTCAAGCGAACCGAAGAAGTCGGCAGGATTTGATGTTACCGGGGTTTTCTGGTCGTACTTACGGACCGTCTTGGTAATCTCGGCAAAGGTGTGAGTCAGTATATCGCGAGAGATATCCACCCAATCTCTATGAGCAGTGTTCCATATAAAGGCCTTGTTTGAAGCCCACTCTGCTTCAAATTTAACCTCATCGAACGATTTGAAGTCTGCTATCCACTCCTTGTTGAGAGCCTCTATTGTACCATATTTATTGCGGAGCCAATTCTGCGTAAACTCCACTGTGTAGGGGTCGCCCGATTTGAAGCTACGTGCCTCATTGAGTATCCACCACGAGCCGAGCGCCTTGCTGTCGCGATAGCGAACCACACACTCGCGCACAAAGTCGTCCGAGAGGGCCTTAATCTCCTTCGAGTAGTAGAGTACATGACGCTGCGAAGAGTAGCCATACTTCTTGCAATAGAATACCGGAGCGTGGGTGCAAAAGAGTGTCGCCTCAATCTCGACACCATACTTTTCGGCAGCACGGAATAGCGCATCGTAGAGGTGAAAGTCGTAAACCTTCGGTGCGGTTTCGATATAGTTCCACATCAGAAAGATACGAGCCGAGCGCATCTTGCTATCAGCCATAGTCTTAACCCAGTTTTCTACCTCTGCTTCGCTTTGCGAAGGCTCAATCCAAAGCTCGGCACCGACATCAATACGCTCTTGTGCTGTTGCGCTACCCAAGAGCGTAAAAGTTGCCATGCAGAGTAAAAAGATTTTGAATAATTTCATGGTCTTTTGGTTCGGTTTCGAATTTCTACAAAAATACTCTTTTTTACCAAAATTTCCAAAAAATGCTCTGCACAATTGCATATCCAAAATATAATTCTTATATTTGCAACCCCAAATGGGATTTAATTAAAAAATTTAGTAACAATGAAAGTTTGCGAAATTACAGGAAAAGTGGCCTTGGTAGGAAACAATGTTTCGCACTCCAACGTAAAGACTAAGCGCAAGTTCAATCCAAATTTGAAGACTAAGCGTTTCTGGTCTGAGGAGGAAGGCCGTTGGATTACCTTGAAAGTTTCGACTTCGGGAATCAAAACAATTAACAAGAAGGGTCTCGCTGCTGCTCTCAAAGGTGCTGCTGCTCCCAAGAAAATCTACTAAAATTTAACAAGACATGGCAAAGAAAGGTAACAGAGTTCAGGTCATCTTGGAGTGCACCGAGCAGGAGGAGAGTGGCGTACCAGGAATGTCGCGCTACATCACCACTAAGAACAAGAAGAACACCCCTGATCGTTTGGAGCGTAAGAAGTACAATCCTTACTTGAAGAGAGTGACTTTACATCGTGAAATTAAGTAATAAGGAGGTTTGATTTATGGCAAAGAAAGCAGTCGCAACCCTTAGAACAGGTGTTGGTAAGCAGTTTACCAAGTGCATCAAGATGGTTAAGTCTGAGAAGACAGGTGCCTACATCTTCAAGGAGGCTATCGTTCCTGTTGATCAGGTAGCAGAGTATATGAAATAATAACTCTCTACAATGTATTCGGGTTCGCCCGAAATACAAAAGGCTGTTCCGAAAGGACAGCCTTTTGTGTGTTTATTAGTTTGACCTAAAACTATCGTATCAGCAACGACGAATCTCCATAGGACAAGAATCGGAAGTCGTGCGACAACGCATAGTCGTAAATCTTGTGCCAATCGCCACCAAGATATGCCGACACAAGCAAAAGCAAGGTCGATTTTGGCTGATGGAAATTAGTTACGATATTACGCACAATGCGGAAGTTATAGCCAAGCGGGGTAATCATTATCTCGGTAGCAGCGTGCAGACGCTCGATACGCTGTTGCTCCATATATAATATAAGTATATCGAGAGCTTCCTCTCCTGAGAACTCCGCAGGGATATCGTACAACTCCCACTGACCTACTACTCCATCGTCATAGGCTTTACCGTTCTTGATACGCCAAGCCAGAGCCGAAAGCGACTCCAAGGTACGCACCGAAGTAGTACCAACAGACACAATCTTTCCGTAGTTTGCGCGCAACTTGCGCAATGTAGCGAGCGTAACGTCGAAGTGCTCGGTATGCATGGCATGCTTTGTTGCGTCCTCGTCTTTTACGGGGAGGAATGTGCCTGCGCCCACATGAAGTGTAACCTCTGCAAAGTCGAAACCCTTCTCGCGCATACCCTCAATAAGTGGCTGGGTGAAGTGCAGACCTGCGGTAGGTGCTGCCACCGAGCCCTCGAAGCGAGAATAGACAGTCTGATAGCGAGTGTTATCTATCTCCTCGCTCTCACGATTGAGATATGGCGGGATAGGAATGCGTCCGAGATACTCCAACAGCTGACCAAAGGTCATCGGTGCACTCCACTCAAAGCGAACAATATGCTCACGAGTGCCTCGCTCAGCGATATAGGCTTGCAGGGTGTAGTTCTCGCCCTCGTACTCGAAAGGAATCTCTACTGCACCCTCCTTCCACTTCTTCAAGTTACCCACGATGCACGACCACTCGCATTCTCCCTTTACGGCAAATGCGTGTTCATAGTCGGCAGGGTTATGAGGTTCGAGGCAGAATACCTCGACACGCGCGCCCGACGGTTTGTGCATCACAAGGCGTGCTCGCACCACCTTCGTATTGTTGAATACGAGCAACGACCCTTCGGGCAACTCACTCGGAATATCCGAGAAGTGCTTTTCCGAAATCTCGCCACCGCGATAGATAAGCAACTTTGACGAATCGCGCTCCGAGAGCGGAAATTTCGCAATGCGCTCGTCAGGTAGCGGATAGTCGTAGTCGTTAATGTTGATGTATCTCTCTTGCATAGTTTTTTATAAAATTGGGCTGCTTGGTAGCAGCCCAACAAATTATCAACTCGAAATTGCTTTATAACGAGGTTTTGCAACACTCTCGTAGTAGAGGAGGAGGGAGCATACTAAGGCGTATGTGACCGACTCCGATGTTGCGAGGAAGGCCGCAAAAACCGTTAGAAACAATTTCGTTTAGAAGCCTTTGCCGATTGCAAGGAAGTCGCCAGCTACCAAAGCAGCACCACCGATCAAACCACCGTCAACATCCTCCTTAGCGAAGATCTCAGCAGCGTTTGATGGCTTGCACGAACCACCGTAGAGAATTGGGCACTCCTCTGCCAAAGCACCGAACTTCTCACGGAGAACCTCACGGATGTATGCGTGAATCTCCTGAGCCTGCTCAGCAGTAGCAGTCTTACCGGTACCGATAGCCCAAACCGGCTCGTATGCGATAACGAGGTTAGCGAACTGCTCCTCGGTGAGGTTGAATACTACCTCCTCAATCTGAGCCTTGCAAACTGCGAAGTGGTTACCTGCCTCGCGCTCCTCCAAGTTCTCACCTACGCAGTAGATTGGAATGAGGTTGTTAGCGTAAGCCTGAGCCATCTTCTTGTTCAAAGTCTCCGAAGTCTCACCGTAGTACTGACGACGCTCCGAGTGGCCGAGGATAACATACTTGCAACCGAGAGCAGCGATCATCTGAGCTGCGATCTCACCTGTATAAGCACCCTTAGCCTCAGTAGCGCAATCCTGAGCACCTACTGCGATATCCGAACCCTTAACTGCCTCAACAACCTGTGAGAGGTGTGTGAATGGAGGGCAAACGATAAAGTTTACGCACTCGCAAACCTCGCCACGACCAGCTACTACAGCCTTTGCCAACTCAACACCCTCTGCTGGAACTGTGTTCATCTTCCAGTTACCTGCAACAATCTTCTTTCTTGCCATAATTTTCAAATATTTAGTTTAAGTTTAACTTTTTGATTATTCCTTATTATTCTCGATCCACTCCTTGATACCTGCGGTTGAAAGGCCAAGCTTGTTCTTCTTGTTGAAGCCGCAGAGGTCGT
The DNA here is from genome assembly GCA_045644085.1 of Alistipes sp. GTDB lineage: Bacteria > Bacteroidota > Bacteroidia > Bacteroidales > Rikenellaceae > Alistipes. Next base: position 81,386 of record JAZRGH010000002.1, on the reverse strand, counting down.
TGAAGAGCTTCATTCCGTTGCTCTTAACAGTATTTGCGAATGCGTCGAGAGTGATGTAGCCCATCTTCTGGATAGTCTCAACCCACTCCTCTGGAATACCGGCCTCGGTGTAAACCTCAACAACATCAGCTACAACCTTCTTCTCCGGGCGCATAGTTGGGAAGAACAACACGTCCTGAATCGAGGTCTGACCTGTCATAAACATTGTAAGGCGGTCAATACCCATACCCATACCCGAGCAGTTAGGCATACCATACTCCAACGCACGAACAAAGTCCATATCAATAAACATCGCCTCGTCGTCGCCACGCTCCGACAATCGCATCTGCTCCTGGAAACGCTCCAACTGATCGATTGGGTCATTCAACTCCGAGTATGCATTACACAACTCCTTGCCCGCAACGAACAACTCGAAACGCTCGGTCAAGTCCTGATTGTCGCGGTGACGCTTGCAGAGTGGCGACATCTCGATTGGGTAGTCGCAGATGAAGGTTGGCTGTACCAAATCCTCCTCGCAGTACTGACCAAAGATTGCGTCAATCAACTTACCCTTACCCATTGTGTCGTCAATCTCGACATTCAAGAGCTTGCAAGCCTCGCGCAACTCAGCCTCGCTCTGACCTGTAATGTCGTAGCCGGTCTTCTCGCGGATAGCGTCGGTCATAGTCAAACGACGGAATGGAGCCTTGAACGAAATCTGCTTGCCGTCAATCTCAACCTCGGTAGTGCCGTTTACTGCCAAAGCGATACGCTCCAACATATTCTCGGTGAACTCCATCATCCAGCGGTAGTCCTTGTATGCGATGTAAATCTCCATACAAGTAAACTCTGGGTTGTGAGTTCTATCCATACCCTCATTACGGAAGTTCTTACCGAACTCGTAAACGCCGTCGAAGCCACCTACGATAAGGCGTTTGAGGTACAACTCGGTAGCGATTCGCATATAGAAGTCGATATCGAGTGCGTTGTGGTGAGTGATGAACGGACGAGCCGAAGCACCACCAGAAATTGGCTGAAGAATAGGAGTCTCAACCTCCAAGCAACCGTGCTGGTTGAAGTACTCACGCATTGTAGCGATAATCTTCGCACGCTTTGCAAATACATCGCGCACCTTAGGGTTTACCACCAAGTCAACATAACGCTGACGGTAGCGCACCTCTGGGTCGGTCAAAGCATCGAACTGCTGGCCGTCCTTCTCCTTAACGATTGGGAGTGGACGGATAGACTTCGACAAAACGGTGAACTTACGGCAGTGTACCGACAACTCGCCTGTGTTGGTGCGGAAAGCGAAACCCTCAACGCCGATAAAGTCGCCAATGTCGAGCAACTTCTTAAATACGGTATTGTAGAGAGTTGGATCGCCCTCTGGGCAGATGTTGTCACGACGAATATATACCTGAATACGACCTGTGTGGTCCTGCAACTCGAAGAACGATGCGCTACCCATAATACGGCGGCTCATGATACGTCCGGCGATGGTTACGTTCTCGAACTTCGCTGGCTCTGCATCGAACTCTGCTGCAATCTGCGCAGCATTAGCCGATACATCAAACTTCTCGGCTGGATAAGGGTTGATGCCGAGGTCGCGCAACGCTTGAAGCGAATTACGGCGCAACTGTTCTTGTTCACTCAAATGTTCCATATCTTATATCTTGTTTTTGTTTTTCTCTTATTTTCAAAACCTCAAAATCGGAGTTGATTAGGCTATTTTTGCGCAAGGCAAAGTGGCAAAAGCGGAGCATACTCGCTCATATGTGAGCATTTCGACACATGCAGACTTATACGAAAAGAGCCAATCAAAACAATTTTCGGGCGCAAAGATAGACTATTTCAATCGTTTTTCAATGACTTTGTCGAATTTTTTCCAAAGGAAAAACATAGCAACTCCCGAAATTGTGCCAACAATGGCTCCGAGGAGAAGGTCCATAGGGAAATGGCAAGCTAGGTAGATGCGTGAATAGCATATCAAAATCACCGCCAACGCAATAATCCAATTATACCAATTCTTGCGTATTGCAAGAGCAGAAATCCACGCTAACGACACCACAGTAGCTGCATGTGCCGATACGGTGCCATAGTGGCCGTGACCTCCTCGTGGCACATGTATCAATCCCTGCAACGCCTCGGTATGCATAGGTCTAAATCGAACAGGGAAAGACGGCCATAGGTTTTTGAGCAGTCCCTGATGCTTGAAGATACCACTAATCATATCGGACAGACCTATTGCCAAAGCGACACACACCAAAAAGACAAGTGCACTGCGCCAGCCATATTTGTACCAGACAAAACCAAGAATGAAAAGGTAGAGCGGGATCCACATCGTTGTACCCGACACTGCCATCATAAACGAATCCATAATCTTGCCACCATCGAAGTTGAGCAGCAGGAATAAGTCGTGATCAAATGTGTACATAGTTTTAATTCAAAATGCAGAATGCAAAATTAAAAATTAGTTTCCCCTTGTTCAAAATCGGAGGTAATCGGACTTTCCTTGCACAAAAGAGCCAATCAGAACGATTTTATAGTTCTCCACCGATGAGTTTTGCAATAGTCTTCGGAATGTCGGTCTGATCGCGACATTCGAGGAATTTCTTCTCGCCTACACCCTTCGTAAAGATTGGGGTATACATACCCGTATGGTACATACTCGTCCAATCTATCGAAGCGTGCTTATTCAAGATGCGAATAGCGTGATACACAATGAATTCGCTCTTGTTGTAAAGTCCGTCAACCATAGGGCCGTATTTGAGGAATATGTTGTAAAAATCGTCTTTCAACAACCGTTCCTCCTCTGCCGTAATAGGCACATGGCTCCACAAACCAAAATGGTCGCTCAACAACTGCTTGTAATCTTTCCAGTTACGCTTTCCTTCGGCACGCATCTGCTGCATTATCTTAGTGAGTTGTACAGCCGAGGTCTTCTGCGCCATAAGCATATTCATACGTATTTCGTAGTGATCCCAGCCAAGCGACATTCCACCTGTCTCGTGGTCGGAAGTAACAACGATAAGCGTTTCGTCAGGATGCTGCTTGGCGAAATCCAATGCAAGTTGCACCGCTTGTGCAAACTCGTTTACCTCGCAGAATGTAGTTACTGCATCTTGTTCGTGTGCAGCATAGTCAAGTTTTCCACCCTCAATCATGAGGAAGAAACCATCTTTCGCCTCGCGCGACAAGAACTCTATTGCCGCCTTCGAGTGGTTTAAGAGGGTATGCTCCTCGTCTCCTTTGCGGTCTATTACATAAGGAACATGTTCGTTCTTTTTATCGTTAGCCACCAATGCCACACGCTTGCCCGAGGTCTTTGCAGCCTCCTCAACATCGAGAGTGAGGTTGATACCCGCCTTGCGAATACGCTCGGCAAGTTCAGCGGTTGTGACAGGCGAATATTTCGGATCTTGCGGACCACTCTTCATATCCATAATCGTAGAGCCGGCGATAAATGCTACATCGCTTGCGATATAGTCGTCTATAAGCTTTGGAAAGCCGAAACGATCCGAAGTGTGGCCATAAAAGCAACTCGGTGTGGCGTGGTTGATACCCACATTTGTTACCAAACCGACCATATATCCTCTCTCCGAAGCGACATCGGCAAGAGTTCGCAACTCGTTACCTTCGGCATCTACACCGATAAAAGAGTTTGCGGTTTTCACTCCTGTCGCAAGTGCCGTACCTGCGGCAGCCGAGTCCGTTACAGGATTTGACGTCGAGTAGTTGGTAACAAAATTACGTGTTTCGAATCTCGAAAAGTTAAAGCGTTCAATCTCGTTTTTGCCCTCTTTAATAGTATTATACTGCTCGGCACCGAGGATATGATTAAAACTCATACCATCACCGATAAAGTAGAAGATGTACTTCGGTTGCTTAGGCGATGTAGGAATTGCATCGGTAAGAAGCAAGATGCTGAAGCACAACGATATTACCGAAAGTGCAAGGCCGATAATCAATTTTGTCTGTTTCTTCATAATATTTCTAAGTTTTATCTATTTCTAATCTCTGCGACGACCATTTATTAGGGCGACATAATACAATATCGAAGCAATAGCCGACAATGCTGCGACAAGATATGTTCTTGCTGCCCAGCGGAGCGAAATCTTCGCGCCCTCCAACTCCTCGCCAAAGAGTAAGCCGCTCTGTTCCAACCAAGCCAATGCTCGATCCGAGGCATTATACTCCACCGGAAGGGTAATAATCGAAAATAGGGCCGACACACACATCAAACCTACGCCTATCCAGCACAACATCTGACTACCCGACGAAGCGGTCATAATCAAACCAATAATTATTATCCATGTCGCTGCCGTCGAGGAGAACTGCACCAACGGTACAAGTGCCGAGCGCATCTTCAACGGAGCATAACCCTGTGCATGTTGCAAAGCGTGTCCACACTCATGGCATGCGATTGCTGCTGCGGTAATCGAACGACCATGATAAACCTCATCGGAGAGATTAACCGTCTTATTTCGAGGATCGTAGTGATCGGAGAGATATCCCCCGACATGGGTTACTCTTACGTCATTGACACCATTATAGCGCAACATCTTCTCGGCAATTTCGGCACCTGTCATTCCTGTTGGCAGAGGCACCTTCGAGTATTTTGTAACCACAGAGCGCAAACGCCACTGCACAATCATTCCTGCAATACCGACAACTATAACCATCAAGAAAGCCTCACTCGTGGTGAGATTTGAAAGGAACTGACTTTGCCCCTCATTATAAGCCTGCAATAAATTCAAAAACATTTTATGTACGATTTTTGGTTACTAATCGTTAATAATACGCGCAAAAATACAAAAAATTGTTTAAATTTGCCAAAAATGCGGCAGTTGCAACAGATAAAAGAATTTTTGAAGATATAAATCTTATGAGTAAAACGGATTTTTCGGAACAAGACCGCAAGTTTATGCAGATGGCTATCGATCTCTCAATAGAGAATGTTGCCAATGGTGGAGGCCCATTCGGAGCCGTAATAGTTCGCAACGGCGAAGTCATTGCCACAGGTGCGAACCGAGTTACCGCCAATAACGACCCTACGGCTCATGCCGAAGTGAGCGCCATTCGTGCGGCTTGTGCCAAGGAGCAAAACTTCAAGTTGGAGGGTTGTACCTGCTACACCTCGTGCGAGCCTTGTCCGATGTGTCTTTCGGCTCTCTATTGGGCAGGTGTCGAGCGCATCATCTATGGCAACACCAAAGATGACGCCAAAGCAATAAATTTTGATGATTCGTTCATCTATGATGAGATTGCAAAACCTTATGCCCTGCGAGCCATACCTTGCGAAAACTTTATGCGAGAAGAGGCTCTCGCTGGCTTCCGTGCCTGGGCCGAAAAAACAGACAAGATTGAGTACTAAATAAAACTGCTAATGGCAAAATGAGAAACCTGGCCCGATATCTTGCCCGCAATGCTACATCATCACAAAATGTGATGGTTCATATTGCTACTGCTGCCGTAGCGGTAAGCATAGCCGTTGTGGTCATCAGTTTGTCGGTGATTTTCGGTTTCAAGGAGCAGATCTCGGCTCTCGTTTCAGGCACGGTATCGGACATCACAATATCAAACCTATACGCCAAAAGGCAACCCGAACTCCACCCTATCAGCGACAGCGAAGCAATACGTAGCATTATTATCTCCACCGAAAACATTGCACATACGGAGCGATATGCTCTGCGTAGCGGAGTTATTCGAGGCAAGGATAGTGCAGCAGGTGTAATATTGAAAGGTGTTGACAAAGAAGCAGATACATCTCTCATTTCCGAGCGTTTGGAGAGCGGCATAATGCCACGCATGGAGGAGGCGAGATACAAAGAGATTCTACTATCAAAGAGCCTGGCCGAGAAGATTGGAGCCTCGACCAACAGCCGAGTAGAGTTGCTTTTGTTGGAGGGCGACACCCCTCGTCGCGAAGTATTCAAGGTGTGCGGAGTATATTGCTCGGCATTGGGCGATACAGGTGCAGAGCTGGCACTAACCGACATTCGCAACGTGCAGAAGTTAAATGGCTGGGAATCTTCGCAAATCTCCGGATATGCCTGCCGACTACATGACAGCAATATCGCTTATCAATCTGCCGACATCGTAAATCTACGCCTGATGCGTGAGTACGAAGGCGACGAAGACCTCTACGCCATAAGCGCGCAGGAGCAACATGCCGATATTTTTGGTTGGCTCGAAACCCACGATGTCAATGCTACTGTTATAACTACGATTATGCTCATCGTGGCAATATTCAACATGGTAACAGCACTGCTGATTTTGGTTTTGGAGCGAACACGAATGGTCGGTGTTCTAAAATCGATGGGTATGCAGAATAGCACCATACGTCGTATATTTACCTATCGTGCCATTCGCATAATAGCAACAGGCATTGCCATAGGCAATGTTCTAGCTTTGACTCTGCTACTATTGCAACGAGAGTTCCACCTGATAGAATTAGACGAAACAGGATACTTCCTCTCGGAAGTTCCGGTATCGCTCGACGCAGATTGGATAGTCGCAATCAACATAATTTTTGCAGTAATAGTACTTATAGCAACACATCTTGCAACCTCGATAGTAGAACGCATTAAGGTTGCCGATGCAGTAAAATACAACTAAATAGATGGACAAAAAAGGTAAAGGCGAGATGGTGCGAGGAATGTTTAACGACATCGCACCCACATACGACAGATTGAACCACATACTCTCATTCGACATAGACAAGCTATGGCGTAAACGAGTAGTACGCATTGTTCGTAAACTTGGCGCAAAACATATTATGGATATGGCAACCGGTACGGGCGATCTTGCTATTGCATTGGCTCGCAATATCGAGGGTTCATCGATCTACGGAGCCGATTTTTCGAGCGAAATGCTCGCCGTAGCAAAACATAAAATCGAGCAATTAGGGCTTTCGGAGCAGATATCGCTAACCGAGTGTAACGCCGAGAATATTCCTCTCGAAGATGAGGCTGTCGATGCAGCAACCGTAGCCTTCGGTGTTCGCAACTTCGAACATCAGCGAGAGGCTCTTAGCGAGATGAAACGCACAATCCGCAAGGGCGGTCATCTTGTGGTTTTGGAGTTCTCGAATCCGAAATGTGCATTTGTGCGTTGGTGCTACCGACTCTATTCCCACTATATTCTTCCGGCAATAGGTCGTTTGGTATCGAAACATGCAACGGCCTATACCTACCTGCCCGAATCGATAGACCAATTCGCTTCGCCGGAAGCATTTACCACGCTTTTGCAGGAGGTCGGCTTCGACCATATCGAGCGTAAATCGCAATCAATGGGCATAGCCCATATATATATTGCACACAAAGCATAGAGACAGAGATGAAGCATTTTATAAGACAGACCGTTGTCGCATTTTTAGTAGTTTGCGCATTGTTGCTGGGCAGTTGCGCCAAGCAAGACAGAATGCCAAAAGAGCGCCGTCAAAAATTCCAGGTCGTATCACTCGACAAGGTCAGTGGCTCACTCAGCGAGGGGTGGACTCTAACGCTCACCGTAGCTAACAATACGGCATCGAACATGTGCATTACAAGTGCAACTGCTTTCGTGCGACATAATGGTCGTAAGGTCGGACGCATTACACTCGACAGAGAGGTATTGCTCCCTCGACGTCGATGTTCGCAGGTCGAAGTACCACTACGCATAACACTATCCAATCCGATGGTGGCATTTTCTCTGTTCAATAAGTTGCGCAAAGGCGACTTTTCGGGTGTTACCGTAGATTACAATGTTGCGGTTACGGCTCTCGCATCGCATCGTGTTTTCGAGTCCGAGAATGTTTCACTCGAACAACTCGCCAAACAATTCAACTTTGGACTCAAAAAATAAACAATTCATAAAAAACAAACATAATGAAGCTTATTTTCACTCTGCTCATTCTACTCTCCACGCTGTCGGTATCGGCACAAGACATTGCTACTACACAAGATGTTACACCGCAGACAGCGACTCCGCAGGAGGTGGCTCCACGCAAAAAAATCAAGGAGCATCTCGCCTCGCCTGCACAACACGACTCACTGACAGTAATTAACCATACGGTAGATATCACTGAGCAAGGTGATGCCGCAACTATCGTCAAGAAAAATCTCGAAGTCGCACCCAAGACCGTAAATGGCTATCGCATCGTAATATTCATGAGCAACGCACAAAGTGCACGTCGCGATGCAGTGGCCACACAAGAGAATTTCGCCCTACTCTTTCCGCGGGAGCAATCTTATCTTAGCTACGAAAATCCATATTTCAAGGTAGCTGTCGGCAACTGTACCACACAAGAGGAGGCGATGATTCTGCTTGGTCGTCTGCGCGGTTCGTTCCCGAAGGCGTTTATCATGCGAGAGAATATCGATATCGGCGAATTCACCCACTAAAAAGGGCGTTTTACCATTTTTTGCTCGCTTTTCGAGAGCAATTACTTGATATTTCGAAAACAGTTCTTTATATTTGTTGTGAGCAAAGATTTGTAGCAGGGCTGTTTCGACAACAATTAGAGAATCGGCCCGACGAAACTAAGTTATAAACCTTAAAAACATTACGATTATGAAGAAGATTATGGCATTGGCGATTATCGCCCTCGCATCAGTAGCAATGGTAGCATGTTGTGGACAACCTAAGAAGAAAGGCGCTTGCGGTGATCCTTGCTGCCAGCCAAAAACCGAGTGCACACAATGTCCTGTAAAGGCTGAGTGTCCTAAGGCTGAGGTAAAGGCTGAATGTCCTGCCGAGAAGTGTGCCGAGTGTCCTAAGAAGTCTGAGTGCCCACAAGCACAGGAGGCTAAGGCTGCACAACCTGCACATTAATCACTCGTTGTTATGAATTTAGAGGAGGGTTCGCCCTCCTCTTTTTTGTGGCTGTTAGCCATTGGCCTTTTCAAGGTCATCAAAAGTTTTCTGTTTTCCGCTTTAATCCTGCTACGCAGGTTTTTCCTCCTTCGCACCTCGGCATAGTCTGCAAGCAGACTCTGCTCTCGGTTTGGCGTCGGGTCCGTTTTCCCACTCCAAGCGGAAACCGAAAAACAAAAGTTTTCCGCTTTCCGTTTTCCGTTTTCCGTTCATTTTCTTATCTTTGCACTATAAAATAGTGCTACGATAACAAAATGATACGCTATTACGAAAATATTGACATCTCGGAACGCAACTCGTTCCATGTACGACAAACAGCGAAACACCTGGTGGAGTTTGACCAGGCAGAGGAGTTGCCGGAGATTTTCGCAAAATACAACCCGGAGAGTTGGTATGTATTGAGCGGAGGTAACAACATCCTCTTCACGCAGGATATCGAGGCTCTGCTTATTACCCCTTGCGACAAGAGCATAACGATTATTGCCGAGAGCGATACTGCGGTTCGCGTAAAGGTCGGAGCAGGTGTCGAATGGGACGACCTGGTTGCTTGGAGTGTAGAACACGAGCTATGGGGTATCGAAAACCTCTCGCTCATTCCGGGCAAAGCGGGTGCTGCACCCGTACAAAATATTGGAGCTTACGGAGTAGAAGCTAAGGATACAATCAAGAATGTCGAGATGTACTTTGTTGAAGGCGGAAATTTCATCACTCTCGCTGCCGAGCATTGCGATTTCGGTTATCGCGAGAGCGTTTTCAAGCACTCATTAAAAGGACGTGTCATCATCACCGCCATCGAGATAGAGCTATCGAAAGTGGCAAATCCTCGCCTTGGCTATGGCGATGTAATTCGCGAGGTCGAAGCACGAGGTGGTGCAACCCTTGCAAATATCCGTGATGCCATCTGCTCGATTCGTCGCTCGAAGTTACCTGACACTGCCGTTTTGGGCAATGCGGGAAGTTTCTTCAAAAATCCTATCGTGGAGAGCGAGGTAGCCGAGCGACTTCGTGCCGACTACCCTGATATGCCGTCATACCCTGCACAAGAGGAGGGTAAAGTAAAACTTGCTGCCGGTTGGCTTATCGACAAGGCGGGATTGAAGGGCTATCAAGAAGGGAACGTAGGCGTACACGAGCGCCAGGCATTGGTATTAGTAAATCTCGGAGGAGCCACGGGTGGCGAGGTTATCGCCTTTGCACATAAGGTGGTAGCCAAAGTGCGCGAGAAGTTCGGCATAGAGATTTCACCAGAGGTAAATGTGCTTTAATCAGGGACGTTAGAGAGATGATTTAACTATGCAGACCGAAGCTTTATTAAAGGCCTTTGAGAAGTATGTCGAAAGACACGAACTCTTCTCACACGAAGATAAAATTCTGCTCACCGTATCTGGCGGAGTGGATTCGATGGTTATGCTCTCGATCTTTGTCCGTTTGGGATACAACATCGGTGTTGCTCACTGCAACTTCGGTTTGCGAGGAGAGGAGAGCGATGCCGACACCGAGATGGTGTTGCACGAATGCGAGAAGTTGGGCATCGTCTGCCACAGCAAGCGTTTCGACACCGAAGGGGAGATGGCGCGCACGGGCGATTCAATGGAGATGGCCGCACGCCGTTTACGCTATGAGTGGTTCAACCAACTATGCAGAGAAGAGGGGTATGCCGTAATCGCAGTTGCCCACCACGCCAACGACTCTATCGAGACATTCTTCATAAACCTTTTGCGTGGCACCGGATTGCGAGGTCTTACGGGCATAAATCGCCAATACGGCAAAGTCGTACGACCTCTGCTTTACGCTACTCGTAAGGATATTTTGGAGTATGCAGTGCATAACAATATCCCATATCGCGAGGATTCGTCAAATCGCTCGACAAAGTATCTGCGAAACAAGATTCGTTTAGGTCTGCTTCCGATGTTACAGGAGATTAATCCTCGTTTTACTGCATTGATGCGCGGAAACCTATACCGACTGAACGACGCACAGCGATTTATTGATGTGGCAATAGATCGTATCCGCGAGGTTGCAGTACACAGCAACAACGGAATTGACACTATCGAGGTTGGCGCCATCGACGTAATGTATCCGCGCGATTTCGTTATTTACGAATTATTAAACTCGACATACGGCTTCAAGGGAGATGTCGTGGAGGAGTTGAATAAGGCATTGAAGCGAGGTGTTACTGACCGTCGTTTCTACTCGCGCAACTATGTTGCCTATCTCGACAGAGGTAACATCATGGTTGCCCCAATCGAAGACGGCGACGACTGCGAAGTGCTGGTTGAGCGCGAGGATATGCGTTCCTATTGTGGCAACTCGGTACTATACTACGAACATACCGACATTGACAATGTAAACGAATATCATTTACCAAGCGATGTGGCACTACTCGACGAGGCAAAATTGAAATACCCTCTGCATCTGCGCCGTTGGCGTGAGGGGGACTCATTTATTCCATTTGGTATGGCAGGACGCAAAAAGGTTGGCGACTATCTGACAGACCAGAAGGTGCCTATCGTGGAACGCAAGCGACAATTTGTACTCGTTTCGGGCGAGGATATCGTCTGGATTGTAGGTAGGCGTACCGATGAGCGTTTCCGCATAGGCAACACCACCGAGAATATTTTAAAAATTACAAAATTGACTATATAACAGAGTATGGCCGAGAAAGTTACATTTGCTTCGTGTGATGCCGAATTCCATCGTCTAATGGGCGATATCAAGGCTCGAAAGTTTGCTCCAATATACCTTTTACAGGGCGAAGAGTACTACTTTATTGATGCCTTGTGCGATGCCCTTACCGAGGGTATCATGGACGAGTCGATGCGAGCCTTCAATCAGATTGTGGTCTATGGTAACGACACCGACGGAGGTACGGTTGCAAGCTATTGCCGACAATTGCCTATGATGGGCGAATACGAGGCAATCATTGTAAAGGAGGCTCAACAACTCGAAAAGCTCGAACTACTCAACTCTTATTGTGCCTCGCCACAGTCCTCAACAATCTTGATATTGTGTCATAAGGGCAAAGCGATGGATCGTCGCACCCCTCTATACAAGAGCATCAAGGCCAAGGGTGTGGTCTTCGACTCAATCTCGCCTCGAGATTACGAAGCTGAACGATGGCTATCGGGATTTGCTTCGACCAAGGGGTTAAAGCTCGACTCGGCATCGAGCAAGATTTTGGTTGCGCATCTCGGAGTCGATATTTCGAAGATAAGCAACGAACTCGAAAAGATGATTGTATCGTTGCCGAAGGAGCGCACAACAATTACGCCCGAAGATATCGAAAACCATATCGGCATATCGCGTCAATTCAACAACTATGAGCTGAGCAATGCCGTACTCGACAGACAACTCGAAAAGGCGCTAACGATTGCTCAACACATGGGCGAAAATCCGAAGGCTTATCCGCTATTATTGAGCGTAAAGGTTCTATACGATTCATTCCGACAACTCTTTACCTATAATTATATAAGTTGGGATTCTCGTCGCCGAGGTGTAGCTCTACCCGACCAGAGCGAGATGTGTCGTGCAATGCGACTCAACTCGCCATACTTCCTGAAAGATATTTCGCGACGCGCACCACTATGGCCAAATAACAAGGTTTTCAAGATTATTGGCTTGTGTGCCGAATACGATGCCAAGAGCAAGGGTATTGACGACGGAGGAGCCTCGAATGGAGAGTTATTGCGTGAGTTTATCCTCAAAATCATGATGCTCTAATGGCATATATCTTCGAACATATCCGCACGCAGGGTTTCGAGCCATTGCACTTCGAGGAGCACTTCTTGTACCTCGACACATTGGCACGCAAACTCTTCTTCGCGCCATTAGCATTCACACAAGAGGAGCTACAAAAGAGGATTAGCGACAAGTTGAGAGAGGAGGGATTTTCCCCAAACACAGAGAATGCCGTCTATATTCAATATTTCAGCGATGGCACATTGCAGATAGAGGGTGTAGATATATGGTATAACTCTTTCTCACTTCGCGCACTCAGACCGCAAAGTCATATATCTATATTATCCGGCGAGCTACTCACTCTAAACACATCGGTCAAAGCGTCCCTCTTGGAGTTTAATCGCTCTACTGCACACACTTCCGATAGAGGTGTCGCTATATGGGCCAACGAGCAAGGTGAGGTTGTTGCCATTGATGGTGCTCCCGTAATAGCCGTCTTCGAAGATGAAATCCGATTTTCGCAATTTGGCATAGGAGTAGAGTTCGACCTTGCCTACGTCGCTGCGGAGAAGATGAGACGTAACGTCACCAAGGAGAAGATAATGGTTGATGAGCTCGGCGATGCAAAGGAGTTACTCTATATTGATTATCGCGGAATTACAGCCCTCGAAGGCTTCGAGCAACATCGCTACATGGATATCACCGCCGAGAAAATCGCAGCAGAGATTGCTGCAGGTGAGAGATCGTAAATTTTCTAAAAACTGTATATTGACAAAGGGGTTTTGTGCTATTATATTTGCAGCAAAACCCTTTTTATCATGAGAAAATATCTGCTTATCTATGCAATGGCGGTAACGCTGTTGCTTATTGTCTGCATGGGGTTATTACACCTACGGCAGAACGAAGTTGCGCGACTGCGCAACAACAACGAGGCTCTCGCCTCGGAAACAAAACTCTACAAAACAAAACTTGATGAGTCTGCCGCCTCGGTTGTAGCGCTACAACTCAGGCTCGACGAATATCGCAAGCAACATGCCCGCGATGTAAAGCACATCAAGGCTCTCGGTTTACGCCTACGACGTGTGGAAAGTGTTGCAAAAACGGCCACACAAGGCAAGGTAGAATTCGTCGCTCCTCGCCTTGATACCATCATATTGCGCGACACACTCTCCCTATTTAAATGGAGCGACTGTTGGATATCCGTCGAGGGTACTATCAGCAAAGATGATATCAGATGTCGAGTCGAGAGCATCGACACCCTGCACCAGGTGATACATCGTGTGCCTCGTCGTTTCTGGTTTATACGCTATGGCACAAAGGCTATACACCAGGAGATTACTTCGTCGAATCCTCACTCTCGCATCGTCTATGCCGAATATATCGAACTACCAAAGCGAAGACGTTAACCGAAAAAGGGCTGACTAAAAATTTCAGTCAGCCCCCATATATTTATAAAGGTGTCCTCTACCAGCCTGTTTCAGGATTCTGCTCCGGTCTTTCGAGCTGGTCATCATCGCTCTGCTGCTTGGTCAGAACAAGGTTGGAATAGAGGTCTATATATCCTGCGAAATTTCCATCATTGCTTACATAGAATATCAATCCGTTAAAAGTCGAAGCCGACAACATCGAGAATGTCAGAACGCCATTGTTGTATGCACTCGAAATAGAAGCATAATAGTAGAACATTCCATTATTGACATCAGCCGGACTAGCATATACGTATGCATATCCCAAATTGTTGCTACCTGCAATAGGGGTACCACCAATATGAATCATATTGTCGTAGAACTTCGCAACCAAGGTATCGTCCGTAATACTAAACTGGCTCTTTGCAGAAGGGTGCAACAGACCCTTTACCAAGAAGGTCTTACCCTCAACATCTTGCGAAATGGTCACTGTACGACTCTCGTTATCGTAGTATCCGTTCTGTGCAGAGAAGGTGTAAGCACCAAGGAACTTTAAATACTCGGCATTTGGCTCCGCAATGATAGGTGTAGTAGTGAATTTCAATACGGTCTGTGCTCCGTAGATGCCATTTGCATCATACGCAACAGCATGGATATAGTAGTCTGTATTCTCGGTCAATTGTGTGAATGTATAACTCAACTCACTCGACAAAACCTCTACGCCGTCGATATCTATAATATGCTCTATATCGTTATACTCCTGTGTCAGCAAGTGGAGTTTATACTTCGATGCATTTGTCGATTTTAGATTTACTGTTGCACTCCACTCCTTAACATCACCCATAGAGAGGGTAACGGTTGCGTCAGATTTGGTATAGGTACCAGTCGTAAAGGTATAGACCTTGTACTCCGAATATGCAGTATATGTGTCGGTATATACACCATCGCTAACTCCGTTCATTATACGATATACCATCTTGTACTCGGTATTAGGAGTCAATCCTCTGCGTAATACATTTACAACTCCATTCTGCGCCGACAAAGTTGTCCATGCCTCCTCGGTAGCAGTTACAACATCAGCATACCATTCAGGTAATTGGGCAAACTCTTCGCTTGTAAAGAAGCTGACACGAAGAACTGCCTCAGCCGGAGTCGTCGCAAAGTTTACATCTATGTCACTTGATGTAATTGTCGGTTTGCCACTAATATCCACATTATAGTTGGAGTCGATAGGCACCGACTTTGTTACAAACGCCGCCTTGTAGACTTCGCCATAATTACCTGCCGCATCATAAGGGAGAGCAATCATATGCAAGGTCTGTCCCATCATATCGTAGGTACTAAACGAATGGACTTTATAATCCGTCGTTGCAACCACAGCTTCGCTCTGCTTTACGATATCGAAATCGGTAAGTCCCGAATTTATCATTTCCTGATAATACGGCTCCTCCAACATTATAAATAATGCTCCTTCGGTTGTGCCACTTCGAGATATCTCGATTTTAGAGGTAAAGAAGTTACTCTCATTCTCCAAATATGCCACTCTGACGCGAGGAGTGTTATCAATCTTATGCTCAAATTCGGTTACAGGAACAATCTGTGAACGCTCCACAGTAATAGGGTTTGTCGCAGTACGTGTTGTGGTCATTCCGTTTACATCAGTTGTTGTAATATGCAACTTCTCATACACACCCGGAGGTAGGATTGCATAGATTGAACGAGCCTCATCCGGCGAAAGCGCGATAGGGGTTTCGAGGTGCGCCATCAAATATCTGCGACCTGAGCGAGCTTGTACCTCTGCGGTTTTAGGGTTAACATAGAAGATTCCAGATAGCAACATTTCAGAAGAGCCGAGATCTTCGATTGTAATATCGCAGATAGTACCCTCTCCCTTAATCTTCAATTCGACAATACCGAAGAGATTGCGGAAATACAACCCCTCCTCCTTTGTACCGTAGGCTACCATCGGATTTGCGCCATCAACAAAGTTGCGCTCGGCAAAAATCTGGCTACCAGAGGTATAGATATCAAAAGCATACTCACCATAGGTGGTAGAATTGTACATTCCTGACGGATAGAGTGCATAATAGTTATCATACGCCCCATGCTGCTCACCTTCGAATACACCCAATTTTGTTCCAGCGCCTTCGACCAAGATATATTTACCCAGCTCATCTATGCGCGAGCCATCTTCGCCAAACACCGCGATTGTATCCCTGTGGCTCCAAAGCACTGAATAATTCTCGCCCAATGTGGTACGCGAAGTGCCTTCGGTAGAGGCAGTAAAGCGAGCCTTTGCTCTAACTAATGGATTACTCTCGTCAAATTGCTGACACGATGTTACCATCATTGCAACAATCGCCATTAGCACAAAAAGTCCATTTTTCCTCATATACGTCGTATTCAATTTATTATCTGCATTAAGATTTATAGATAGCAGATTACTACACTATATATCTACATTCACTACAAATATATCAATGTAATTTATATCTTACAACTTTTTTCGGATATTTTTATTTTTTTCGTACAAAGAAATAAGAAGCGGAGAGGAAAATTCCCCTCCGCTCACAACTTTCATTATCTGTATTCCTATTTTGCAGGAGCAACCTCTACCACAGGAGCAGTCTCTGTTGCAGGAGCCTCCTCTGTAACAGCAGGAGTAACCTCGATCAACTCAACCTCAAACTCCAAAGCCTCGTTAGGACCGATCAACTGACCTGCGCCACGACGGCCATATGCCAACTCAGCAGGAATATACAACTTGATCTTACCACCTGGGCCTACAAGCTTCATACCCTCAGTCCAACCCTTAATAACGCGGTTGAGTGGGAATTCGATTGGCTCATCTTCCTCAATAAGTTTACCCTTCTCATCAAAGAGGCTTGGCTGCTGCATGCGGATCATCTCCTGCTGCTCCTTCGAGCGCTTCTCGAAGCGCGAAGCATCGAATACTGTACCGTCCTGCAATTTACCAACATAGTGAACCTTTACTACGTCCTCATCGCTCTTTGCAGCCTTCTCCATATCACCGGCCTTAACAACCTTGTAAACCAAACCGCTCTCGGTAGTCTTTGCGCCCATGCTCTTTGCCTTCTTCTCAATCCACTTTGCAGAACGCTCTGCTGCCTCTGCCGGACGAGTGATCATAAAGTAGTGCTGCAAGAAGCCCATAACATCCTCCTGCGAAAGCTCTGTGCTACCCTCTTGTGCGTCCTGGAAACCTTTGAGCAACCAGTAGTACTGGATAGTGAAGTTGCTACGACGAACATTGTTACCGATGTCGTTTCCGAATGCATACGACAACTCATCGCACTCCTCTTCGGTCTCGAACACCTTATATACAGCTGTCGAATCTGCAAGCAAAGCCTCCTGATGTGCAGCACGACGCTCGCCGAGAGTCTGCGAGAAGAATGTACGAAGAATATCCACTGCCTCATCGTGCGACTGCTTCGACTTGTCGGTCAAGCCCTCCTTGATACCCTTCTTTACAACCTCGATATTGAAAGGAATATCACCAAGCTGCTGTTTGATACCGCTACCTATATTTGCACCAAGGCAATACGACAACGAATCCAAAGTTCCATGGCTACCCTCTGTAACCTTTACGTTCTTGCTTCCGCAAGAGCAAACAAGTGCAGCACAAGCGAGTGCTACAACTGCCATAAATGTCTTTTTCATACTCTTTTTATTATTTTATTTGTTTAGTGTTTTTCTGTAAATCGCGCAAAGATAACTAAAAATTATTATTGGTTGCACTATTCTATCTATTATATTTAATATTTAGGATTTCGACATCGTAGTTCAGCATCGTATTGGCGCCTACGCCCAACTCCTCGTTGCCTTCAACATCGTATGCCGTTTTCGAAGGGAGCCAAGCATTGAAGTGGGCACCATCACCGGCCAACTTCACAACCTCCTGCAAGCCCTTCAAAAGATTGCGATACGAATCGCGTAAAGTGTCCGCCTCGACAATTACTCGTCCCTGCTCATCGGTAAGAGTATAGACAATCTTCACCGTATCACGCGAGGACATAGAGCCGACATGACTTTGGTCACCAAGACGCACAATCTTATATGTAACACCGCTACGAGTACGCACATACTTACGATCTCGCTTACTCAAATCGGTAAGATATCGCTCTTGATGAGCCTGTGCCTTTTCATGCACGAAGTATGTTTTCTCGGCAAGATAGTAGTCGCGAGCCTCCTCCATAGTCATCTTGGGCGTGCCGTTATAAGTGTCGCGTATTGCGGCACATACAGCCTCGATATTGAGTGTCGAGTCCATCTCCATAAGGGCATGACCTACATTCAGGCCCACAACATAGGAGAGCGTGTCGGACTCTCCCGAAAAATTTGTAGTGTTGCGATGGCACGACACGAACATCGCACCAAAAGCCAACGCTACAAACATAAATGATATAATTTTTCTCATAATTCTATTTTTATTTATCACGCAACATCGCGCCACACATCTTTGACAAAAGTCGGGTGGCAACAATCGCGTCCATCTTATCGTCTATACTCGAAACAACCTCCGAAATATCGAAACCAACAACCTCGCGTCCCGATTTCACTACGCTATTGACCAAATATACAACTTCGTCAAAGGTCATGCCTCCGGGCACAGGCGTATTTGTATTGTTACAGAATTCAATCTTCAAAGCATCGATATCGAGCGATATGTAAACTTTCTGTGGTAGTTTTTCGACCATCTCGCGACATAAATCGCTCCAACTAGCACCCTCAAATCTCTTGGCTGCAACCTCCTCTGCAAGGAACAGATCAACCTTTTCGTGGGCTACCAGGTCCGCCTTTTCGGTCTTATCGATATCGCGAACACCAACCTCTACCAATCGCGCAATCGAAGGTATCTCCTCCACTATATTTCGCGCAATAGAACGATGCGAATAGTTGTACAACTCGCCAATTCGGGAGAAGTCGGCATGAGCATCAACAAACAACACACCCAAACCTTCATGACACTCCGACAGAGCCTTTACCGCACCAAAAGCTACCGAATGGTCACCACCGACAACGGCAATACACTTTCCCTTCTTCGCCCAATGCTTGGCCTGTTTATAGACACTTGCCTGCATCTCGGCAAAACCTTCGTTGATATGAGCTATCTTGCGGGCAACATAATCTCCGACAACTGAGAGCTCCTCCGTAACATGGCCGGCAATTCGTTCTGCCTCGCGACCAAGATGCTCGGAAGACTCCTGAATATTGTAGTCTATCTCGACAGTAGCCACTCGTCCTTCGGCAGATTGGCCCGTAACGGCATCATAGAGATTACTCTTGGCCGAGGCATCTATCACTGCATCGGGAGTATATGTCGCACCACGACCATAGTCCGATGTTACGCTCCATGGTGCAGAAATAATCACAACATCGGCCTTCGCAGGAGAGGTCTTATCACCAAAATAGTATCCTCCATCTCCCGTAGCCCCGCCACCGAGTATGTTTTTCAGGAAACTGCCCTTAACCGCCATATCGTAAAAAAAGCAATCCGTTACAAGGGGCAAATCTACAAAAAATTATTGAAAAATTATACAACTATCCGACAAAGAGAGTATATTTGTACTAATTTTGTAAAAATCACTCTCTACCAACGGTATTTATGAGAATTGTAGTCGATAAAGCCATTCCGTTTTTGCAAGGTATATTAGAGCCTTTTGCCGATGTTATATACCTTGATGGCAACGCATTTACAAAAGAGGTTGTTAAGGAGGCCGATGCGCTGATAATTCGCACCCGTACCCGTTGCAATAGCGCACTGCTCGACGGTTCGAAAGTACAATTTATAGCAACCGCAACAATAGGTTTCGACCACATTGACCTTGCCTATTGTCATACCCGCAATATTGCCGTTGCAACTTCGGCAGGATGCAACGCACGCGGTGTTTTGCAGTGGGTTGCAGCCGCACTCGCAATACTCTCAAAACGAGATGGTTTTACCCCAAAGGAGCGCATCTTGGGCATAGTAGGTGTCGGCAATGTCGGACGATTGGTGAAAGAATATGCCGAGTCGTGGGGCTTTCGCACCATCTGCTCCGACCCACCTCGACAAGAGCACGAACATCTCGGCTTCGTATCGCTCGAAGAGGTCCTACAACAGGCCGATATCGTAACGCTTCACACTCCGCTCGACAACACGACCAAACATCTTATAAACAGTAAAAATATTGCACTTTTACACTCCGGCGCATCACTTATAAATGCTTCACGCGGAGAGTGCGTAGCCACAGAAGCGACCACACGCGACGACTTGACATACATAACCGATGTTTGGGAGAATGAGCCGAGCATCGACCCAGTTTATCTCAAAAAATCGCTCGTAGCGACCCCTCATATCGCAGGTTATTCGGCGCAAGGTAAAGCAAATGCCACTGCTTTAGCAGTGCAGGCATTGGCTCGCCATTTCGGCCTGCCATTGCAAAGCTGGCGACCCGATGAGGTTAAGAGCATTGCTCCGCAACTCATTTCATGGAAGGATATGTGCGCCACAATCGACAACTATTGCGACCTCGCAACCGAGAGCGCAACGCTCCGCAATCAGCCTCAACAATTCGAGTCATTGCGCTACAACTACCATTATAGAGAAGAATATTTCTAAAAAATTACTACCTTTGCGCCGTTATGCGTAAAATCATGCACATCATATCCCGATTTTTCGGAGCTGAGCGAGCCCACACGCTTTCGATATTTCTACTCCGCATTGCCGACAAAATTCCGTTGGCAAAGTGGTTTATGCATAAGATTTATGCAGTGGAGGATAAGAAGTTGGAGCGCGAGGTATTCGGTCTGCGTTTTCGCAATCCGATAGGCATAGCTGCCGGATATGATCGTAATGGTGAGGTGTTCAGACCATTATCGGCTCTCGGATTCGGATTCATCGAAATCGGAACGGTAACACCACGCCCACAGCAAGGCAATCCAAAACCAAGAGTATTCGAACTCCCCAAAGATAACGCCATACTCAACCGTATCGGCTTGGCATCAAAGGGATTTGAGGCTGTATTGGAGAATGTTCGCAAAGAGCACGAAGGCATTATTCTCGGTTGTAACATCGGCAAGAATACCGTAACACCTCCCGAAGATGCTGCACTAGACTATCTCCGCGTATTCCGCAACCTATATCAGTACATCGACTATTTTGCAGTAAATGTGAGCTACAATACAACTCACAAGCAGTATGTACCTCGAACAAGAGAGAGCATAATGAACATTCTCGAACCATTGTTCGACTTCCGACGAGGACAAAATCAATATCGCCCGATACTGCTGAAAATATCGCCCGACTTGACAAACGAGGAGATAGATTTAATGACCGATATAATGGTCGATACTCCGCTTGACGGAATCATCGCCACCAACGCTACTACCCACCCACACGATATGCAGACTCCGCAAGAGGAGTTGCGTAAAGCCGGCATAGGCGCAGTAAGTGGTTCACCGCTTACCGAGCGAGCAATTGAAGTTGTACGCAGAGTCTATGAGCGTTGCAACGGCACCTACCCTATTATCGGTGTCGGTGGTCTGATGACAGGCAACGAGGTAAAGCGCATGATGGAGGCAGGAGCAACTCTCGTACAGGTATATACAGGTTTCGTTTACAACGGAGCAGGCTTTGCGGGTGATCTCTGCAAGAGCCTTCTTGCTCCCGAAACAGCCGAAGTCGAAATCGCCGAAACGA
Organism: Alistipes sp.; assembly: GCA_045644085.1. Taxonomy (GTDB): domain Bacteria; phylum Bacteroidota; class Bacteroidia; order Bacteroidales; family Rikenellaceae; genus Alistipes. The sequence continues at coordinate 59,765 of JAZRGH010000002.1, read as the reverse complement.
CTGACAATCAACAATAAACAATGAAAGCTACAATTATAACGATAGGTGATGAGATTTTGATCGGACAAATTCTCGACACCAATTCGCGCTACATATCGCGTGCACTGAACGCTCACGGTATTGTCGTTGCCGAGCGCACCTCAATAGGCGACAACCGTCTTCAAATTATCGAAACCCTTGACCACGCACTCGCACAAAGCGAGGTCGTTATCATCACGGGAGGCTTGGGCCCTACAAAAGATGATATCACGAAGCATACTTTATGCGACTATTTCGGCTCATCGCTCCGTTATGACGAAGATGAGGCAGAGCATATCCGCACCATGTTGGCAGCACGAAACATCGCCTTCAACGATCTTAACAGAGGCCAGGCAATGGTGCCCGAATGTTGCACCGTACTCCACAATGCACATGGTACGGCTCCGGGTATGTGGTTTGAGAAAAACGGGCATGTCGTAATATCTCTTCCCGGCGTTCCATTCGAGATGCAACACCTCATAGATGAGGAGGTTATGCCTCGATTGAAGGCCCGTTTCGAGTTGCGCGAAATTGTTCATCGCACAATGATAACTTTCGGCATTGCAGAGTCTATTTTGGCAGAGCGCATCGCCTCATGGGAAGAGGCTCTACCAGACCATATTCGGCTTGCCTATCTACCCGCTCCAAATGTGGTACGACTGCGTCTTTCCGCATACGAGGTCGAAGGCAAAGAGGTACGCCACGAGATTGACTTGCTCTTCGAAAAGCTAAGCTCGATAATCCCTGACAATATTGCCGGTTTCGAGGAGGCTTCGGTGGAGGAGTTGATTCATAATATTCTGATAGAGAGGGGACTGACTCTTGCCGTTGCGGAGAGCTGTACGGGCGGAGCTATCGCTTCGAAATTTACGGCACAAGCAGGAGCATCGGCCTATTTCCTCTGCGGAGTAGTATCGTATAGCAACGATTCAAAAAATAGGGTTCTGGGTGTTAAATTGTCCGATATTGCACAACACGGAGCCGTATCGGAGCAAGTGGCTATGGCTATGGCAAAAGGAGCAATGGCCATTTCAGGGGCAAATTTTGCCGTTTCAATCACGGGTATAGCCGGCCCGACAGGCGGAAGCAAAGAAAAACCCGTAGGTACAGTATGGATCGGAGTTGCCACTCCCGACAAGTGCTATGCGGTGCTAAAAAACTGTGGTACAGATCGTTCACAAATAATATCAAGAGCAACGGCATACGCAATAGCGATGCTATACGACGAATTAAAATAGCAATCTAAAATCGTCTAAAATTCACAAAATTATAGGGGCAATATATTGTCCCTATTTTGTTTTTATACATTTTTTTCATACCTTTGCATGGTTAAACCCGAACAATAAAATCAAATTTCAAAAAAACTATACAACATGACAAAAAAATTACTATTCGGCTTAGTGGTATGCACTGCTCTCTCGACCATTTTTGTTGGCTGCAAGGAGGAGACTACCAAAACTAAACAGACTCGCGAGTACAACGTGATGATCTTAGAGACCGCATCACGCAAGCTCAGCTCAACCTACTCGGCTACAATCCGAGGTAAGCAGGATGTCGATATCCGTACAAAGGTACAGGGTTACATCACCGACATCAAGGTAAAGGAGGGTTCGATTGTTCGTCAGGGACAAACACTCTTCATTATCGACCAGGTGCCTTACCAGGCAGCTCTCGCTACGGCAGAGGCAAATGTTGATGTAGCAAAGGCTCAGGTAAATGCAGCGGAGCTCTCAGCTACAAGTAAGGAGAAGTTGTTCGAGCAGAACATTATCTCGGACTTTGACCTTCGCATGGCTCGCACCAATCTGGCAAGTGCAAAGGCTCAACTCGCACAGGCTCGTGCGAATGAGCTCACCGCAAGCAACAACCTCTCTTACACTTTGGTAAAGAGCCCGGTTGATGGAGTTGTCGGTACACTTCCATTCCGCGTCGGAACTCTCGTAAGCCCTTCTGACTCTACCCCGATGACTTCGGTGTCGGATAACTCGGAGATGTACGTATATTTCTCATTGAGCGAAAGTCAGGTGCTCTCACTCAAACGCCAATATGGTGCGCTCGAAAATGCTTTGCAGGAGTTGCCTGATGTAGAGTTGCAGTTGAGCGATGGTACCATCTACTCGGAGAAGGGCCGCATCGAGGCTATTTCGGGAATCATTGACCCGACAACCGGTTCGGTTACCATTCGTGCAAAGTTCCCTAACAAGAAGCGACTCCTCATCTCGGGAGGTTCGGGTACCATAATTCTTCCTCACCGTCAAGAGGGTTGTGTGGTTATTCCACAGCACGCAACCTACGAGGTGCAGGATAAAGTTTATGCTTACAAGATTGAGAACGGTATTGCCAAGGCTAACATCATCGGAGTATTCGAGATCAGCAACGGTAAGGAGTATATCGTGGAGTCGGGACTCATGGCCGGCGACACAATCGTTGTCGAGGGTATCGGTATCTTACGCGATGGTACCAAGATCAAAATCAAGGATATCATAAATCCAAAGAAAAAATAACCCGAAAAGAAGTTTAGAAGATGAATATTAAAACATTTATCGATCGTCCGATACTCTCGACCGTCATCTCGATTGTGGTGATAATCGGCGGACTTATCGGTTTGGCAGTCCTCCCGATTGAGCGTTATCCAAATATCGCTCCTCCTACCATTAACGTGTCGGTATCTTATCCGGGCGCAAGTGCCGAAACTCTACTAAAGAGTGCCATTGTACCTCTCGAAGAAGCTATCAATGGCGTGGAGAATATGACCTACATGTCCTCAGCTGCGACAAACAATGGTAGTGGTTCCATCTCTATTTTCTTCAAACAGGGTATCAATGCCGATATGGCAGCTGTCAATGTACAGAACTGCGTATCGCGTGCTACACGTCAGCTCCCTTCGGAGGTTGTTGATGCCGGCATCACTGTTAAGAAACGTCAAACAAGTATCTTGGAGCGTATTGCGGTATTTAGCCCTAACGGCTCATACGATAGAACGTTTATCGTAAACTATATCAAGATTAATCTTGTTCCTGCAATCTCGCGTATTCCGGGTGTAGGAGAGATTGAAGTACGTGGTTCGGATTACTCGATGCGTATATGGCTCAAACCCGACATCATGGCTCAGTATAAGCTTGTACCTGCCGATATTGCAGCAGTACTCGGCGAGCAGAATATTGAGGCCGCAACAGGTTCGTTGGGTGAGAATGCCGACCAGACGTTCCAATATGCGATGCGCTATAAGGGACGCTTGGAGAATATCGACGAATTTAAGAATATCGTAGTTCGTGCGCTCCCTAACGGAGAGGTATTGCGTTTGAAGGATATCGCAGATGTTGAGCTCGGAACTCAATCTTATCAGTATATGTGTGAGATTGACGGTGTACCTGGCACCGAGTTTGCCATCTATCAAACTCCTGACTCGAATGCAACCGAGGTCATCAAGAAGATTGACGCCTTCCTCGAACAGGCTCGTCAGGATTTCCCTGTTGACCTTGATATGGAGATATTGGAGAGTACCAACGACTTCCTCTTTGCTTCGATTTACAACGTAATTCGTACATTGTTGGAGGCTATCATTCTTGTAACACTCGTGGTATTTATCTTCCTCCGCGACTTCCGCTCGACAATGATTCCTTTGGTAGCAACCATTGTTTCGATTGTCGGTACATTCTTCTTCCTCTTTATATTTGATTTCAGTATCAACCTCCTCACATTGTTTGCATTGGTGCTCTCGATCGGTGTGGTGGTTGACGATGCAATCATCGTCGTAGAGGCTGTTCACGCGAAGTTGGATTTGGGATACAAGTCGGTATACAAGGCTACAATAGATGCTATGGACGGTATCACCTCGGCTATCATCACTTGTACCCTCGTATTTATGGCGGTATTTATTCCTACATCGTTCATGGGAGGAACTTCGGGTGTATTCTACACTCAGTTTGGTATCACAATGGCGGTAGCGGTAGCTATCTCGGCGTTGAACGCCTTGACACTCTCGCCAGCATTGTGTGCTATGTTCCTTAAAGCGAAAGACGAGCATGGAAATCCGATGAAGATGTCATTCGGTAAACGTTTAAGCATCGCCCTCGATGCTTCGTTCTCGCGAATGACCAAGCACTATCTGCGCGGTGTAACATTCTTCCTTCGTCATCGTTGGTTGGGTGGTATCTTGCTCATTGCAGCATGTGCATTGCTTGTATTCTTTATGCGTAACACCAAGACCGGTTTGATTCCTCGTGAGGACCTCGGAACACTCCGTATTGACGTATCGTCACCTCCGGGAACATCACTTGCACAGACCAAGCAGGTTTTGGACCGTTTCGATCAGGATATCGTACAATTTATCGAGGAGAAGAAAGTGTCAAGTAAGACTGCAGGATATTCGCAGGCAGGAGGTTCAAGTCCTTCGCAAGGTAACTTCGTATTGCGTCTAAAACATTGGGACGAGCGTAAAGGTGCCGAGCATAGCGTTATGGCTATTCAAAATCGAGTAAAAGAGTATGGTGAAGAGTTTAACGATGCAAAGATCTTTACCTCAACCCCTGCTATGATTCCGGGATTCGGTGCTGCCGGTGGTTTTAACCTCTATGTACAAGATAAGAAGGGTGGAAGAATCGAAGAGTTGGCAGATGTAACATTTGCCTTTATCGAGGCCTTGAAGGCGCGACCTGAAATCAGTACTGCTTATACTTCGTTCAACCCTAAGTTCCCACAGTACCGAATTGATGTAGATGCCGTAAAGTGTAAGCGTGCCGGCACCTCGACCAAAGAGGTATTGAATGTGTTGAACGGATATTACGGAGGTGTTATGTCTACCCGTTTCAACAAATTTACGAAACTTTATCAGGTGCGTATCCAGGCCCACCCTAAGTATCGTGTTGATAAGCAGACGTTGAACAACATCTTTGTTCGCATCGGAGATGATATGGCCCCTATCAGCCAGTTCATTTCCCTCGAAAAGATTTACGCTCCAGAAAGACTTGCCCGATTCAACATGTTCCCTGCCATTAGCGTAAATGGTCGTTCGGAAGAGGGATACTCTTCGGGAGATGCCATCAAGGCAGTACAAGAGGTCGCTCGCGAGCATCTGCCTGTTGGCTACGCATATGACTTCTCGGGTATTGCCCGCGAGGAGGCCGAGAGTACAAACAATACGGTTATCATCTTTATCATCTGTATTGTACTCATCTACCTCATTTTGTCAGCATTGTACGAGAGCTTTATCGTACCTTTGGCAGTTATTCTCTCCGTACCATTCGGTTTGATGGGTTCGTTCCTCTTTGCAAATATGATGGGTGTCGAGAATAATATCTACTTGCAGACCGGTCTGATTATGCTTATCGGTTTGTTGTCGAAGACCGCAATTCTGATTACCGAGTTCGCAGGCGAAAAGCGTGCACAAGGTATGTCGATTGCTATGGCAACATATGCTGCTACCAAGGAGCGTTTCCGCCCTATCCTCATGACCGTATTGACAATGGTTATCGGTATGATTCCGTTAATGTTCTCTACGGGAGTAGGTGCAAACGGAAACAACACCATCGGCGCAGGAGTCGTAGGAGGTATGGTTATCGGAACATTGGCTCTCTTGTTTGTATTGCCTGTATTCTTCATGGTAGCACAATGGTTACAAGAGAAAATTAGACCAGTTAAAGTAAAGGAAGAGGAGTAATGAAAAAGATAGTTTTGATGGTGAGCATTGTGATGATCTTCACAAGTTGCTCCATATATAAGAAATATAGTCGCCCCGAGGAGATTTCGACCAAGAACCTCTATGGCAATATCGAGAAGGCCGACACAACTACCATGGCCGATATCTCATGGCGCGAGTTCTTTACCGACAAGTATCTGCAAGGCTACATCGAGCAGGGCTTGAAGAACAATATCGATATGCGACTTGCAGCAGAGCGCGTATCGCAGGCAGAGTTGGCTTTGCAGGCTGCACGATTGGCATTTATTCCATCGTTTAGCTTCGAGCCTCAGATTGGAGCCGGCGTGAACTCCTCTTTTAGCTACACATTGCCTGTTAAGGCGAGCTGGGAGATTGATATTATGGCTCGCAATATCAATGCAAAGCGTCGTGCCGAAGCAACTATGGAGTATAACAGACTCTATCGTCGCAGCGTTCAGACAGCTCTCGTATCGGCAATTGCAAACAACTACTATACATTGTTAATGCTCGATGCACAACTTCGTATTTCGCGTTCAACTTCGGCTTCGTGGAAAGAGAATGTTCGTACCATGAAGGCAATGAAGGAGGCCGGCATGACAAATGCCGCTTCTATATCGCAAACCGAAGCTAACAGTTGTTCTATTGATGCGTCGTTGCATGACTTAGAGTATAAGTTGGTACAGGCACAGAACTCGTTTGCTCTGTTGTTAGGTGTTACACCACAGGACTTCCCTCGCGGAGAATTGAATGGTGTTGACTTCAAGCAGGAATTGTTTATAGGCGTACCTGCTCAGTTGCTTTCGCGTCGTCCGGATATTCAGCAGGCCGAGTACAACCTTAAAATCGCATTCTACAACACCAATATTGCACACGCAAATCTCTACCCGTCGCTCTCCCTTACGGGTGATGTTGCGCTCAAAGGTCTCCCTACATCTTGGGCACTTTCGTTTATTGGAAAGTTAGTACAACCGATCTTTAAGGCAGGTAGCAACCGTGCAAACTACAAGATTGCACAATCACAACAGCGTGAGGCTCTTCTCGAATTTGAGCATAAGTTATTGGAGGCCGGCAGCGAAGTTAATACAGCTTTGGTACAATGCCACACAGCACGTAGCAAAACCAATTTGCGTATCCGCCAAATCGAGACATTGGAGAGCGCAGTATATAGCACTCGTCAGTTGATGAGCCACTCAGAGGCTACCTATTTGGAGGTCTTGACTGCGCAGCAGTCATTGCTCTCGGCTCGATTGCAACAGGTATCGGATCGTTTCGAAGGTATTCAGGGTGTTATAAACCTCTATCGAGCTTTGGGTGGTGGTGTTGACACAAGCGTCGAGACTCCAATCGAGAAGAATCCTATCTTCAAGTGCGAGAAGAAGAGTAAGAAACATTAAAAACAGAATAAGGTGAGTAAAACCCTATCATTGGGTACGGATAATATCGGTAAGTTGCTTTTTAATTACGCAACGCCGGCAATTATAGCGATGGCATCGTCATCGCTATATCACCTTATTGATAGTGCTTTCGTAGGGCATGGTGTTGGAGGAGCAGCCATTGCAGGTATGGCCGTTACAATGCCGATTATGAATATCGGTGCCGCCTTTGGCGCAATGGTGGGCGTTGGTGCCGCAGCCCGTATTTCGCTACGCCTGGGAGAGGGAAATAAAGCAGCCGCCGAAAAGACACTATGTAACGCAGTACTCCTCAATATCGTTATCGGACTTTCGATTATGGTATTGATGCTCACCTTCCTCGACAAAATACTGTTACTATTCAGCGGTGGCCACGCCTCGGAGGAGACATTGGAGTATGCTCGACAGTTTATGCGTATTATCCTATACGGAAACATTACACAGCATCTCTATCTCGGTATGAATGAGATGATTCGCGCATCGGGTAACCCTCGCAAATCGATGATGATAATGCTCATCTCAGTAGCAGTAAATCTCATTCTCAACCCTCTCTTCATCTTCAAGTTTGGTTGGGGTATTCAAGGCTCAGCAGCAGCTACTGTCATTTCGCAATTTACCGCTTGTTTAATTGCTTTGTCACACTTCTGCTCAAAGAGTTCGTTCCTGCGATTTAAGCGCGAGGCATTCCACTTCGATTTGAAGATTGTCGGCAACATTCTCTCAATAGGACTTGCACCATTTTTGATGAATATCTGCGCCTCGATGGTTGCCGCATTTGTAAATACCGCAATGCTGAGCTATGGTGGCACAAGCATACACGACATCGTTGCACGCGAACATGGCGCTGCCGACCTATACGTCGGAGCCTATGGCATTGTAAACCGCGTAGCACTACTCTTTGTCATGGTAGTACAGGGCCTAAACCAAGGTATGCAACCTATTGTCGGATACAACTACGGAGCCAAGAACTTTGCACGTGTACGCAAAGCTGTTTTTATGACCATCGGCTGCGGAATTACTATCGCCTCAATCGGATTTATACTGGGCGAAACCATTCCTCACATAATCGCACGCGCCTTTGTTGACTCTTCGCGAGGAGGAGATGAACAGCTTCTCGTAGAGGCGGCATCACAGGGATTGCGACTTGTTTTGACTATGTTCCCGCTTGTAGGTTTTCAGATTGTAGTGGGAGGATTTTTCCAATATATAGGAAAGGCTCCATTAGCGATTTTCATGTCGCTCACACGACAACTGCTCTTCTTGTTGCCATTGTTATGGATCCTACCTCGAACACTCGGCGCATACGGAGTTTGGATCTCGATGCCGATAGCCGATAGTGCTTCCATCTTATTAGCATTTATTCTATTTATTTGGCAAATACGCAAAATCAAATAGAAAAAGCATCTTTTGCGCATGTTATTTCACCGCCCCATTTAGGCGATTCGCCACCGATAGTTTATCTTTCATGTAAGCATAAATCCCAGCCACGCACCACTCTCGGCACTATTTTTGCATTTTTCGACGCAATATACATTAATGCAGAGTAGTTGTGGCAATTTGGCTGTTCGATAAAAATAGCGTATCTTGCAGCCGAGAAAGTTGTCTGTTATCAGACACTATCTCATATATATAAACGAAAAGTATAACTAAAAAATTATTGCCTATCGAATAGAAATCTACTCTTTGAACTATTTTTTGAAAGAATAAGAGTATGAAGAGTACAATGTTAAGCGACCAGGCTTTGTTGGAAATGTACCAGCAGGGTAATCGTGAAGCTGTTTCTCAACTTTTGGAGCGTCACACACGCCGAGTACGCGACTATGTTCGCATGATGGTAAAGGATAACGATGTGGCTGATGACTTGACGCAGGAGATTTTGATAAAGGTTGTGAAGGTATTGGACGAAGGTCGTTACACCGACAAAGGTCGATTTCAGCCTTGGTTGTTGCGAATAGCTCACAATAGAGTATTGGACTATTTCCGCGCACAAAAACAGGTCAAGACCATCAATGAGTCGAGTGCAGGATTCGATATTTTGGGCAGTAGAAATATGACGGAACCTTCGATAGAGGACAAACTTGTATCGGAACAACAGGCCGAAGAGGTACGCCAACTTATCGAGCATCTGCCGGCAGAGCAACGCGAAGTCGTAAAGATGCGATACTACGAAGGTTTGAGTTTCAAGGAGATAGCTGAGCATACAGGGGTTAGTATCAACACAGCGCTAGGTCGCATGCGATACGCTCTGATAAACATGCGCCAGATGATAAAGGAGAAAAATTTAGCTATTTGCTAAGTTTCTTGACAATAAAATACTCGGACTCTACGTTATCTGGGTGAAGTCTATTTATAAAACACTTTGCCTATGGAGCAGATCGACAATCGAGTATTACACCATGTCTGCGAAGAGGACCTATTTCTATCGCAAGTAATTTGCGGAGATGCGGAACTTCTCTATTTGGATTCGTTCTTAAAGACGGTCTTCAAATCGGAGGCATAAGAGGGTTAATTTGTGGGAGGGTTGCTTTCGAGCGACCCTTTTTTGTACCTCTATTTCAATGGCTCGATATGAATGGCTACGGCAGTTCGCTCGCCAAAGCGGGAGCGCAATGCATGTTCTATCTCCCTCGTTATCTCGTGCGACTCAAAGACGGTCATATTACCATTCACTCTGACATGAACTTCGATAGCGATATCCGAACCGATACGACGAGTACGCAGATTATGCGGCTTATGAATATTCGGAGTAGCCGAAATAATGGATAGAATCTCCTCCTCCGTTGTTGCCGGAAGGCTCTTTTCGAGGAGTTCTGCAAGGGCTGTGCGACAGAGGTCAATAGATACCTTTATGATAAGTGCTGCCACCACAATAGCAGCTATCGGATCGGCAATACGCCACTTCTCGCCGAGAAAATAGGCTAACCCTATACCTAACAATGCTCCTATTGAAGAGAGCGCATCACTGCGATGATGCCATGCATTTGCCACCACCGACGGGCTCTCCAACTGCTTACCAACACGCACCGTCCACTGATACAACGCCTCTTTGATAACAATCGACACCGCAGCAGCAATAATTGCAATTACACCGGGACGTGGCAACACCTCGCCATTCACAACTGCTGTAATACTCTTTGCGCTATCAATCAGAATATCAACTCCTACGGCAAATAGTGCGACACCTATAATCAACGAAGCGAGGGTTTCGTACTTTCCATGCCCCCAATGATGATCTTTATCACGCGGTTTTGAACTTATGCGAACAAATGCCAACACAACAACATCGGTAGCAAAGTCCGAAGCTGAATGTACAGCATCGGCAATCATCGCACCACTTCGTCCCACAATACCCGCCATGAGTTTCAGAACAAAAAGTACCATATTGACAAACATACCGAGCAATGTTACTCGGTATATTCGTTTTGTTCGTATGTCGGTTCTCGCTTTCTCCATCTTTTAATCCAATTTTGCCGGATAGCCCAACAACTGATAAGCCAATGCTTGTGCCATACGCAGGTGGCCTGCACTATTTGGGTGAAGGCGATCAATCCTGTTCTTGCCCGACTTCTTGCTCTTTTCGAGCGATGGTCTGCGCCAATAGAGGGCATTCGACTCCTCTAATGGATAGAGTCCGCATATCGAGTTCAAGTCGATAACAGGTACAGCCCAAACATTTCCTGCCTCCTTCACAACATCAACATAGGCATCGATATACTCGCCCACACCGTTAGCGTGAAGCTCATCGGGTTGGATATTTCTATCCGAAAGGAGCGCCAAACCTCGATGTATCGGAGTCAAGAGGATAATCTGCTTGGTTGGATACTCTCGTTTGAGCTGCGAAAGTGCAATATTGATACGACCACGCACTGTTGTATTGTCCATCGCAATAGTGCGCTTTTTACGCTCGGCCATTACGCCCGACTTCGAACCCTTCGGACCCGTAACCTCAACCTCGACAATCTCCTCGGTAAACCACTCTCCGAGTGGGACGTTGGCGTTGTAGTCGTTGGTGCCGACAAAAATCATTATCGCATCGACCTCCTGGCCATGTTCCTTAATGAGTTTATCGGTCTGTCCCGGAATCTGGCTCCACTGATGACCGCTGATGCCATAGACAAAGGACTCTGTGCCAAGTATGCCTTCGAGGTACGACCAATAGGTCTCATTCTGCCCCTTCTCAACCTGACGCTTGTCGGTTATAGAGTCACCGAGGTACGCAACACGCGCACCTCGCCACTGACTCTTAATCTCTGCTTTCGGCTTTGCTACAACGGGCAAAACGAGGCATAGCACTGCGACAATAATCGCCAATCGTTTCATATTAGTAGCTCTTTGCAAACAATACGCGGTAAGGCGACGGCTTGCCGGTGAAGATACACTTACCCTCCTCTGGCTCAACGTCCAAAGGAATACAACGGATAGTAGCCTTTGTAGCCTCCTTGATAGCCTGCTCGGTCTCAGGAGTTCCATCCCAGTGTGCCGAGATGAAACCTCCCTTGTTGTTTAATACCTCAACGAACTCATCCCAGGTATCCACCTTGGTAATCATCGAGTTACGATAGTCGAGTGCCTTCTGGAAGATATTCTTCTGCTGCTCGTCGAGCAAGTTTACGATATAGTCGATAAGGCCCTCCTGCGAAACGGTCTCCTTGGTCAAGGTATCACGACGTGCCAACTCGATAGTGCCGTTTGCGAGGTCACGCTGACCGAGTGCAAGGCGTACAGGTACACCCTCCAACTCATACTCTGCAAACTTGAAGCCCGCACGAACATTGTCGCGGTCATCAACCTTAACACGCACGCCCTTTGCCTTCAACGCATCAGCAATCTCGTTCATCTTTACGCGAGCTGCCTCCAACTGCTCCTCACCCTTGTAGATAGGAACGATAACAACCTGTGTCGGAGCCAACTTCGGAGGCAGTACCAAACCGTTATTGTCCGAGTGAGCCATAATCAAAGCACCCATCAAGCGAGTCGAAACGCCCCACGATGTAGCCCATACATACTCCAACTTACCCTCACGGTTAGCATACTTAACATCGAATGCCTTGGCAAAGTTCTGACCGAGGAAGTGCGAAGTACCACTCTGCAAAGCCTTACCATCCTGCATCAACGCCTCAATAGTGAGAGTATCCTCGGCACCTGCGAAACGCTCGTTTGGCGACTTGTGTCCAACGATTACCGGTAAGCACAACCACTCCTCGGCAAACTTCTGATATACCTTAATCATCTGCAATGCCTCTGCTTCTGCCTCCTCACGAGTTTCGTGCGCGGTGTGTCCCTCCTGCCACAAGAACTCTGCGGTACGCAAGAAGAGACGAGTACGCATCTCCCAGCGAACAACATTTGCCCACTGGTTGCAGAGGATTGGAAGGTCACGGTATGAGTTGATCCAACCGTTGTATGTGTTCCAGATAATAGTCTCCGATGTAGGACGAACAATCAACTCCTCCTCCAAACGAGCCGCCGGGTCAACTACGATACCCTTGCCATTCTCATCATTCTTCAAGCGATAGTGAGTCACTACAGCACACTCCTTAGCAAAACCCTCTACGTGGTTTGCCTCCTTCGAGAAGAATGACTTAGGAATAAAGAGCGGGAAGTATGCGTTCTGCACGCCTGTCGCCTTGAACATTCCGTCGAGTACTTCGTGCATCTTCTCCCAAATAGCGTATCCGTAAGGCTTGATTACCATACAGCCACGCACTGCCGAGTTCTCGGCCAAACCTGCCTTTACGACAAGATCGTTGTACCATTGCGAATAGTTCTCATCGCTCTTGGTCAAATCTTTCAATTCTACTGCCATATCTTTTCAAAAATTCAAAATTCAGAATCCAAAATGCAAAATTAAGTCTACAAAGGTAGCAAAATTTTATCATATTCGAGATAAATCTCGATTTTTTATCTCTGTTTGCGCACTACCACGCTTTGCAATGGCTTATTCGACACCTCAACTGGCGAATTTTTCTCAAAATAAGCCTTGTCCATATCATAAACCAACATAGGCAATCGCACCTCACTCTCGCACTCAAAGTGTGCATAGTTGCGGGCAACATAATCGGCTACTGCAATCTTGTATTTTCGCCCCTCTCGCAAGCGAGGAAAATAGACATCATATGCCATATCATTCTCATCTACAATAATATGGTAAGGTGTTGTGGCATAGAGGTCAATGCAGTGCGACTCCTTCGCATTTACGGTGTCATTATACTTCTCGACAATCAGATTTCGCAACTGCGACGGCGTCATCTCGACAAGATGCACCTGCGAGAAGAATGGTTCATTATCGAAGAGAGTCTTAACCGTTACATCACCCTTCGGTACCCCCTCGATAATACGCACACCTCCACGATGATAGATACCTATCTCGGCACCTATCGCCTCCTTGATAATCTTGGTCTGCAAATTACACAAACCCACATGATTCGTTGAGTGAGCCATCTCACCGACCACCTCTTGCAGTGCAGGATTTGCCTCAATCTCCTTAACCTGAGCCACAATCTCTGCATCTTTTGCATAATTTTTCAGTGGGATATTCTCATATTCCACATCCACAACCCTCTTACCGCGCATCTTAATCCTCGTTACGCCCACATATTTTAATTTGCGCTGGGTCTGCCCCACCACTGTTCCATTCACAACAGTATCGAGAAGTCGGTGTGTATGTCCACCGATAATTACATCGTAACCGCCATATCGCTCTGCCAAAGCCAAATCTCGATCGTGGCCCATATGCGAAAGCAACACCTTCACATCGCCATTTGAGTCATCGCCTTCACGCTTTGCGACAATCTGAGGGTCCTCAAACTGTAACCCCTCAAAATTGACATCGTTGCCGTCGGGATGACCATTCGAGTAGCTCGTCACCACACCCACAAAGTCTACGGCAACGCCCGCAGGCGTTACAATACGCTCACACCTATCAACATCATCAAGCCACTCTCCCAAAGAGGTCATATTAGCACAGACGACTTCGAACTCTGCCTTATCGATAGCATTATCCAACACCTGCTGACCTGCATCAAAGTCATGATTACCAAGAGTAGCAACGTCATACCCAACGGCATTCATCAGATGAATCATCGGCAATCTGCCCTCCGCCAAATCGACATAGGCATTACCGGTCCACCTATCTCCCGCATCGACCACAATGGTAAATACCGTATCGCGGCACTCCTTAACCGCCGTTGCCAAACGCGCCATATTGTCGAGCGAAGCGTGCATATCGTTGGTCGAAAGAATCACAAACTCGCTCGGACTCAACATTATATACATCAACCAACCAAACATGATAAAAGAGCCAAATGTGCCGGAATATGCGCTTTTCTTCATACTTTTTTTATGCTACCAAAGGCGACAATTTCTGCCGCCTTTGATTGTTATAACTATTTGTAATTCAATTAAAGAGTCGCTAAGAACTCTGTTACATTCTTTGCAATACGAGCCTCAACATCGTCGCACTCAGCCTTCTCGAACTTCTCGCCTACGATATTCTCGTACAACTCGATGTAACGCTCGGTGATGCTTGCAACGATCTCCGGAGTCATCTCTGGCACCTTCTGACCGTCCTGGCCCTGGAAGCCGTTTGCCATAAGCCACTCACGAACAAACTCCTTTGAGAGCTGCTTCTGCTTCTCGCCTGCTGCAAGACGCTCCTCGTAACCCTCAGCATAGAAGTAACGCGAAGAGTCAGGAGTGTGAATCTCGTCCATCAAGTAGATTACGCCGTTCTTCTTACCGAACTCATACTTTGTATCAACAAGAATCAAGCCCATCTTTGCAGCGATCTCGGTACCACGCTGGAAAATTGCCTGAGTATACTTCTCCAACTGCTCGTAATCCTCACGCGAAACGATACCCTGAGCGATAATCTCCTCCTTCGAAATATCCTCGTCGTGACCCTCTGCCGCCTTAGTTGTAGGGGTGATGATAGGAGTTGGGAACTTCTGGTTCTCAACCATACCCTCAGGCATCTCAACGCCACAAATAACACGCTTACCAGCCTTATACTCACGCCAAGCGTGGCCTGAAAGGTAGCCACGGATAACCATCTCAACCTTGAAAGGCTCACACTTGTGGCCTACGGTAACCATTGGGTCCGGAGTAGCGATTTTCCAGTTAGGAAGAATATCGGTAGTAGCGTCGAGGAACTTTGCTGCGATCTGGTTAAGCACCTGACCCTTGAAAGGAATACCCTCTGGCAACACTACATCGAACGCCGAAATACGGTCCGAAACGACCATTACAAGATAGTCACCCTCGATGCTATACACATCACGAACCTTACCCACATAGTGAGCAGTCTGACCCGGCAACTGCAAATTGGTTTTAACGATTGCTTTCATATTTTAACTGATTTGTTTGTTAAATTCTCTTTTATTGGCACAAAGATAGCGAAAAAAGTTAAAAATGCAGAATTAAAAGTTAAAAACTTTTCCGGTTTTTATCTATTTAAGCTTTTCTAATATCAAATTCTCTAAAATTGACAGATCGCCTTTATACATTTTTATACTCATATATTCAAAATGTTTCGATTTTTATGCGATTACATTTTGTAATAAGACCTCAGAACAGCCGGTCAACAAACAATAAAAATATAGCAGGGAAACAGATGAATCAACCACAAAACAGCACAAAATAGCGCCTTATCGAATTATTAAAAAATTTATATTTTAATTTGAAACTTTTATTCTAATTTTACTTTCAATTCGAAACCAAATCGTAATAAATTCGCGACATACCCTCAAAAACACGCATTTTTATTCGCACATTTTTTGGTGGTAATATAGTTTATTTATATCTTTGCACGAAAACGCACATATATTTATATATAATTATAATTAAAAACAAATGCTTATGGTTAAAAAAATTGTACTATCAATTGCTGCCATCCTGTTCGCATGTGCTTCGGTATTTGCACAGGATAAGCAGGTCACAGGTACAGTTACCGGCGCGGATGGAACTCCGGTTGCCGGTGCTACCGTAGTGGTAGAGGGTACCTCAATTGGTACTTCAACCGATTTGCAGGGTAAGTATATACTTGCTGCTCCGACTAACGGAACACTCGTATTCTCCTTCATCGGCTATGAGGATACCAAAATTGCCGTAAATGGCAAAACAACCGTAGATGCAGTGCTCAAAGAGTCTTCAAAGGCTATCGACGACGTTATCGTCATCGCTTTCGGTGAGGCTAAGAAGGAGGCATTTACCGGTTCGGCAAAGGTCGTTTCGGCAGATGATTTGTCGAAGGTTCAAACTTCGAATGTCGCTACTGCATTGAGCGGTAAGGTTGCAGGCGTGCAGATGACCACCTCGTCAGGTGATCTCGGCGCATCGCCTACAATCCGTATCCGTGGTTTCGGTTCGATCAACGCAGGACAGGAGCCATTATGGATTGTTGATGGTATGCCTTATGACGGTGACAAGAACAATATCAACATGGCCGACATCGAGTCGATGACCGTATTGAAGGACGCTGCTTCGAATGCACTCTATGGTGCACGTGGTGCGAATGGTGTCATCATGATTACCACAAAGAATGCTCGCGCAGGAGAAGCTGTTGTGAATGTAGATGCAAAGTGGGGCGTAAACTCACGTGCTTCGCAGGAGTATGATGTTATCAAGGATCCGGGACAGTACTACGAGACACACTACTCTGCTCTCTACAACTACTATGTAGACAACAAGTACGAGAATCCTTACATCAAGGCTGTTACCGGCTTGACACAAAACGGACAGGGAGGTTTGGGTTACAACGTATATAATGTTCCTGCGGGACAGTACCTCATCGGTACAAATGGCAAGCTCAATCCTGCTGCGACTCTCGGTAATGTCGTATCATACGAGGGGCAGGATTACATGCTCTTGCCAGACAACTGGATGGACGAGGCTTATCACTCTTCGTTCCGTCAGGAGTATAATGTAAGCATCTCTGGTGCAACACAGCGTTCAAATTTCTATGCTTCGGTTGGTTACCTCGACAACGAGGGTATCATCAAGAGCTCGGAGATGACTCGTTTTACTGCACGTTTGAAGGCTGATTACCAGGCTAAGAAGTGGTTAAAGGTGGGTGGTAACCTCTCTTACACCGACTTCTATTGGAGTAATGGTAACTCGGGCGAGGGTGAAAGCGGTTCGACAGCAAACATCTTTGCTTTCGCATCGCAGATGGCTCCTATCTACCCTGTTTATATCCGCGACGGTAAGGGTAACATCATGGTTGATGAGAATGGCTACCAGATGTACGACTATGGTTCAAAGGGTAACGCAGGACTCACTCGTCCAATGCTTTCTGACTCAAATGCATTGCAGACCAGCTGGTTGAACAAGTCGTACAGCGAGGGTAATGCATTCTCGGCTAACGGATTTGCAGATTTCTATCTCTACAAGGGTTTGAAGTTGACAATCAACGCTTCGACAACTATTGACGAGACTCGTTCTACAAGCGTAAGCAACCCATACTATGGTCAGTTCGCATCTTCGGGTGGTTCGATTGGCAAGAGCCATGGCCGCTCCATTGCATATAACTTGCAGCAGTTGCTCTCATACAAGGAAACTTTCGCTGATTACCACACCATCGATTTGATGTTGGGTCACGAGTACTATAACAATAAGTCATACTACGTTTCAGGCTACAAGACCGTAATCGCAGACTATAACAACGACGAGTTGGCAAGTGCTGTTGTTGATGGTGCAAATGCAAGTTCGTATGTTGGCGAGTACAACACTGAGGGTTACTTCTTCCGTGCGGGCTACGACTACGACAACCGCATCTTCGGTAGCGTTTCGTATCGTCGCGACGCATCTTCGCGTTTCCACCCAGACCACCGCTGGGGTAACTTCTGGTCGGTTGGTGCTGCTTGGTTGATTAATCGCGAGAAGTGGTTCAATGCTCCATTTATTGACATGTTAAAGATTAAGGCGTCGTATGGTTCGCAGGGTAATGATGAGATTGGTGCATATCGCTACACCGATACTTACAGCTATGCTAACAACGATGGTGGCGTTGCGGTTATCTTCCTCTCGAAGGGTAATCCTAACATCACTTGGGAGACTAACGGAAATATGAACATTGGTACAGAGTTCGGATTCTGGCAGGGACGTCTTTATGGTAACATCGACTATTTCTACCGTAAGACTACCGATATGTTGTTCTATTTCTCGGTACCTTCATCGCTCGGTTATAGCGGTTACTATGCTAACGTCGGTGATATGGCTAACCAGGGTGTCGAGATTGAGTTGGGCGCAGACATTATCCGTCGCAAGAACTTCAATTGGTCATTCAACGTTAACCTCACTCACATCGACAATAAGGTTACTTACCTTGCTGACGAGCACAAGCCACTCAACCTCAACGGACATCCGGGTTATTTGAGCGGTTCGTACTACTTCGCAGAGGGACTTCCTCTCTATACTTTCTATATGAAGTCGTACGCAGGTGTGAACGAAAAAGGTGAATCAACATGGTGGCAGGAGTCGAAAGATGCAAAGGGTAACATCGTACGCAAGCCAACTACCGATTATGATAACGCAACTCGTTACCTCGTAGGTGATGCTATGGCAGATGTTTACGGAGGTTTCACAACTTCGTTCAACTTCTACGGTGTTGATATCTCAGCAAACTTCACCTACCAGATTGGTGGTTTGGTTTACGACTCGGGATATGCAAGCTTTATGTCATCGCCTGTTGGAACCTCAGTAGGTGGTAACTATCACCGAGATATCCTCAATGCTTGGAGCGAGACAAACAAGAATACCGATATTCCACGTTTGCAGTATGGAGATGAGTACACAACTGCTAGCTCTGATCGTTTCCTTGTTGATGCTTCATATTTGAGCGTAAACAACATTACTGTTGGATATACTCTTCCACAGAACATTACCCGCAAGTTCCTCGTAAGCAAGTTGCGCGTGTATGTTGTATGCGACAATGTTTGGTATTGGTCGCGTCGTAAGGGTCTTGACCCTCGTCAGTCGTTCACCGGAGGTACCAACAATGCAATGTATGCTCCTATCCGTACTATTTCGGGTGGTATCAATGTTACATTCTAACACTTGACAGAAAGGAAAAAGTTATGAAAATGAAAAACATATATAGATTTTTGACTTTGGTTCTTGGTACAGCAGTATTGACTACAAGCTGTATTAAAGAGACCTTCCCGACAGATGGTGCCACAAAGGAGCAAGTATCACAGGCTTCGACCATTTTGGAGTCGATGGTTGGTGCTATCGCAGTAAATATGGCCTATCCATATTCAGCATTCGGTTCGGGCCAGAACTACGGTTTTGACTTTGGTTATCCAGGCTTGATGTGCGCTATGGACGCATGTACAGGCGATGTTATCTGTACCGCAGGTGATGATGCCGCAGGCTACGACTGGTTCTTCTTCTGGGAGCGCGGTCAGAGCTTGGGCCCAACTGCCGGATTGTGTGCGTTCCCTTGGAACACATACTTCTCGTTCATGAAGTCTTGTAACGATGTTATCGGCTTGGTTGACACCAATAAGAATCTCTCGAAGAGTGAGAAAATGTCGCTCGGTGTAGCAAAGGCTTTCCGTGCATGTTTCTATCTCGATATGGCTCGTCAATATGAGGCTCTCGAAGTTACTGATGAGGCAGCTGCTGGCAAATACGATATTTCGAATGTTAGAGCTTTGACAGTACCTATCATTAAGGAGTCTACCAGCGAGGCAGAGGCTCGTAACAACCCTCGTGCAAAGCGTGAGGATATGTTCGAATTCATCTTAGATGATTTGAATCATGCCGAGGAGTTGTTAGATGGTATCGATGTGAAGAAGACTATGCCATCGAAGGCCGTAATCTACGGTTTGAAGGCTCGTGCATATCTCTGGTTAGGACAGTTCAACTCTTACTACAAGAATGTTAAGACCGGCGAGGAGGCGTACAGCGAGGCTGCTAAATATGCTCGTTTGGCTATACAGGAATCGCATGCTACAATCATGACTGAAAGCGAGTGGTTGAATGCAACTTCGGGTTTCAACAAGTCGAACAATGCTTGGATGTGGTATTTACCACAGACTACCGAGGGTATCACAAACCTCGTAAACTTCATCGCATGGCGCTCTGGTGAGGCAACTTGGGGCTATGGTGGTAAGTTCGTGTTCGAGGGTGTTAACACCAAGTTCTATAACCGTATATCGGCTAATGACTGGCGTCGTAAGGCATTTGTCGGAGCTAACCCTGCCGCTTGGTACAAGCAGTATGGCTATTTGACAAACTATTCTGAGGACGAGTTTGTTAAGACTGTCCCTGCATACGCAAACATGAAATTCCACCCTGCAAATGGTAACATCGTATCTTACACTATTGGTAACGTTACCGATGTACCTTTGATGCGTATTGAGGAGATGTACTTCATCGAGATGGAGGCAAAGGCTCACATAGAGGGTAGAGAAGGTGAGGCTGAGGCTGATCTTATCAGTTTCATGGCAAACCGCAATCCTAAGTATTCGACTGAGGCTATGACCGACCTCGTGGACGAGATCATGTTCCAGAAGCGAGTTGAATTGTGGGGTGAAGGTATCGTATTCTACGATTTCAAGCGATTGGGTCTTGGTATCAACAATGGATACGATGGAACAAATGTTCCTTCGGACTCTCGTGTAAATGTAACAGGAGTTGCTCCATGGTGGAACTTCTGTATTCCTGAGAGCGAGGAGTTGCAAAATCCGGCACTTATCGGTAAGAACAACCCTAATCCTGACGGAATCATTAAGTTGTGGAAATAATATTATATATAAAGTATTAAGAGTATGAAAAATCTTAAATTGATATATTCGTTGTTGACAATGTTGGTTGCAGGACTCTTTGCGTCCTGTACCAACGACAACGCATACACTCCGGGCAGCGTTCCTGCGGGACCACAGGTGTGCTTCTCTAACCATAATGTAACCGTTTTCAACATCTCTGGCGAGGAGAAAGATGATGTGCAGAATGTCATTCTTACCAGAATGGTTACTGACACCGAGTTGGAGGTGCCTATCATTGCGCAGTTTGGAGATGATACCAATACTTACGATGAGACTTTGTTCGAAGTCCCTGCAAGCGTAGTATTTGAGAAAGGTAAAGATGTTGCCGAGTTGGCAATCAAGGCTAATAGCGCAAACATGGAGGAGGGTAAAGAGTATAAAATCACTCTTCTTCTTGGCGATGAGACACAGGGAACGCCTTATGGTGAGCAGAAGTGGGAGGTAGCCTTCCGTCTCTTCCCATGGGACGAGCTCAAAGGCGAGTTAAGCAACTATGGAAAGTTCTGCGGAGGTGATGCATTCACGGGCCTTGATGGTAAGAAATTCTCTGTACTTTCGTACAAGGCAGAAGTTGAGGTGAAGGTTTATACCCACAAGACAAAGGCTGGTGCTTACCTTCTCTATAACCCATGGGATAAGATGGCAGTTCCTGCACTTGGTGCAGCGGAGAGCGAGGAGGATCCTAACAAGGCTAAGCACCTTGTTATCAATTGCGAAAATCCGGAGAAGTGCTATATCGAAAAACAGGGAATGGGCTTGATGGAGCAGACTGATAGCGAGTGGTGCATTGTTTCTGACTACCACCCTACAACAAACCCTACCGGTTTGGCAGGAGTGTTGAACAATGGCGTAATCACATGGCCGGCAGAGAGTTTGCTTATCGGTGCAGCTAAGTACAAAGGTGGCAACATGTTCGTAACCAACCTTAACGGAATGTTCCGTATTGTTCTCCCTGACGGAGTTCCTACCGACTACTCTCTCAATGTAAAGTATGATGGTATGAATATCGCCTCTGACTACGAGGATGTTAAGGCCAAATTCACTTTCACACACGGAGCCGATGTAATGGGCGTTAAGTACTACTTGGCTGAGGGTAACGTATCGGCTAATCCTGCCGATGCTATTGCTGCTCTCATCAACGGTACAGCTACCAACATCTGCGAGATTGAGGATTTCAATCCTGGAAGCGAGAAGACAGAGATTAATATTACTATTAACAAGGCTGGTTTGTACACAATCATTGCTGCGCCAAAGGATAAGGCAAATGAATTAGTAGAGAAGTATGTAGCTTTGGATTCGTTCTACTACTCTGGTATCATCAACTCGGGTGATAACCCATGCGACATCACCGTAACATTTGGAAAGTATACCGATTACTACACCGACGAACCAGGTGATGATATTGGTGATTACAACTCGTTTGGTTACAATATCAAGGGTACTCAGTTGAAGGCTATTTATGTATCTTGCTGGCCAACCACCTTCATCACCGAATATATTAAGAAGAATGGCGGTGCAACAAACGATGACGAGAAGCTTAATATCTACAAGAAGCTCTTCAACGAGGAGGGTGTAACGTCGTTCACACTCGAGGAGTTGGCAGCGGTTCACTCGACTGAGGGTAAGAACAACTTCTATGGTGATCTCGAAGACAATACTGACTATACAGCTGTTATACTTGCAGTAAACGACTACGAGACAAGAGCTATTGTAGAGCATGTATTCAAGACTGATGTTGCTCCTGCGTATACTGGTGAGTTGAAGGAAGGCAAGTTCGTAATGAAGAGTAAGAGTATCGCTTTTGGTACATTCGAGACTACATTCGAACTCAAGAGCTACCAGGGAAGCTCGAAGACATTCATCGTTTCGAATCTCGGTTACGACGATGGTTCTGAGTGGTTTGCAACATACGATGCAGCAGCCGAAACTCTCACACTCGATGGTACTATTCGTGGTCGCAAGAAGGAGGGTAACCTCTTTGGTAAATTGTTTGGCTATGTTGACGAAGCGAAGACCATCTGCTATCAGTATGAGTCTTTATTGGTAAGCGGTAGCCTTATCTTCGATCCGTTTGTATTCAACATTGATGCTACAAGCAAGCAACCTACAAGCATTCAAAACTATATGTTTAAGGTTCAGGCTTACAAGGTAAAGCAGGATCGTGATGGCAATGACATTCCGGGAGATACAGTAATGAATTCGGCTGAGTTCAAGTTCAACAAGCAATTTGAGGCAAGCTCTACTACTATCACTCCTTACGTAGAGCCACAGGCACCGGAGACCGGTGAGGGTAGCGAGAACACCGGAGGTAATGAAGGCACTGAGGGTGGCGAGAACACCGGAGGTAACGAAGGTACTGAGGGTGGCGAGAACACCGAGAACAAATAGTTCTTTGACTTTATAACACTGCAAGCCGGCCACCAATATTGAGGTCGGCTTGTGGTGTCTAAATAAATTTTATATTTTGACGATACTTATGTACAGATTTGTTAGAAACTTTGGCCTATGTGCATTGATATTTTCAATGCTCACCAGTTGTTTTACGCACGATGAGGATATCCTTGTTGGAGAGTCTACAAACACCTCTGCAACAAAGATTATCAACTCGCCATGCTCTGCTGAGATGGGTAGTTTGTTGATTAAGTTCAACGAGAGTGCTGCGCTCGCTTTTGAGAAAGCGGAGTGTAGCAATGACATTACACGTTCCAATATTGAGTCTCTTAATATTGTGTTGACGAGTATCGGTGCGACAGCAATAGAGCGAGTTTTTCCAATAAATCCTAAGCATGAGCAGCGAGCTCGCGAAATGGGACTGCATCGTTGGTATATTGTGAGTTTCGCCAACGATCAGCAACTCGAAAATGCAGCTAATGCTATATCGGGGGTTGCAGATGTAGATATCGTACAGTACAACTCTATTCTCTCGTATCAGCCTTCGGTTGCCATAGATGCCGATATTAACGAGTCGACTCGTCTTTTAGTATCGGAGGTTAACGATCCGCTTTTCAAAGACCAATGGCACTATTACAATACTGGTAGCGGAATTCACGAGAAGCAGGTTGCAGGCATGGACGTTAATGTCAAAGATGCGTGGCGTTACTGCACCGGAGATCCTTCGATTATCGTGGCCATCATTGACGAGGGTGTAGATTACACTCACGAGGACTTGAAGGACAATATGTGGGTAAACAAGGGCGAAATCGCAGATAATGGTATAGATGATGATGGCAACGGCTATGTAGATGATATTTACGGTTACAACCACTGTACCGCTGACGGTAAAGTATCGTATAGCGAGAAGGGTGATTCAGGACACGGAACACACGTGGCAGGAACTATTGCTGCTGTAAATAATAATGGTAAAGGTGTCTGCGGTATTGCTGGTGGTGACAGCAAAGGCAATGGTGTAAAGATTTTATCGTCGCAGCTCTTCAGCGGTAGCACGAAAGGTACAGCTGCCGTAAGTGCACGTGCTTTTCACTATGCAGCAGACAATGGTGCCGTGATTGCTCAATGTTCTTGGGGTTATAATGCAGACCCAAAAACAGGAGCTCCAAGCATGACCAGCGACAAGCAATATAGGGACAATGTTGGCGTCGAGTATGATGGTATTCTCTACTTCCAAACTGCAAAAAACAGCGATGTTTTGGACGGCGGTTTAGTGATATTTGCATCAGGAAACGACAGTTTGGCAATGTCGGGATATCCTGGTGGTTATAGCGACTTTATATCGGTGGCATCAACAGGTTGCGACGGTATGCCGGCATACTACACCAACTTCGGCCCAGGTACAAACATCTGCGCTCCGGGAGGAGATATGCCAAATCATGGCGATAAGGGCGGAATTCTCTCTACTGTACCAAAAACTGCAGCAAGAAGCGGATATGGCTATATGCAGGGAACATCAATGGCATGTCCTCATGTATCGGGTGTAGCAGCTCTCGGTCTTTCGTATGCAAAAAAATTAGGTAAGAAGTTCTCGTTGGAAGAGTTTACTGCGATGTTACTACTCTCGGTTGACGATATAGATGCCGATTTAAAGGCAAGTTCTATTCCAAGCTTCTCTTCCTCCTATGTGGGCAACATGGGTTCAGGTCGCGTAGATGCATTGCGCATGTTAATGAATGTTGAGGGAACACCTTGTATCTCGATTAGAAAAGGCAAGATGGAGCGAATAGATTTAAGACCTTACATCGGCGATAACACTCTTGATATCAAGATTCGAGATAATCTTTATTCTTCCGCAACAATCATTTCCGGAGAGGATAAGACAAAGTTGGGTGTCACTAACGGACCTCGTATCTCCAATAACGAGTTAATCATAACATGTAACAATGTTGGTCATGGCTTCATAACTATTGAGTGTGTTATCGGAGGTAAAACGGAAGGTAACGACGACAAGATGGGTGGTCGAGTAACAACCAAAAAGATTGCACTCATCGTACGCGAAAGTCACACTGCAAATGGAGGTTGGATGTAAAATCAGAGGAGGATTAAGACATGAAATTAGCAAAGATATTTATTGTAGCAATGGTGGCTGTACTCGGATTCATAGCCTGCGGAAATCCGAATGGAGATAATGGTGGCGGTGGCGGAAGCAACACCACTTGGAATGACGACGGTTCTCCTATCGGCGAGTGGGTTCTGACAGAGTGGAACGGTTCGAAGGATCTTCCATTCGGCATCTATCTGCGCTTGAATGAAGATGACTCTTTCGACCTCTATCAGCACACCTACAACGTCTTGTGGGTACACTATTCGGGTACATTCTCGCTCAAAGGCTCTACCCTTACAGGAGAGTACTCCGATGGCACAAAGTGGGCTGAATACAGCATCCAATATAGCGATAGTGACCCAAAGAAGATTAAGCTGACTCGCACTTCGGATAAGGATTCTACTGATGTTGGCATATATACTTCTACTACTATCCCGAATGAGATAATCGAAGATGCCAGCGAAGCAATAAATGTACGCTCGGTAGCTATCGAAAAGTTCTTGTAAAAGTTGGTCATATTAAAACAGATAGGGGTGAAAGATATCTTTCGCCCCTATCTGTTTTGTCTATCGATTCTATCCCATTAGAACGGAAGATCGTCTGCGCTATCAGCAGGCACTACGGGTTGTGATACCGGTGCTGGTTGGGTATATGCAGGTTGCGATACAGGTTGCTGATAGAGAGGTTGTGCTGGTGCCTGATATGCCGGCTGGACACTCTCCTGTACTACCTGCGAAGGTTGTGCATCGTTACGACGACCAAGCAACTTCATATCGGTTGCTACAATTTCGGTTGTATAGCGTTTCTGATTATCCTTATCGGTCCATTCGCGAGTACGCAACGAACCCTCGACATAAATCTGACTGCCCTTGTGAACATACTTATCTACAACGTCAGCCAAATTACGCCACAAAGTAACGGTATGCCACTCTGTCTGCTCCTTTACTTCGTTTGTCTGACGGTCTGTATAACGCTCAGTAGTCGCCAAACGCACACGAGCAACTTTCACACCCGAATCCAATGCACGTACCTCGGGATCAAGTCCCACATTTCCTACTAAAATAACCTTGTTAATCATATCTTTATCTTCTTATAATTCTTTAATCAATTCGGTAAAGAGTCGTGCCATACGCTCACCGGCCTTTCTACCCTGAGCCTGCACATCTTCATGGTCGCCCTTCTCGTCGCTCAATCCGCAGTTAGTAATGACCGACACACCGAAGCACGGTACGCCCATATGGCGAGCCACAATCACCTCAGGTACAGTAGACATACCTACGGCATCGCCGCCGATAGCCTTAAAATAGCGATACTCAACTTGCGTTTCGAAGGTTGGACCAGTAGTTCCGACATATACACCATATTGCAACTTTATAGCCTCACGCTCGGCAACAGCAGTCGCCTTCGAGCGAATGGCATGGCTGTAACAATCGTGCATGTCGGGAAAACGAGGGCCAAACTCCGCCATATTTGGACCGATAAGCGGATTTGGCAAGAGATTGATATGGTCGGTGATAATCATCAAGTCTCCCACACAGAAAGATGTATTGATACCACCTGCGGCATTAGACACAAAAAGATTCTTGATGCCAAGCAACGCCATAACTCGTACAGGGAATGTAACTTGCTTCATGGCATAGCCCTCATAATAATGAAAACGGCCCTGCATAGCAACAACCTTCTTACCGCCTACGGTACCAAAGATAAGGCAACCTTTGTGTCCTTCGACTGTCGATACCGGCATATTAGGAATATCCTTATACTCCAAACGATACTCGACATCAATACTATCGACAAAGCCTCCCAATCCCGTACCGAGGATAATACCTACTTCGGGCTGGAAATCATTTGTAGCCTCCTTAATTGCTTTACAAGCCTTTAATATAAGATCCATTATCTCTATTTTTTATATCGTTATCAATTCTCTCGAACAACTCCATACGTCCCTCGCCAACAAAGCGCAACGATATCTTCTCATAGAACATCTTGTGTCGCAACTCGTCAGGAATGGCATTGCTATGAGCCAACTTCACAGCATCTTTCTCTGTTGTCATAATCACAGAATTAGGGTGCTGTGCAAGTTTTTTGCGAATCTGCTTCAAATCACTCATGCGATAGGAGTGATGATCGTCAAAATCAATCGTATCTACGACATTATATCGCTTAGCAAGTCCTCTGTTGAATGCCTCGTTGTCGCCAATTCCCGACATTGCAACAACGCTTGCACCATGAGGTACCGTACCCTCGATACCTGCAAAAACCGAGCAAGCAGCCATTGGTTGCATACGCGAAAAGAATATCTCCTGCGAAGGTTTTTCGACCAGCACCTTTCGCATAACGCGCATATCGATAGGCTTCATGCTTTCCGGACACTTTGTAACTATAAAGTAGTGGGCTCTGGATAGCGAATCCGTAGTATCACGCAACTGACCATAAGGCAGAAGATGGTCGTGTTCAACAGGGCGATTGGCATCAACAATAACGATATTTATCAGCGGCTCAACATAACGATGCTGAAAGCCATCGTCCATAATTATAAGATTCACCTCGGGAAACTCCTCCTTAATGCGATGTATGGCAAAGGCACGCTTTTCGCACACCACAACCGTCACATTCGGGAATTTACGTTTGATTTGCAGAGGCTCATCTCCAACACTACGATACGAGTCGTCTGCCGACACTACTCGATAGCCCTGCGTTATGCGACCATATCCGCGAGAAAGGACCACCACGTTATTGTATGCCGAGTAGTGCTCCACGAGCATCTCTACGGTAGGAGTTTTTCCAGTACCGCCAACAGTAATGTTACCGACGCATATTATCGGTATATCGAAACGCTCGCTATGAAGTATATTTATATCGAAGAGCAGATGTCGCAATTTTATTGCGGCACCATAAAACAGCGATGCTATTTTCAGAAAAACTTTTTTCACTCTCCTCTGTATATTATATTTCAATCAAAGATATAACAAATTCTTCAACTTTGCCAATTTTTTCGTTGATAATTTCCAAAATATTGGAAATATCACACATTTTTCATAACTTTGTCAATTATGAAACGATTTTTATACACTATACTTGCAGTTATCGCAATATTGCCTTTGCTAACCTCTTGCTCATCGAAAGAGGAGCAAAAAGAGGAGAACATCTTATTCGGCATCAATGCCGACAACTACCATGTAGAGCGTAAAAAGGTTGAAAGCGGAGAGTCTTGGAGTAAGATTCTCGGCTCGTACGGCATAGGCACACAGAAGGTGTTACGTCTCGACCAACTGACCAAAGATATCTGTCCGTTGCGACAAATCCGCGCAGGCAATCACTACACGGCCTTCACCCGTCAGGATTCGACCTCGGTATGTCTGGATCACCTTGTTTACGAAAAAAACCTTATCGACTATGTAGTATTCTCTTTCGTCGGTGATTCGGTAGCGGTACGCGAAGGTCAGCGCGAAGTAGAGATACGTCGTAAAAAGAGTACTGCCGTAATATCCTCGTCGCTTTGGGGAGCAATCATGGAGGCCAACCTACCCTATGCCCTCGCTTCTGAGATGGAGGATATATATCAATGGACCGTTGACTTCTTCGGGTTACAATTAGGTGATCGCTTCACCGTCATCTATGACGAAAAATTCATTGACACGCTCTCGGTAGGAATTGGTCGTGTTTGGGGAGCGAAGTTTATCCATCGCGGCAAAGAGATATACGCCATACCTTTCGAGCAGGGAGGTAAGTTGCAATATTGGGAATCTGACGGAGGTTCTCTGCGCAAGCAGCTCTTGAAGGCTCCGCTGAAATTTACTCGCATATCGTCAACGTTCTCCAACGCACGACTCCACCCTGTATTGAAGAAATATCGTCCGCATCATGGTGTAGATTATGCAGCGCCATCAGGTACGCCTGTACGAGCTGTGGCAGATGGTGTTGTCACTAAAAAATCATACGATAAGGCTGCCGGCAATATGCTCAAAATCAAGCATCCGGGTAACCTCTCTTCGGGATATCTTCACTTGCGCGGATTTGCAAAAGGCATAAAGGTTGGAGCGAAAGTTTCACAAGGACAAGTTATCGGTTATGTAGGTTCGACAGGTCGCTCGACAGGTCCACACCTCGACTTCCGCTTATGGAAAGGCAACACTCCGATTAACCCATTGAAAGTGCCACAAAAACCATCAGAGCCAATCTCGCAGGAGAATCGCGAGAAGTTCTCGAAGGTAAGAATGCACATTATGGCCGAGTTGAATGGCGAGGTACCCGACTCAATGAAGATTACCAACCTCGACGCTATTTAGATATATGATTGACAAGCGCATCGTAGATTTCATAAAGCGACATCATGTACTCACCCTCGCAACGGTTTCGAGCGAAGGTGAGCCATATTGCGCCGCTTGTTTTTATGCCTACGATAAAGAGCGCAACCGACTTATATTCACCTCCGACGACTCCACGCGCCACGCACAGCAGTTGCTCGAAAATGCGAAAGTAGCCGTAGGTATAACTCTTGAAACACGCATTGTAGGCAAGATTCAGGGTGTGCAGATTTGTGGTGTAGCCCAGCGAGGTGATGATGCCGACAAAAAGCTTTATATAAAGCGTTTTCCGTATGCTGCGGTTGCTCCGCTTAACATTTGGGCAGTGGAGCCTACATTTATAAAATTGACCGACAATACGCTCGGTTTTGGGAAAAAGTTGATATGGAACAGCCAAGAGTAGGTGTTATAATCGTTGCCGGAGGTAGTGGCAAGCGCATGGGAGGTTCATTACCTAAACAGTTCTCGCTCGTAGGTGGAGAGCCTATTTTAGCACGCACCATAAACGCCTTCCGCAAAGCATTGCCCGTATCGCGCATCATTGTAGTCCTGCCTGCCGAGTACATCGAGTTTTGGAAGAACTTTTCGGCTCGCTTCGAGATAGCTAAGCACTCGATTATCGAGGGTGGAGAGGAGCGTTTTCACTCCGTCCGCAACGGCATTGAAGCACTGAGCGATGCAGTTGACTTGATCGCCGTACACGATGGTGTACGCCCCTTTGCATCGAAGGATATGATACTTCGCGTAGTGGATTGTGCAGCAAAAAACGGCTCGGCAATTCCTGTCGTTAAGGCTGTTGATTCGTATCGTTCCATCGAAGGAGATGAGTCACATATCGTAGATCGCACACCTCTGCGCATAGTACAAACGCCACAGATATTTGCAGCGCCAATCCTGCGTGTTGCCTATGATGCCGACTTCCGCACAGAGTTCACCGATGATGCATCGGTGGTGGAGTCATCGGGCGAGAAGATAACATTGTGCGAAGGAGAATATACAAATATCAAGATTACAAGCCCTGCTGATTTGGTGCTTGCAGAGGCAATAGCTAACGAATTGAGAGATGGAGCACGAAAAGATATATAAATACAAGCTTGGTACCCGAGTTATATATAGTTCTATACTATATATATTGCTCGTTGCAGGTTTAAGTGTATTACTCGCTTTCGTCTATGAAGGTGGCTACATCTCGGCTTGGTTTATATCGTTGATATTGGCAGTGTTGGCATTGATGCTACTCTCAATTCCGCGTCGCATAGTTGTTGACGAGGAGGGCATCGAGATTCAGTGTGTTGCCGAAGACACAACACTTGTCTACGAAGATATTGCACGTATCAGAAAGGTCGCAAAGCGCGAAATGAATGGCTGTATCCCGATTTTCGGTGCAGTGGGATTCTTCGGTCATTATGGTCGTTTTCTGAATCTCCGCACTATGGAGTTCGTACATATCTACGCCTCGCGCTGGGGTAAATTCGTGGAGATTACCGATATTGACGGTGACAAATACTACATCTCGTGCGAGGAGCGCGACGATATAATAAAGCGTGTCGGAGAGTTCATAAAACCCCACGACACGCAAGAGAATATCTAACGATCATCCGTTAGTCTATCGTTTAGCAGTACAAATCAGCAACTTGATTTTTTCGTTATAGTCGCTTGCAGAGAGTAACTCTTCGAGCGAGAGATGCATGCGATAGCGCCAATAGTGGTTAGCAACAGCAGGTATATTGATGCGCTCATGTTCGATATCCTCCGCACGCAACTCCTCCGACAACGAGAGCCAATCCTGCAACGGAAGTATCGCCAACATAGAAGGCGAGGCTAGATGTCTTGCAACAATCTTCTCACACAACTCCGCAGTAGCCTCCGTAGGTGCATTACCCTCCAATCCAAGTATATCTTTATAATAAGTATCGCGTTTCGCCTCATCACGCCACCACAAACGAAGTGGTGCCATATCGTGTGTAGAGGTCGAACAAACCGACAAATATGGGTAGC
Organism: Alistipes sp.; assembly: GCA_045644085.1. Classification (GTDB taxonomy): domain Bacteria; phylum Bacteroidota; class Bacteroidia; order Bacteroidales; family Rikenellaceae; genus Alistipes. The sequence continues at coordinate 28,107 of JAZRGH010000002.1, read as the reverse complement.
GCATAGTGTCGCCATAAGCCACGCCATACTCCTTCGGCATACGCTCGATTTCGAGCGAGAGAATCTGCTCCTCGCCCATAACCTGTGGCACACATGCAGGTATCATACCCAAATCCTCGCCACAAGCCAACATCGAGGTAGATGCAGTCAATTTCGCCAATCGCTCTGCTCCCGTTGTACCCCAGAATGCATTATGACGACAATAGAAGAAATTGTCGTGCAAACGCACAAACGCCTCCTGTTGCGACTTCGCCATAGCCTTAAATTTCTCGGTTGCAAATGGCGAGATACGCGGTACAAGGCCCTCTTCGTGCGCCAACCAAAGCACATTATCGTCGTTCAAATTGGTTGCAACATCGCGCGTTACATCGAAGTCGAATCCCTCGCATCTAATCTCCGTAGCCGAGTATGGCAACGATGGTGTAAAGGCTCCGAGCAGTGCATTTTTTGCGCCCTCAGGTACCGCCCAAATACGGAAGAAACCGAGGATATGGTCTATACGGTAGGCATCGAAATAATCCGCCATCTTAGCAAAGCGAGCACGCCACCAGGCATAGTCGTCTTCGGCCATCTTCTCCCAATTATATATTGGAAAGCCCCAATTCTGTCCCTCAGCCGAGAAATCATCTGGCGGAGCACCTGCCGACGAGGTCGGAACAAAGAGTTCAGGGTTTTGCCAAACATCGACACTTGTACGTGATACGCCAATCGGCAAATCGCCCTTCAATACCACCCCCTTCGAGTGGAGATAGTCACGCACCTTGCGTAATTGACGATCAAGATGATACTGCATATAGTAATAGAAGCCGACCTCCTTTTCGTTGCGCTCTGCAAAGGCAGCACAACGTTTTTCTATAAACTTAGAGAAGGTTGCCCACTTTGTAAAATCTGCCGTCTTATACTTGTCACGCAACACCGAGAATACAGCATACGGCATCAGCCACGCGCGATTTTGTTTTTCGAAGTCGCGGAACGACTTGCTCTCCATGCAACGAGCACCCAACTGCTCGTACATCTTACGCAGATACTTAATCTTCGCCTTTACAACGCGCTCGTAGTCCATCTCAGGCAGAGCATTCAACTCTGCTTGCAAAGCCTCCATCTCGGCTCTGTCAGCCTCGCCACGCAAGTAACCAACATCGCTCAAACGGAGATAGAGCGGATGTAATGCAAACGACGAAACAGTATTATATGGGTAGGAGTCCGCCCATGTCATCGACATCGAAGTATCATTGATAGGCAATATCTGAATTATGCGCTGACCTGTCTTTGTACACCAATCGCCCAAAAGCTGCAAGTCGGCAAATTCGCCAACGCCAAAGCTCTGCTCCGAGCGCAACGAAAATACAGGAACAGCAACACCCGATCCGCGCCACTGCACATCGTCGCGCAGACGCAAGCCAAGCGTAAGATGCAACTTGTCGGTTACAGGAAGGAGACGGTTACCTCCTCGTTCCCAACGCAGGAATTCACCATCAGCAGTCGTTACGACAAATTTATACTCCGCATGCGTGCGTTCACGTAAGGCTATACCCCAACGATAGTTGCCGAGATATATCATCGGTAACACCTTCTCTTCCTGCCACTCGCCCAACTCCTTAGACGAGCCAACGATAGCGAGTTTCTCGGTCAACGGAAGAGCTGCCTCGACCTCGACATAGTGGGTAGCACCCGACATAATGGGTGCTGGTTGCACCATACGCGAGAATAGACGCTGACGGAACATTGAGGAGTAGAGCGGTTTTTTGAGTTGTGGCGCATCGCACCAGTGATCCATAACCTCTACGACAGGGATACCAGTAATTTCGGTGAGCGAGTGCCCCTTGCCCCACTCCTTGCGGAGAAGTTTTCGGCCCTCAACAACTTGGTAGGCATAGCGATAAGGGCGATCGGAGTGTAGCTCAATAGTGGTACTCCAAACGCCGTCGCCCTCGTTGTGCATATCAACAGGTTTACCCTCTGCGGGTACAATCTGCAACTTGGAACCCTCGTGGGTATAGTAGTGAATTTTTAGGTTTACTTTCATATACCAAATTTATGCAAAAAATTTGATATACGCAATATTAATTCACAAAAAAATTGGAATTTAAACAGATAGTTGCAATGCTCGCAACCTAAAAATCAAATAGGGAGATAAAATGCAACGCAAACGAAGTTGGCGAGTGCGCAGCATACTAATAAAAATTGTTTTTAAGCTGATGGTTGCAAGGCGCACAAGAAATCCGCTTGCGCAGTTTACTAAGCGTAAATGAGCAAGCGGATTATCGAAGTGCAACGCCGCAAACGCTGCTTAAAAACAATTTTAGCCGAGGAAGGCAAGCAAAATACCTGCCGCAACTGCCGAACCTACCACACCCGCTACGTTAGGACCCATAGCGTGCATAAGGAGGAAGTTCGAACGGTCGTACTCCTGACCTACGGTCTGCGATACACGAGCAGCCATTGGCACTGCCGATACACCTGCCGAACCGATAAGTGGGTTTATCTTGTTACCCTCCTTCGCAAAGAGGTTCATAAGTTTCGCAAGGAGAACACCACCTGCCGAACCACAACTAAATGCGAGGATACCAAGGCAGAGAATGAAGATCGTCTTGATATTGAGGAACGAATCACCGGTAGCGGTAGCACCAACCGAGATACCGAGGAAGATAACCACGATATTCATCAATTCGTTCTGAACAGTCTTTGCCAAACGATCTACAACACCGCACTCCTTCATCAAGTTACCGAGCATCAAGCAACCAACAAGTGGAGCAGCCGACGGGAGGAGCAATGCGATAACGATGGTGATGATGACAGGGAAGATAATCTTCTCGGTCTTCGAAACCTGACGCAACTGCTTCATCTTGATAACACGCTCCTTCTCGGTGGTCAAAGCACGCATAATTGGCGGCTGGATAACCGGTACGAGAGCCATATAAGAGTATGCTGCGATAGCGATAGGGCCGAGCAACTCAGGAGCAAGACGAGCGGTAAGGAAGATAGAGGTTGGGCCATCAGCACCACCGATAATACCAATCGAACCACACTCGTTTGGAGCGAAGCCCAAAGCGTATGCACCGATAAATGTCGCAAAGATTCCCAACTGTGCAGCAGCACCCAAGAGGAAGCTCTTAGGGTTAGCGATGAGTGGACCGAAGTCGGTCATTGCACCTACACCGATAAAGATCAAGCAAGGGTAGATACCGAGCTTAACTCCAAGGTAGAGAATGTCCAAAAGACCTGCCTCACCGTGAGCAAAATGCTCCCAATGAACGTGACCACCTGCGAAGAACTCCGAGTGGAACATCTCGGCACCCGGAAGGTTGGTAAGCAACATACCGAATGCGATAGGGAGCAACAAAAGCGGCTCGAACTGCTTCTTAATAGCAAGCCAGAGGAGGAAGCAGGCAAGACCAATCATCACTGCCATCTTCCAACCACCCGGTGCGAAGAAGAGTCCGATTCCCGACTGATGGACAAAGTCAGTCAATGAGTCGAGAATAAAGTTAGACTGCAAGAGTGTAATCATAATCGTTACTCAATAACAAGTAAAACATCACCCTCCATTACAGTAGCACCTGCCGAAACAAGCACCTGCTTAACAACACCACCGCGTTCTGCGTCAATGTTGTTCTCCATCTTCATAGCCTCCAAAACAACTACGGTCTGACCAGCAGCCACAGTGTCACCCTCCTTAACGTTGATAGAGAGAACTGTACCCGGGAGCGGACAAGTAACCTTCAAACCAGCAGCGGCAGCAGCCGGAGCAGCTGGCTTGGTTGCGATAGGAGTTTGTGGTGTTACAGAGATGCTGGTAGCAGCCTGCGGTACAGCAGCAACCTGCGGCTTCTTAACTGCCGAAGCCTTGCCACCCTCGATTTCAACATCGTATTTTGTGCCGTTAACGGTCACACGAGCCATAGTTGACGACTCGTTAATATCCTCAATCTTAACCTCGTATGGGTTACCATTGATCTTCAATGAATACTTTTTCATTTCCTTCTTTAAATCTTAATTATTTACGCTCAGGCAACTGAGTCAATCCGTGAATTTTAGAGCTCCAAGGCGAATATGCACGAGCAATACGGTGAATGGTTATCATCTCCGACTCCTGGTCGTGCAAGTTGCTCTTGTAGAGTTTCAACGCAGTGATGATTGCAGCTGCAATCTCCTGGTCGCTGATAGCTTCGTGATGATCCTCTTCGGTGAGTGCAACGCCTGCGGCAGCAGCCTTTGCAACCTTCTCAGCCTTCTTCTGGCGAGTAAATGCTACGCCCATACCCTTCATAATGAAGATGAGGAGCACAAGCACAACAAATACTACTGCAAAGCCGATAAGAGTCATCAAGCCCATCTCACCCCAGCCTACATTTGCAAATTTATCCATAGTTCAAATTTGTTTTGTGGTTGGGACTACAATGGAATATTCGAGTGCTTACGAGCAGGGTTCTGCAAACGCTTGGTTGCCAACGACTGCAAAGCACGGATAATACGGAAACGAGTGTTGCGTGGCTCGATTACATCGTCGATGTAGCCATAGCGTGCTGCGTTGTAAGGGTTCGAGAACAAATCCTTGTACTCCTGCTCCTTCTCGGCAACGAACTTAGCCTTCTCTGCTGGGTCAGTAAACTCAGCCAACGCCTTAGCGTGCAATACCTCAACAGCACCCGATGCACCCATAACTGCGATCTCAGCCGATGGCCAAGCGTAGTTGATGTCACCACGGATATGCTTCGAAGACATAACGATATAAGCACCACCGTAAGCCTTACGCAATGTAACGGTTACCTTTGGTACAGTAGCCTCGCAGTATGCGAAGAGCAACTTAGCACCGTGGCAGATAACGCCGCCGTACTCCTGAGTTGTACCTGGCAAGAAGCCTGGAACATCAACGAGAGTTACGATTGGAATATTGAATGCGTCGCAGAAACGAACGAAACGAGCAGCCTTACGCGAAGCGTTGATATCGAGTACACCTGCCATAAACTTAGGCTGGTTAGCAATGATACCTACCGACTGACCGTTGAAACGAGCGAAGCAAGTGATTATGTTCTTAGCATACGAAGCAGCCGACTCCAAGTACTCGCCATTATCAACGATAGCCTTGATAACATCGTACATATCGTAAGCCTGGTTAGGGTTGTCAGGGATAATCTCGTTGAGCGAATCCTCCAAACGAGCGATAGGATCGGTACACATTGCCAATGGAGCATCCTCCATATTGTTCTGTGGCATATACGAGATGAGGTTGCGAATCAAAGCGATACCCTCCTCCTCGGTATCAACTGCAAACTGTGCAACACCCGACTTTGTGGTGTGGACTACTGCGCCACCCAACTGCTCCTGAGTTACATCCTCACCGGTAACGGTCTTAACAACCTTAGGACCGGTCAAGAACATATTCGAGGTATTCTTCTTCATGATGATGAAGTCGGTCAAAGCTGGTGAGTAAACTGCACCACCTGCACAAGGGCCGAAGATAGCCGAGATCTGTGGTATAACACCCGACGACATTACGTTGCGCTGGAAGATGTTAGCGTAACCTGCCAAAGCGTTTACACCCTCCTGGATACGAGCACCACCCGAGTCGTTCAAGCCGATGCAAGGTGCACCATTGCGCATTGCCATATCCATAACCTTGCAGATCTTGTCAGCCAAGGCCAACGACAACGAACCTGCGGTAACGGTGAAGTCCTGTGCAAATACATATACGAGGCGACCATCGATGGTACCATAACCTGTTACTACGCCATCACCAAATGTGTGCTTCTTCTCCATACCGAAGTCATAGCAACGGTGAGTTACGAACATATCGAATTCCTCGAAGCTACCCTCGTCGAGCAACATCTGAATACGCTCACGAGCAGTGTACTTACCCTTCTCGTGCTGCTTTGCGATAGCCTTCTCGCCACCACCCATACGAGCCGTTTCACGGTTCTCGATGAGCTTGTTGATTTTGTTTTGAATTTCGCTCATAGCTTTTTATTCTTATTTTTGAAATTTTAAATTTTCATTTTCTACTGAAAAATCGTAAATGATGAGATTATTTTTGCGCCAAACAAGGAGGCGAACCCGCAGCATAGCGAACCTATGTGAGGAGTTCGACTACCGAAGAGCGGTGCAAAAAGAACTCATCAGAACGGTTTTTACTTCTTCTCGCAGAGCTCGGTGAGAATACCCTGTGTGCTCTTTGGGTGAAGGAATGCGATAGTCATATCGTCAGCACCCTTGCGTGGGGTCTTGTCGATAAGACGGATACCCTGAGCCTCTGCGTCAGCCAACTGCTCCTCGATACCCTCAACAGCAAGTGCCATATGGTGGATACCAATACCCTTGTTCTCGATAAACTTAGCGATTGTCGAATCCTCAGATGTTGCCTCCAAAAGCTCAATCTTAGTCTGACCAAGCATAAAGAATGCGGTGCGAACCTTCTGGTCTGCGACCTCTTCAATTTTGTAACACTTCAATCCAAGTGCGCCCTCCCAATAAGGAATCGCCTCATCAAGGCTCTTAACTGCGATACCAAGATGCTCAATGTGAGATACTTTCATAATTTTTATTGTTTATTTGGTTTAAGAAAATTTGTCTAAACTTCACAAAGGTAATATTTTCATAGAAAATAAACAACACTTTGGCAAAATCTTTTTGTTTTTGTGAAATAAGCAACAAATCCATTCTTCTATTGCGATTTTTTTGTATATTTGTAGTTGATTATATCGTATTGTGCCTAATTATGAGTAGATTTTTACATATTGCTATTGCAGCCATTGCGCTCTTTGTCGCAACAAGTGTCCAGGCGCAGACTATTGCCATTGGCGAGCGAACTCCTCGCATCAAAAAAGCCAAATGGCTCGACGGCAATGTACCTCAAAAGTGCAATTTTACATATATCGAATTTATCCACTCGGCAAGTACACCCTGTCGCAATACAGCCGAGCGTGTTCACAAGATTATTAACGAATTTGGCAATATCGCCTTTATACTCATCTCGCACCAGGATACAAGCGAGATAGACAATTGGGTTACAGACCATATAAACCCTACATCGGGAGTCATCGTAGATGATCATCATGTTCGCAACTCTTTTGGTGTGAATTATGCTCCTTATGGTGTTCTGCTCGACCACAAACGACGAGCTTTATGGTTTGGAAACCCACAGTTACTGGATCGCAAAACAATAGAAAAACTAATAAAAAAAGCTGATGGCAAGAGCCAATAGCTAAGAGCTTTTAAATATGTCTTTTACAAAAATTGATCATTACGAAAGCGGTGAATATCGCGACACTCATCACGACAGCGCACTCTCGGTAGCAGATGGCGTTGCCGACCAGCCCATCGTAAACCCATATTTCGTAAAGAAACGTCGTCGCAAACTCACGACTGATGAGTTTGTCGAGGGTATCTTGGCTGGAAATATCACTATTCTCTCGCAAGCTATCACACTGATTGAGAGCAACAATCCAGACAACTATGCACAGGCACAGGAGATTATCGAGCGTTGTTTACCATACGCAGGTAATTCGGTACGCATCGGCATCACGGGTGTTCCGGGTGCCGGAAAATCGACCTGGATTGAGGCAGTGGGAAATATGGTGACGTCATTGCATCATAAGTTGGCAGTTTTGGCTATCGATCCATCGTCGGAGCGCAGTGGCGGCTCGATTTTGGGTGATAAAACCCGTATGGAGACCATCTGCCACAACCCCGATATCTTTATCCGTCCTTCGCCATCGGCAGGCTCACTCGGAGGTGTTGCGCGTAAAACTCGCGAAACGGTAGTTTTGTGCGAGGCAGCAGGCTTCGATGTTATCTTCATAGAAACGGTGGGTGTCGGACAGTCCGAAACAGCCGTGCACTCAATGGTAGATATGTTCCTATTATTGCAGATTTCGGGCGCAGGCGACGAGTTGCAGGGTATCAAGCGAGGCATTATGGAGATGGCCGATTTGATGGTTATCACAAAGGCTGACGGCGAGAATAAGGTCAAAGCCGAAGTGGCACGCCGACAATTTCAGAATGCGTTGCACCTATTCCCTACTCCTGAAAGCGACTGGAAGGCAAAGGTTTACACTTGTTCTTCGCTCGAAGGTGTCGGCTTGGAGGAGATTTGGAAGGGCGTAGAGGAGTACGTTGAACATATAAAGGGTAACGGTTACTTCCAACACCACCGCAACGAACAGAATAAGTATTGGATGTACGAGAGTATAAACGAGACGCTGAAAAGCCACTTCTACCTCAACCCTGAGATAGAGAGCCGAATAGCCGATATCGAGGAGCGCGTATTGGACGCTAAGTTGAGCTCGTTTATCGCAGCAAAAGAGTTGTTGGATATCTATTTTAAGAAATAGGCGATGAAGATAGTTGTATTGACGGGAGCAGGAATCTCCGCTGATTCGGGTATTCCGACATATCGTAGCAGCGACGGTTTGTGGGCGAAACATAAGATTGAAGATGTTTGTACGCCCGAGGCTTTGGAGCGCGATAGAGCAAAGGTGATAAACTTCTACAATATGCGCCGTCGCGAAATGGCAGGTAAGTTGCCAAATGCAGGCCACAAGGCTTTGGCGGAGTTGGAGCAACACTTTGACGTAGAGGTTGTTACTCAGAATATCGACAACTTGCACGAACTTGCAGGCTCGACCAAAATCACCCACCTTCACGGCGAATTGACCAAGTTGCGCAACGATGCGAGCGACTATATTGTCGATATCGGTTTGCGCGAGCAAGAGCTCGACGAGAGGGCTCCCGATGGCTCGTTATTGCGACCTTACATTGTCTTCTTTGGTGAGGCTGTGCCTATGTTCGACAAGGCGAGAGATATCGTCAAGGAGGCAGATATTCTCGTAATCGTAGGCACTTCGTTGGCGGTCTATCCTGCGGCATCGTTAGTAGGCTGGGTTAAGAACAATGACGTACCTATATATGTCGTAGATCCTTCCGTACCAAAGATTCCATTCCTCCGCAACCGCATCTTCCACATCAAGGAGCGTGCTGCGGTAGGTGTTCCGAAGTTGGTAGCACAACTAAAAGAGTTTGCAGAGATTAAAAAACTATAAAAGAGTATGAAGTACGCAATTATTTCAACCGAAAAGGGCGATATGAAGGTGGAGCTCTACGAGAAAGAGACTCCTATTACAGTTGAGAATTTTGTTAAGTTGGCAGAGTCGCGTTTCTATGACGGTTTGACCTTCCACCGTGTAATTCCTGAGTTTGTAATTCAGGGTGGTTGCCCTATCGGCAATGGTGCAGGTGGTCCAGGCTGGACAATTAAGTGCGAAACCGACGCAGAGCGTCAATACCATGACCGAGGAGTACTCTCGATGGCTCACCGAGGTAAGGATACCGGAGGCTCGCAGTTTTTCATCTGCCACAACCGCCGCAACACCCAGCACCTCGACGGTGTTCACACATGCTTCGGCAAGGTGGTCGAGGGAGAGGATGTAATCGACGATATCCGCCCAGGAGATTTAATTTTCTCGGTAACAATCACCGAAGAGTAAATTTAAAGCACAATAAAGGCTCTGAATTTCAGAGCCTTTACTATTAATGTGTAAACACTTTGCCGTGCTGCTTCTCCTGCTGCTCGTATTTGAGGCGCGAGGAGGTAGGGTACTTCAACTTGTCAAACTCAGCAACAGCATTGCGAATGTCTGTTAGGAGCATATCTGCCATATCGCGTGTAAAGCCTTGGCGCACAACCACTCGCATAACCACCAAATCCTCGATGTTCTTCGGCATTGTGTAGGCCGGAACCATCCAGCCACTCTGTTGCAAAACCGCCTGCAAGTCATATAAAGTCCATTTTGCATTCTTGTCATATTCAGGATTCATATACCAAATAAAGAGTGGATTATCCAACTTGGCAACATAGTTTTTGAAACACTTCATCTTGCCAATCTGCTCGTGGCAGTAGCAGGCAATATCCATCGACTCTTGCTGAATCTGCTTGTAACCCTCAAAGCCATAGCGTATAAAATTGTAGTACTGGCCGAGAATCTGTGCCGCAGGACGAGAGAAGTTCAATCCCACCTGCGTAATATTTGCGCCCAAATAATTTACACTGAACGACATCTCCTCAGGCAAGCACTTCTTATCGCGCCAAACAACCCAGCCCAAGCCCGGATAGACCAAGCCATACTTATGACCAGAGGTCGAAATCGAATACACCCACTTCAAGCGGAAATCCCACTTAAATTCGGGTTTCAAAAATGGCAGAATAAAACCTCCCGAAGCAGCATCAACATGGATTGCAACCTCATAACCCGTCTTTTTATTGAAGGCATCAAGTTCTTTGTCGAGAGCCTCGATATCGTCGTTCAAACCCGTCCAGGTAACGCCTGCGATAGGTACTACGCAGATGGTATTCTCGTCACACATAGCTACGGCCTGCTTTGGATCAAGTGACGGACATTCGAGCGACAATGGCACTTGGCGCATCTCCACACTCCAAAGTTGAGCAAACTTCTCCCATACCACCTGATATGCTGAGCTCAGCACGATATTGGGCTTGTCGCACGGCTTACCCTCCTTCTTTCTGCGAGCCTTCCAACGCAAGAGTGCTGCAACACCTCCGAGCATACACGCCTCAGACGAACCAATACCGAGTGCGCCGGCCTTCCACTCCGCCTTTTCGGGAGTATTCCAAAGGTTTGCAATGATGTTGATACAGCGACCACACATCACCGCTACACGAGGATACTCTGTTTCATCGATGTAGTTGATGTTAATAGCCTCGTTCATCAACTTTGTTGCGTAGTCGTCCATGTAGGTTGTGACGAAAGTTGCAAGGTTAAGTCGCGGTTGCGTCTGCGGATAGGTTTCGTCCTTAACCATCTTGTAGGCAACCTGTGGAGAGGTTGAACATTGAGGAATTTTGTCGGTTGGAGCAGCCGTAAGGCGTGCATCGTGCGTTGCGCAATGAGCGTCGTGAGTTGTGCAATTTTTCTCTTTCATAACTAAACTTTGTTTTTGAAATTTTAAGGTTATACAACCAGGAAATCTTGCACAAAGCATACCAAACAATAAGTAGCAACCGACTTTTTCGGTTGCTACTCTTAGTTGTTAGCCATCAATATTTTTATCTGTTTTCCTGCAATTGAGCTTGGAACACTGCAATAATCTCACCCTTGTTAATCAACATCAACATATCGTAGTCAATATCATAGTGAGTAGTCTGAGAGAGAATTTTTATAAGAGTCATCTCCAACTGCTCGTTTTGGGGGCAAAGCATCTTTGTCGAGCCGAGATGCGAAAAGCGCAAAGCCAATTTATCGCCCGTAGCATACTGACCAAGTAGGCTGTTGCAGGCACCACGGCCACCCAAGCTATTATCGTTGAGGATAATATTGAACTCGTCGGCAGGAAGTGTAAGGTTCTCTCCTCCAATCTTTACGAGGTGCCATACGGTACCCTCCAACGGTTTTGCATTCTTAACTCGCATACGGCATGTAGAACAACAACCAACAGCCAATACGGCCAACATCAACACTGCAAACAACTTCTTCATAATGGTATAGATTTATTATTCTTTATTTTAAGATTTCGCGACGATTCATCAACGCCTGCGTAATGGTCAGTTCGTCAACATACTCCAACTCATCACCAAAGCCGATACCTCGGGCAATGGTCGTAACCCTCAAGTGCGGGAATCGTTTAAGGCAGTTCATCAGATAGAACATCGTGGTTTCGCCCTCAACAGATGCCGAAATAGCAATAATAACCTCTTTGACCTCGCCCATAGCGATACGATCAAGCAACAAATCAATACGCAGATCCGACGGAGCTATACCCTGCATTGGCGATATCACACCGCCCAGGACACTATATACTCCACGATATTGATGCGTCTTCTCGATGGAGAGTAAGTCCGACACCTGTTCCACCACACACACCGTACTCCTATCGCGCGAAGCATCTGCGCACACCTCGCAAATCTCGCTATCGGAAAGGTTGTTACACTTGGCACAACGGCAAATCTTCGTGCGAAAGTCGATAAGGCTCTCGCCCATCGACACCACATCCTCCTCGTCCATACGCAGGATATGCATCGCCAGACGTAAAGCTGTACGACGACCTATACCCGGCAATCGGGACAATTCACCAACTACATTATCCAAAAGTTTTGACATCTTAAATCTCCTCTATATTGCTTTTCAATGTCCAGCCTTTTTTGCCATCGGCAATGACAACCTCGCACCACTCATCAACTTCGGACAACACCTTAACCTTTGTTCCTTCATGCAGGACAAACAAATCGGTTGCCGAGTTATCGGGCGAACTCTTAACAGATATTGCTGTGCTCATTACAATGGCTTCATCATGGAGGAGCATATCATGGCGCGAAGAGATTGCAAACGAAGTACATACGACAAAGAGCATAAGAGATCCAACTACACCATAGAATCCAACCTTGCGCCAACATATGCGCGATGCAAGCAGGAAAAGCAGAGCAAACGTGAGCAACACTCCAAACGATACGAGTGACAACACGCTCCATATCGTACAACTCATCGAGTTGCGCATAGTACGCAACCAACGATTTAAGAAGAACTCGGGTATTACAGCTATTCTATCCTTCGTTTGAGCCTCAGCAATAGCGAGATTGTGACGTATATCCTCCTGCGAAGGTGCTATACGCAATGCCTTGTTATAGTAGAGTATCGACTTGCCGATTGCGCCCGACTTGAAGTAGGCATTCGCCAAATTGTAGTACAACTTCATAGAGTACTCACCACCATCTATAATTGCGCAATACGACTCTATTGCTTTATCGTAATTGCCCTCTATGTAAGCCTTATTGCCTGCCTCCCAATGCTCCTCAGATGCCGGTGATGCCGACACCGAGAGAGCTACAAAGAGTGATATTGTATATATGATTATTCGTTTCATCTCTTCACTACTTTTTAATTGCCGACTCTATTTTCGATACTGCATCGACGCCCTCCTCATAGACATCGCTCATCTCTGCCGATGCCGATGGCGAATACTGAGCCTCCTCACATCGAGCAATTACTGCGATGATGTTCTCCGCTTCGGTCATCGCACCTCGACGGCTCAACTCCACACGAACAACCTCACGTGTAAGGTCGGCAACCGGAATATTGAATTTATCGCCCAAATAGCCCCACAATGCTCTTAACATCTCTTCGTAGAAGGCGCGACGGTCATGCTCACGCATATACTTCTCGGCTATACGGAAACGCTTTATCGCTACTTTATTAGCTCTTTTACCCTTGACAAGGACTACATTGCGATTATCTCGAAGATATTTGCGGATAAGGAAATATGCCACTACTGCCACCAACAACATCACTACTATCGCCAACCAATAGATTGGAGAGAGCGCCAACGGAGCCACTACCGAGTGTAAAGCCGGTGCACCGAGTTTTATAAATCGTATATCTTCGCCCAACAATCGCACCTCCTCGCGTTTAACACCCACAATCTGCTGTGGCTGTGCAGAAACGCTTTTATCCGGTGTTACAACCATCTTCAATGAAGGTGTTGCCAGAGTTATATATTTCTTCTTCTCCACATCAAAGTAGGAGAACTCCACCGGTGCAATTTCGTAATATCCTTCGGCACGTACAATAAACGGATAGTCGAAACGTCGATATCCCACACTACCGGAAGCATTATTCTGAATCTTCTCCTCGCTCTTCACGTCGTACAACTCGAATGACGACGGTAACGAAAGCGTAGGAGCCGATATAAAGTTGAGATTTCCACTTCCAGAGATAGTTAGTTGGAGGGTTACTGCCGAGTTCGCGGCAACCTCCGACGAGGAGAGGCGATGTGCCATTGTGTAGCGACCTACGGCACCCGTAAATGATGCAGGAGCACCCGCAGGAAACTCCTTGACCTGCACCTTCTCTTCGGGTGTTTTAAGTGGTCGTCGCACATTATATACCTCGTGGCCACCGCCGAAGAATGGGTCAAAACCACGATTGGACTTCACTACGACCTGCGCTATGACGGTCAATTCCGCCGGTTCAATAGTGAGCACACCACCCTGCTGCGGATAGAGCAGATACTCTGCAATATTGTATGTTTCGTAAACCTTACCGTTGAGTGTTTCGCGGAACGGGCCCTGCTCGATATCGACCTGCTGGCTCCAAAATCCATTGAAAGCCGGCATCTTCGAGGATTCCGAGCCTGCGATATTCACACGACTATAAAGTCTCAAAATAGCACGAATAGGCTCTCCCTTATATACCGACTTCGACGATAGTTCAAGGCGCAAAAGGAGGTCATCTTTCTCGATTGTACGATTGGCTTGACTCTCGGCAGATTCGCTTTGGTTACGACCATTATGTCGGCCCGAGTCACCCTGCGCACCATCACGCACCTCAATTGCGGTGCGTTGCGTGGTGTAAGTCTTTTTCTTTACACCTATGGTAGCGGGAGCAATAGTAAAAGTTCCTGTCTTTTGCGGTATTAAGACATAAGTTATGGCGTAGCTGACGCTCTTCGTCATCTCGCCATTGATAATCTGCACCGAGCTACCTTGCGATACCGAAGGACCTGCTACAACATCGAAATTCTCGAAAGTCGGTGGGACAAAAGAGTCGCTATCGGGCTTTGCATTGAGCTCGAACTCCACACGAAAAGCCTCGCCTACCGATGCAATCATCGGAGCATTGAGCGAGAAAGACACTTCCTCGGCAGCACGAGCCGAGAAAACGGTAAATAGGGCTACATATGTAGCCATTACTATTTTGAGAATTGTTTTCATCTGTCTGTAAAAACAAACGCAAAACTTGCGGTTTTATTTTGCCGAAGCAGAGGGTAATCAGCCCTCTACTTCGTTTTAATCAACAATTGAGAGTTGAATCTGTCGCAATTGTTATTACGGATTAACCAGTATCCGAAAAATTACTTATAAGCGAGGGAATTCTCTCCCTCATTCAAAATCGTCAATGGTTAGGCTACTAACCTCAACCCCAAAATTGCTTATGAGCGAAAAATCCCTACATTCAAAATCGGAGATGGTGAGATTATTTTTGTGCGAGGTTAGGTAGCGAGTCCGCAGCATAGTATGCCTATGTGAGGAACTCGCTATCCGACAACTCGTGCAAAAAGAACTCGCCAGAACGATTTTAGTTTTTAATGTGCAAACTCAGCGAAGAAGTCATTACCCTTATCATCTACGATGATGAAGGCAGGGAAATTCTCCACGTATATCTTGCGAACAGCCTCCATACCGAGCTCAGGGAAGTCCACAACCTCGACACTCTTGATAGAGTTTTTAGCGAGGATAGCTGCAGGACCACCGATAGAGCCGAGATAGAAGCCACCATTTGCCTGGCAAGCATCGGTAACAGCCTTAGAACGATTGCCCTTAGCTACCATCACCATTGAGCCACCGGCCTTCTGGAAGAGGTCTACGTAAGAGTCCATACGACCTGCGGTAGTAGGACCAAATGAGCCCGATGCATATCCGGCAGGAGTCTTAGCAGGACCTGCATAATATACAGGGTGCTTCTTGAAGTACTCAGGCATAGGCTCGCCATTGTCGAGCATCTGCTTGATGCGTGCGTGAGCGATATCACGAGCCACGATGAGAGTACCCCTCAAGTTAAGACGGGTTTTGATAGGATACTTAGAGAGGATCTCACGTACCTTGTCCATACCCTCGTCGAGGTCGATATCGACAGCAGGCGACATTGCAGGTGCCTCAGCAGGAAGGAAGCGAGCAGGATTCTTCTCCAACTGCTCCACGAAGATACCCTCCGGGGTAATCTTACCCTTGATATTACGGTCTGCCGAGCAGCTTACGCCGATAGCAACAGGACACGAAGCAGCGTGACGTGGTGCGCGGATTACGCGAACATCGTGTACGAGGTACTTGCCACCAAACTGTGCGCCGATACCCATCTCCTGGCAGATTTTGAGAATCTTCTCCTCCCACTCCAAATCACGGAAGCAACGACCACCCTCGTTACCCGATGTTGGAAGCTCATCGAGGTAGCCAGCCGAAGCCTTCTTTACAGTTGCAAGACACATCTCTGCCGATGTACCACCAATGCAGACTGCGAGGTGATATGGAGGACAAGCCGAAGTACCGAGGTCTTTGATGTGCTCCTTGAAGAACTTAACGAGCGACTCCTCGTTTAACAACGCCTTGGTCTGCTGATAGAGGAAGGTCTTATTTGCCGAGCCACCACCCTTTGTGAGAAAGAGGAAGTCGTACTCCATACCAGGGTGACCTGCGTAGATGTCGATCTGTGCAGGGAGGTTGGTTCCGCTGTTGTGCTCGTCGGTCATCGTGATAGGCACAACCTGCGAGTAGCGAAGGTTACGCTCCTTGTAGGTCTCGTAAACACCACGCGAGATGTACTCTGCATCGTTTGCACCTGTCCATACGTCCTCGCCCTTGTGAGCCACGCAAATTGCAGTACCTGTATCCTGGCAAGTTGGCAACTCACCCTCAGCTGCTACGCATGAGTTCATCAACATTGTGTAAGCTACGAACTTGTCGTTGTCGGTAGCCTCTGCATCATTCAAGATGTTGTTCAACTTCTGCAAGTGTGCCGAACGAAGATAGAACGAAACATCGGTGTAAGCCTCCTTTGCGAGGAGCTCGATACCCTTTGGATCAACCTTCAAAATCTTGCGGCCATCACACTCAACGACCTTCACATAATCCTTCGTCAAAAGACGATACTCAGTGTTGTCACGCTCGATTGGGAGCGGCTCCTGATAGATAAATTCTGCCATAATTTTGTTTATTTTGTGTTGTTATTGTTTTTGCTTTTTATTGTTCTTGGCAACCAGCCTATTTAGGGTATTATTTCATCACTCTCTCCAAGAGCGATTTTTTTGCTACGCCAACTACGAAGTCTTTGAGGTAGAACGGCTCGAAGTATGCCACATCCTCGGTCTTGCCCTCGGCAAAGGCCTTCTCCGCCAAGCGAGCCATACCGCGTGCTGACGGAACAACCTCGATAAAGGTTGCACCCTCCAACACATCGGCACACTTTTTTGCACCACTGCCGAAAATCACAAACGGCTTGCCATTGCGCTCCTCCGAGAAGCTCTCCTCGTCGATAATCTTCGCCTCGACCTCGCTCTGAGCCACTCCCTCCGAAGAAAAGAGTTGCGTATAGACCTCCATACGACGTGCATCAATCATTGGACAAAGCATAGCTTTATCCCAATTCTCAACGTCGATAATGCCTGCCTCATAATCCTCACGAGCAACCTCAACCAACGAATCGAGCGAACCTACCGCCACAAGAGGAATATTCTGTCCGTAGCACAAGCCCTTCGCAAAGGATACGCCGATACGCAAGCCCGTATATGAGCCCGGTCCTTTCGATACCGCCACAGCATCGAGTTCATCGGCTGCCACACCGCACTCTCTGAGAAGTTCATCTACGAAGACCGCAATCTTCTTGGCATGGTTGCGTTCCTCGTCACTCTCACGCAGTGCCACGAGCCCGCCGTCGCGTACTAACGCAACCGAACAAACGTCTGTTCCTGTTTCTATTGCTAAAATTAGTGCCATATTATTCTTAGCCATTAGCCTTTGGCCATTAGCCATTAGCTTTATAATGCAGAATGCAAAACTATTTTTCAGTTCTCTTCCAACCTCAAAAATCGTAAATTATGAGATTATTTTTGTGCAAGGCTAGGCGACAAATCCGCAGCATAGTATGCCTATGTGAGGAATTTGGCGACCGACGACTTGTGCAAAAAGAACTCATAAGAACGATTTTTCTATTTATATGTTTTGAGAGCCTTATCCATCTCGCGCTTTGCATCATTTGCTTTGAGGTACTCACGCTTATCGTATGACTTACGACCTCGTGCAAGACCAATCGCTATCTTTGCAAAGCCCTTATCGTTAAGGAAAAGTCGGAGTCCGACAACCGTCAATCCCTTATCTTGAAGCGAGCGCGAAAGCTTGTTGAGCTCCTTGCGATTGAGGAGGAGCTTGCGGTCGCGCTTGGGAATATGGTTGTTGCAGGTGCCCCACGCATACTCGGATATATTAACACCGCGAATCCACAACTCACCCTTTT
Organism: Alistipes sp.; assembly: GCA_045644085.1. Taxonomy (GTDB): domain Bacteria; phylum Bacteroidota; class Bacteroidia; order Bacteroidales; family Rikenellaceae; genus Alistipes. The sequence goes on along the minus strand of JAZRGH010000002.1, from coordinate 10,099 downwards.
CAAAATAGCAATAGCAATCGACCATCGAGGCCTTGCCCAGGCGGATAGATTTGATCTCGGTTCCCACCAAAACAACGCCTGCGATATACTCTTCGAGTATCTCGTAGTCGAAGGTTGCACGCTTGTTGCGGATATTTATCTTTTTAAAATCTGCCATAAATACACAATATCGCACAAAGATAGAAAAAAAAGTTGAGAGTTGAGAGTTGAGAGTTGAGAATTTTGCCAAAACTTTTAATTAAAAATTAAAAAATAGCAGCAGGCTGTTCAAAATCGGAGGTGATGAGATTATTTTTGTGCGAAGCGAGGTGGCGAAAGCGGAGCATACTTGGGCGTATGTGAGCATTTCGATATCCGAAGATTCGTGCAAAAAGAACTCATCAGAACGATTTTCGTAAAAAATGGAACAACTAATGGCGAAAAAGGAGGGTGGGCGTGTGCAAACAGAAAATAACAGAAAGATGTGTAAACATATCAAAGATAAAGAATAATTACCTTTTCCCACCACTCCCTTTGCCCCAAATTGTGGCAAGAATAGTGCCAAGAATTAGAGAGTAGTGAGTAATTAGTAGTGAGTAGTGAATTTAGGTAGATTAAGGCGTAAAAGGGAACAAAAAAGGAGAGCCTTGACTCTCCTTTAAAACTATTTCAAAAATCGTAAATGATTGAGCTATTTTTGAGGCAAACGAAAAACCTGATGCGCAGCATAGTAAGCCTATGTGAGCAATCGGATTATTGATGCGCGATGCGAAAGAAGCCAATCTGACCACAACACCAAAAATCGTCAATGATTGAGCTATTTTTGAGGCAAACGAAAAACCCGATGCGCAGCATAGTAAGCCTATGTGAGCAATCGGGTTATTGAAGTACGACTCAAAAAGAGCCAATCAGAACGATTTTTATCCTAGGTAGGATTGAAGCAACTTAGAACGTGACGAATGACGCAAACGACGAATCGCCTTCTCCTTAATCTGACGAACACGCTCACGAGTGAGGTCGAACTTCTCGCCAATCTCCTCCAAAGTCATCTCCGAGCAACCGATACCAAAGAAATAGCGAATGATATCACGCTCACGCTCGGTGAGGGTTTCCAAAGCTCGGTCCACCTCTGTTGCCAACGACTCGTTGATAAGGCCACGATCAGCATTTGGCGAATCGGGATTTACCAGCACATCGAGCAACGAGTTATCCTCGCCATCGGCGAATGGTGCATCAACCGAGATATGGCGACCTGCAACACGCAGAGTATCAGTTACCTTCTCGCGTGGTAACTCCAACTCGGCTGCCAACTCCTCAGGCGACGGAGTACGCTCGTGCTCCTGCTCGAAACGAGCGAAAGCCTTGTTAATCTTATTGAGCGAGCCTACCTGGTTGAGTGGAAGACGCACAATACGCGACTGCTCGGCCAAAGCTTGCAAAATCGACTGACGAATCCACCACACTGCATAAGAGATAAACTTAAAACCACGAGTCTCATCGAACTTCTCGGCAGCCTTAATCAAGCCGAGGTTACCCTCATTGATAAGGTCCGGAAGGCTCAAACCCTGATTCTGATACTGCTTTGCAACGGACACCACGAAACGAAGGTTAGCCTTTGTGAGCTTCTCTAATGCCTCCTGGTCGCCTTTACGGATTCGCTGGGCAAGTTCTACCTCCTCTTCAACAGTGATAAGTTCCTCTTTACCAATCTCCTGCAAGTACTTGTCGAGAGATGCACTCTCACGATTGGTGATGGATTTCGTAATCTTTAATTGACGCATAAATCTATATAAATTGTTTCTTCGTTTTTGCTACTCTACGATAACATAGCTTGCTGCCCTGCCGTCAGGATAAACGCCATCGATATTCTGAATCTTGTCGGTCAAGCGACCAAGATCAGCAACCGAGCGCACCGCCTTGTCGTTGATGTGGGTAATAACAAAACCCTCACGCACACGAGCCTTAGCAAGCAAACCGCCACTCTTTACCGACTGCACCTGCACTCCACCCTTGATGTCGAGTTTCTTGGCAATCTTGCTGTCGATATCGGCAAAACGACCACCCAAAACCTCGACAACATCAACATCGTTTTTGGTGAGTAACTCGGCTTTACCTGCTTTATTACGAAGAACAACCTCAAAATGTTTCACTTTATCGCCTCTTTTTACAACCAACGATATTTTATCGTTAGGACGATGCTTGCCAATCTGCTCGGTAAGGGTTGTCGGAGCAACAATTTTCACACCGTCAATCTCGGTGATGACATCGCCCTTGCGAAGTCCTGCCTCCGATGCAGATCCACCCTCCGAAACACCTGCCACATATACGCCACCAACCTCCTTGATGCCGGTCTCTTTACCCAACTGATCGATGAAGTCCTGGTCGATATAGCGATACGATATTCCGAGCAAAGCACGCTGCACAATACCATACTCGCGCAAGTCATTAACCACCTTACGCACAATGCTTTCCGGCACCGCAAACGAATATCCGATATAGCTTCCTGTTGAAGATTTGATTACGGTATTAATACCTACCAACTCACCTCGCGTATTAACCAAAGCGCCACCCGAGTTACCCGGATTTACCGCAGCATCGGTCTGGATAAACGACTCGATACGGAATTCGTTAGGAATAACGTCAAGCTGACGAGCCTTTGCGCTGACAATACCTGCGGTAATGGTCGATTGGAGGTCGAATGGCGAACCAATAGCCAACACCCACTCGCCAAGTCGCAAATCATCTGACGAGCCAAATTTAATAATCGGCAACTCTGTCGCCTCGACCTTGATGAGAGCGATATCGGTGGTAGGGTCCTTGCCGACGATCTTTGCATCGAACACGCGACCATCATTCAACTTTACACGCAATTTTGTTGCACCATCTACAACGTGATTGTTGGTTACAATATATCCGTCAGTCGAGATTATCACACCCGAACCGCCAGACTTCTGCTCACGCTTTTGCGGTTGGCCGCCACCTTGCTGAGGTTGTGGGAAGCCGAAGAACTCAAAGAACGGGTTATAAGGCATCATGCTCTGCTGACGCACCTCAATCTCCGAAATAGCCTCAATATTCACCACCGCCTTAACAGCTGTTTCGGCTGCGTAGGTTAAATCAGGATAGGAACTTTGTTGCCCCAAATTCACAAACTGCGTCTTTGCGACTGGAACAGTATCGCCATCACGATTTACATACTCTATGGTTGTCGCAGTCTGAGTATTACGAACAACCGCATAAGATGCTACGCCTGCACCGAGTAGTGCCGAAGCGAAGCATACCGCTACCAATACGAAAGTGTTTTTTCTCATAATTTGTGTTTTAGTTTCGCCCTTCAAAACGAATATCATTACAAAAATATTGTAATTTGCCCGAAAAATCAAAATTTTTCAATTAAATGTTGTACCTTTGTGAAGATATAGTTTTCTTATGAGAGTAGTAGTAGGTCTTTCAGGAGGAGTCGATTCGTCGGTGGCAGCATACTTGCTCAAAGAGCAGGGGCATGAAGTTATCGGCCTGTTTATGCGCAATTGGCACGACACGACAGGCAAACTCGAAGGGGAATGTTCATGGCATGATGACCAAGTTTTTGCCGAGTTGGTAGCCAAGCGTCTGGACATCGCATTCCACTATGTAGATTTGTCGGCAGAGTACCGAAAAAGAGTGGTCGATTATATGTTTTCGGAGTATGAGAAGGGGCGCACTCCAAACCCTGATGTATTATGCAACCGCGAAATCAAGTTCGACGTCTTCTTGAAAGAGGCTCTCAAACTCGGTGCCGAAGCAGTGGCTACGGGACACTACTGCCGTAAAGAGGAGCGCGTTGTCAATGGCGAGAAAGTCTATTCGCTATTAGCGGGCAGCGACCCAAACAAAGACCAAAGCTATTTCCTCTGTCAGCTCTCGCAGGAACAACTCAAATATGCGATGTTCCCTATTGGGCACCTTCTCAAACCTGAGGTTCGACGTATCGCCGAAGAGCAGAAGTTGGCAACTGCCAAGCGCAAGGACTCGCAAGGCATTTGTTTCGTAGGCAAGGTCGATTTGCCGGTATTCCTGCAACAGCAACTCGCAGCCAAGAAGGGTAACATTCATGAGATACTTCCTTCGTGGCGCAGATATGCCGAATGCGAAGAGCAGACCGCCTTGGAGCAACTTGCCGAGCCGTATCGTTATACGGTACGCGACGGCAAGAAGATTGGCGAGCACAACGGAGCACACTTCTACACCATAGGCCAACGCAAGGGATTGGGAATTGGTGGCCGTAAAGAGTCGTTATTTATTATAGGTACCGATGTCGAGACAAACACCATATATGTAGGCGAGGGCGACAGCCACCCCGGACTCTACCGCAAGGCGTTGCGCATAGATAATACCGAGGTTCACTGGGTAGAACCGTGCGAAGCCCTGAAAATGGGCGAAGAACGTCGCTTAAAGGTGCGTATTCGCTATCGTCAGCCTCTCGAAGATGCAACACTCATTCAGCACGAAGATGCACTTTATATACTCTTCGACCAGCCACAACGAGGCATCGCAGGCGGACAATTTGCCGCTTGGTACGATGGCGAGCGACTAATTGGTTCAGGCGTGATTAAATATTAGCTATTGGCCATTAGCTAAAATAACAGTAACTATAAACTTAAAAAAATCTTATAAAATGAAACGAATTTTTCCCCTCTTGATTGCTTGCGTAGCATTATCTATTTCGGCAACTGCTCAGAAACTCAAATTTATAGATGCCACAGAGTTGGGTATTCACGGCTATACAAAACAGACCGACAAAAGCCCATACTATCGCTTCGACCATACACCTTATGAAGGTTTCAACAAAACCATCATCAGCCACTCGAAGAAATCTGCCGGATTGTATGTTGTATTCAAGACCAACTCTTCCAAGATTTCGGCGTCGTGGGAGAATGTGCCTCATCGCATGGGCGACAATATGACCGGTATCCTCCAACATGGTCTTGACCTCTACATCAAGGTTGATGGAGAGTGGAAGTTTGCATCGGTAGGTCGTGTGTCAACCCTTCCCGAGAAGAACTCACGCACAAAAACCCTTATACAGAATATGCCAGAGGGCGACAAAGAGTGTCTGCTCTACCTCCCATGCTGGTGCACATTGACCAAGTTGGAGATTGGCATTGATCAGGATGCTTATATTAAGGGATTGCCAAAACCATTCAAGCATAAGGTAGTTGTTCATGGATCAAGCATCACACACGGAGCTTCGGCTTCGCGCCCAGGCAGAACCTATACCGCAATCATGAGCCGAAACCTCGGTATAGACTTCATAAACTTTGGTTTCAGTGGCCAATGTAAGATGCAACCTCAGTTCCTCGAATTCTTGAAGACATGCGAGGCTGATGCATTCGTATTCGACGCATTCTCCAATCCGACCACAACACAAGTTAAGGAGCGTCTTAATGACTTTGTTGATGAATTGGTGAAGGCTCACCCCGGCAAACCTCTTATCTTCTTGCAATCGCCTATCTATCGCGCATATCCTTTCGACACAAAAGCCTACAATACTAGAATGAAGCATATCGAAACCGTTTGCAGCATGATGAAGGCCTTGGAGGCGAAGTATAAAGATGTCTATTTCCTCAATGTAACCAACGTATTGGGTGAAGATGGTTCCATCGACAACTCTCACCCTAACGATCTCGGATTTTACCGTTTTGTAGAGGCATACCAGCCTAAAATCGCAAAGATCCTGAAAAAATACGGCATAAAATAACAGGCTCAGCCATTGACTTATAATAAAATATGAAGAGATTTCTTTTATCCGTAATTGCCACCATTGTTGTTGCGTCGGGAGCATTTGCTCACAACCCGAATGCATGGCGCAAGATGAAGAGTGATGTCAACCTCTTTGTTGCAAGCGACTTTGGTCGCGAGGGTTGCTATGACCAACAACTCTTTGCCGAGTTGATGGGTAATATGGCGAAGAAAATCAAGCCAATATGCATATTAACCACAGGCGATAATCATCATGGCAACGGTGTAAAGAGCGTAACCGATTCGGACTGGAAGCAGAACTACGAGGATATCTATACTCACCCCAAGTTGATGATTGATTGGTATCCTGCACTCGGAAATCACGAATACCAAGGCAACACGCAGGCCGTTATAGATTATTCGAAGGTCAGCAGTCGTTGGAATATGCCCGAAAGATACTACACCAAAGTATTAAAGGCAAAAGGTACGACCATTCGTCTGGTAGTACTTGACACCACCCCTCTGATAAAGAAATATCAAGAGAACAAGAAATACCCTGATGCCGGTGCACAGGATAGCGAGCAACAGTTGGAGTGGTTGAAATCGGTATTAAGTAAGGCAAACGAGGATTGGGTAATAGTTGCCGGACACCACCCCGTATATGCCGATACCAAAAAGTCAAAAAGCGAAAGAGATGACATCAAGAAGGCATTGAATAGTACCCTTCGCAAATACAACAATGTAGCAATGTATATTTGCGGACACATTCACAACTTCCAGCATCTGCGTAGCAAGAGTAGCGATATCGACTATGTCGTAAATTCGTCGGCAGCATTGAGCCGCAGTGTAAAGGTTACCAAACGTACTAAATTTTGTAGCCCGGAGACGGGATTCTCGGTCATATCGGCTAACGAAAAGCGACTTTCGCTCTATATGATAGACCGAAACGGCAATATCCTGCACACGATAAACAAAACAAAATAGAATAAAATGAGGCTGTCCGTCGAGTCCAATTTTTATAATTTTACCCCCGTCAGAAGGACATCTGGCGAGGGTAATTTTATTTTTTAAGACTTGTTAGACAGCCTCCTCTTTTTATGAATTTTATGGGCAAGGCTGACCCCGAATAGCCTCATTAGAGATATCCTTTAAGGGACTTCTACCCTTTTCGCTTATATATCTTGCGGGCATTATGTTTATTAATGGAATCATAATAATCTAACACAAGATATTCTCCATTAAACCCTGATACCGTATATTGGGCATTATAGTCCTCTCCGCTCATTATAAGTTCATTATTATCGGCATCGTAGCTCCAAGTAAATTCTTGTACTATCTGCTCAAATGGAGGATAACTCGAAATATAACTATACGATGCAGTGCCATCAACATTAAAAATGTATGTCGTGACGCTCAAACCCTCACATATCATATCACCCATAACAAATAATGGGCTAGTGATTGTTTGCCAAGTATCATCATACACTACGTAAGAGTCCAAATCCCACTCACCCGGCAGACCTTGTAGTAGAGATTCCGTTTCGAAATTCCGACACTTTACCATTAAATTATCAATAGTAATATCATACAAACTATTTCTTAAATGATTATTATCATCACACGCAACTATTGACAACATTGCGATCAACGCAATTACTATTTTAGTTTTCATAATTACAATCGTTACATTAATATTAACATTATCCTGACAATTTCCACTTTTATCGTAAGTCGTAAATTAGATATTTTACATTCATATCATAAACATATTGAGCTATTCCACTATTATCATTTTCCTCAGCATACTCTTCATATTTATTTTGAGTTAAATCAAAAGCATCTGGTAAATAGTAGCCATCATACCAACCATTCCAGCCAAAATTGATATGGGCTAAATCAAAATTGCGTTGAACATTATCTTCTTGCAATATTGTTTCTCCAACCGATACATCAATGGCTTTATACTGCAACAAGCTATACTCTAATCTTAGCCACCCATCAATAATAAAAGAGTGACCAACCTTATCACCTCTTGTTATGTTGCTATCAGCTCGCACATTGACAGGACAATTTTTAAGAATAATCATATCCATTATCTCTTCTCTTGTTACCCGTTTAATGCTATCTTCGTTTCCATATTTAGTAAATGTCATGCCTAAATTTTCATATGTATTGGCTAATGAAGAGGTATTAGCCGAAGTCTGCTCCCCATAAATAGCATTAACATCTTCACCAACAGCTCGAATTAAAGAGGCAACTTTTAATGCATCACAACAATACATTTTTTTTCTTTCTCATAACGCAATCTGTTTAGAATAAAAAATTACAAATACTTAATTTTTCAAAGTTACAAATTAATTTTCATTATTACAAAAAAACGCAATTTTTCAGACAAGAGAGAATAACATATTTCTATTATTTGTATCTTTGCACCGCCTTTGGAGTTATCCGAGGGCGGTTTCTGATTTCGAAAGTTAGGTTTTTAGAGTTATAAATATGGATTGGTTAGTTAATCTTTTTACGGGCAACGGTATCGCTACGGCAGTGATAGTGCTTGCATTGACTATCGCCATCGGTTTATTAATGAACCGTATCAAGTTCGGCTCGGTATCGTTGGGCGTAACATGGGTGTTGTTTGTCGGTATCGTATTATCGCATTTCGGCTTGACAATTAACCCCGAAATATGCCACTTTATCAAGGAGTTTGGTCTGATACTCTTTGTCTATTCGATTGGTATTCAGGTGGGACCAAGCTTTATATCATCGTTGCGTGACGGAGGTATCAAGTTGAATATGTTGGCCATGCTCATCATTCTTATTGGTTGCGTAATCTGCTATGGTATTCACATTGTTACGGGCGAGTCGCTCGCCACAATGGTCGGCGTATTGTCGGGTGCTGTAACAAATACTCCTGGATTGGGCGCTGCGCAGAGCGTTGTGGACAGTGCTCAGGCCTCAACCATGGCTACTGCCTACGCCGTAGCATATCCGCTTGGTGTTGTAGGTATCATTCTCTCGATGTTGATTATTCGATGGATATTCCGCATAAAGATCGAGCGCGAGGCATCGAAAGCCACTCGTTCCGATGCACCACGCACAGTACGTGTAGATGTTCGAGTAACAAACCACGCAATTTTCGGCAAGACCATCGAGGAGATTAGTCGTATCACTCGCAGCCAGTTTGTCGTGGCACGAATCTTCGACCACGAGAACCAACAGCGCATAGCATCGGGACAGACAGAGTTGCAGGAGAACGATATCCTGCGTATCGTTGTAAGCAGCCAGGAGGTGGAATTAGTACAGTCGCTTATCGGTGATGTCGTAAAGGTGAATGATACCGAGTGGGGCTCGGCATCGTCGCACCTCGAAAAACGTCGCATCGTGGTAACTAAGCCTGAACTTAACGGAAAACATATCGGCGATCTGCATATCCGCGAAAACTACCATGTTACCATTACACGTGTTGTGCGTGCCGGTATCGAGCTCGTTGCGACTTATGAGTTGCGCTTGCAGATGGGTGATGTGGTTGTAGTTGTTGGTCGTGCCAACGATCTCGACCAGGTATCGACAATTCTCGGTAACTCCGTAAAGCGACTTGATCGTCCGAACCTCTTCCCTATCTTTATCGGAATGTTCCTCGGAGTATTGCTCGGCTCGATTCCGATTTTCATTCCGGGAGTTCCACAAGCTGTCAAGCTTGGTTTGGCCGGAGGTCCGCTTGTCGTAGCTATCTTGTTGGCGAAATATGGTCCTAAATTTAAGATGGTTACCTTTACTACCAACTCGGCAAACATGATGATTCGCGAAATAGGTATCTCACTCTTCCTTGCAGCTGTCGGTTTGGGTGCAGGAGAGGGCTTTGTCGAGGCTATTGCCAACGGAGGTTATTGGTGGATTCTCTTCGGCTTTGCAATTACGGTATTGCCACTCATTATCGTGGGTATCATTGCTCGCAAGGGTATGAAGATGGACTACTTTACGGTAATGGGATTGATGTCGGGAGCAATGACCGATCCTCCGGCTCTTGCCTATGCCAATACCGTAGCTACCAACGACAGAGCTGCCGTAGCATACGCGACAGTATATCCGCTGACAATGTTTTTGCGAATCTTCACAGCGCAGATATTGGCGTTGATTGCAATGTCGTAAGGGATTTATCAGGTAAGAATAATCGCCCCAAAAAGGTAAAAAGAGAAAAAATTTTAAATTTTAATTTTTAATTCTGAATTTTAGTTGTATCTTTGCGGGCTGAATTATAGTTCAACACATAACAATTTTAAGTTAAATGTTTGTAATAGTAGAGATTGCAGGTCAGCAGTTCAAGGCTGAGAAAGGTCGTAAGCTCTTTGTTCACCGTCTTGCAGGCGAGGTAGACTCGTCGGTGAGCTTCGACAAGGTC
>JAZRGH010000001.1:0-23891 GCA_045644085.1 Alistipes sp. | reverse complement strand
GTTGAGGTCTTTGAACGCAAAGCCGTCAACCTCCAAAATCTTGACACCCGAATTTTGGTTGTAGCCGAGAGTGCGACCGCCCTGCTGGCGAATCTCTACATAAGGACCCAAATCTAACTTTTCCCACTTCGGTTGTGCCGAAAGGGAGAGAGCAGAAAATACAAGAGCCGATATGCAGATAGTGCGCTTCATTGCTATTTTTTACTTCTTGGTTGCATCGACTGTTGCGATGTAGTTATGCTTGGTTTTGAGCACCTTGTTGATAACAGGCAACACGGTTGGCTCCAAAACCTCGGTGTAGCAGATAGCATTCGGGTGAGCCGAATCCTTCTGATACTTCTCCATCAAGCCATTCTGCGCATCAACAAGCTGTGAGTGGTAGTCCACATACGGAATCTTGTTGGCCTTGCAGAACTCCTTAATCATCTTGTTGAGGCGGATAATCTCGTTAGCCGGCACAAAATCGACATTCGGACGCCAGCGGAATTTCTCAGCAGGGGTTACCGAGCAGAGGATAACCTTAATCTTGTGCAACTTTGCCAACTCGCACATCGACTTGATGTTGTTGATGATATTTTCGTGAGTGATTTTGCCGTTGTTGAGAGCGATGTCATTGATACCCGCCATAATAACCACGGCACGAGGGTTCAACTCGATAACGTCGCGACGGAAACGCACCAACATATGCGATGTGGTCTGACCACCGATACCGCGACCTACAAAGTTGTTCTCCTTGAAGAAGTCAGGGTGATACTTCGCCCAATTCTGGGTAATTGAGTTGCCCATAAAGACAACATCGGGACGAACACCCGAAGCAAGAACTTCGGCGTTGAGCTTCTCGTAGCGATAGAACTTAGCCCAATCTTGTTGGGTTAAAGGCAAGCCCCTTTGCGCATACGCGCATGCGCACGAAATAAGGGCAAAACAAAATATGATGAATTTCTTCATAAGTTGGTTTTTGGGAATTATTTATAGGAGGGGCGTGGATAACCCCTCCATATTCTTAAAAAAATCAAATTATTTTGCCTGCCAAACCAATGCCGAAGCACCGAGAACGGCAGCATTCTTATTCTGCAACTCGCTTGGAAGAACCTTCACTTTGTTTTTGAAAGCGATGAGCATATTCTCCTCCATGTACCACTTAATCGGGTCGAAAATTAAGTCGCCGGCCTTTGCTAAACCTCCGAAGATGAAGATAGCCTCAGGCGAAGTGATTGTTACGGCGTCAGCCAATGCATAGCCCAACTTCTGACCTGTCAAACGGAAACACTCCTTTGCGATAGGATCACCCTTCGCGGCAAACTGCGAGAGAGTAGCAGCTTCGAGCTGGTCGAATGAGTACTCGCGAAGCGGCGAAGGATCATTCATTGTAGCCATCAACTCGAAAGCGGTACGCTTGATACCTCCTGCCGAAGCATAAGTTTCGAGACAGCCCTTGCGACCACAACCGCAGTCACGACCACCACGCTCTACGATAACATGGCCGAACTCACCCGCAAAACCATCGTGTCCGTAAATCATCTCGCCATTTGCAACGAAACCTGAACCAACACCTGTTCCGAGAGTAATCATTATGAAATCTTTCATGCCCTTTGCGCCACCATAGACCATCTCACCGATGGTTGCTGCGTTGGCGTCGTTGGTAACATAGACAGGAATATTGATGAAGTGCTTGCCCAAGTCTTCTGCCAAATTGAAGAGTCGATCCTCGTCCTTCATTCCGGCGGCGAGTTGCTCCTCCGAATATTTCCACATATTTGAAGGGATCTCGACGGTGCCTTTATAGTAGTTACCGTTTGGTGCGCCGATGCCGATACCTACCAAGTCGTAGTTGAAGTTGATGCTGTTGAGCAAAGTCTTCATTGCTGCAGCCAAATCCTCGATGTAGCGAGGGTAGTCGTCGTATGCCATATACGATCTTGTCGAGATGGCCGATTCGCCAAAGATTTCACCCTGCTCGTCTACAAGACCAAATGCGGTGTTGGTACCACCGATGTCGATACCGAAAACAAGTTTTTTCATAGTTAATAGCGTTAAATTGTTAGTTGTTATATCTCTTATTTACAATAAAATAATCCAATTTATGCCGGCTAAACGGCTATATGCATCTCCAAAATTACATATATTTTACGAAAATTGCAAATCACTTGCCGATATTGTTTCCGTATACTCCTCAGTTAAACCCAATCTGCATAGTTGGCATGCTTCGGGAAACATTGAAATTTATTATACAACAATTATACAATCGTGATATAATTATTTGATTCCGTACTTTTTAAGAATCTTGGCAATTTTTGGTTGATACGCCTTTATGAAGCGGTCAAAGCCAAGGTCTGATGGGTGAGTGTTGTCCACCGAGCCATCTTTGCCTATTACACTCGGAACGTCCAAGAAATATACGTCTTTGTATTGTTTTGTAAGATCCTTCATAATGTTGGCAGCGGTGTCGAAACGCACCTTGCGCTTTCCTCGTTTTCCGGAGTCGATGCACTCTTCGAGAGGAATGGCACTCTGCATAAAGATAAGAGGTTTGCCCGGATGAGCCTTTACCATTCCCTCGACAAACTTCGCCAGGCGAGCTTCGATAACCTTTGCCGAAGGGTTCGAGAATGTGTCGAAGAGGAAGGCTTCTGCTTCACAAGACTTTAAAATATCGAGGAAAACAGGCTGCATCTGACAATAACCGCTGAAACCGAAGTTCACAAACTCGATACCGAGGTTACGGCTCATTCTTGCAGGGTATGCCATACCTGCACGCGATGCTGCTGCACCGTGAGTAATGCTTGATCCATAGACGATTACCTTGTGACGGAACGGAGACGGCGAACCGCTGATGGTTGCGTTATCATCTATGCCTAATTGTAGGCTCTTTACCTCGCACCAACCGGGGAGATAGAGCAGAAATTCATTCTCTCCTTCGGGTAGATTTTTTACAAGTCGCTTATTGTATGTGGTGATTGTCGGATCTGCCGATATACGAGAGGCCTGGACATATTGCCACTCACCGTTGAGCTTTATGTAGAGGTCCAAACCGCGTTGCATAATGATTGGCATATTGTCGCGCAATCTGTGTGGAACGATACTCCACGATGCAAAGATGTTCGATGAGTTTGTTTTGAATGCGACGTAGAGCCCGGCTGGTTTTTCGGCGAGCTTTACGAGGTGGTCGCTTAACTCGTACTGCGTGAAATCGAAGCGGTAATAGGGGTGTTGCTCACTCTTTTTTGTATAGCCGTGAATTGCTAAATCTTTTGCGTCAATCCACTTTGTTGCTGATGCCGAGGTGATGCAACCGAATAGAGCCAATATGAGAAATATTCGTTTCATTAAAGATAAAAAACTTAAATTTTCGAAACTATTTTGTTTATAATTCGTTCTTTGCCTCAAATTAATCATTCAAAGTTAGGTATAAATTCCAAGAATACAAATTTTTTTGTATCTTTGAGAGTTGATTTTGAGAAAAGAGAACATTTTATACCCTTTTACGATGAAGTTATACTCAAATACCGAGCTACTTTCGCTCTTTGAGCGACACATTGCACAAATGCCGACTCCCGAGGAACCGCAACGCCTTTATGCCCCCATTAAATATGGTTTGGAGGAGGGCGGAAAGCGTATTCGTCCGGTGTTGTTAATGTTGTCATATAATGTGTATGCCGAGGATATAGAGCGTGCGCTGATGCCGGCGATGGCAGTAGAGATTTTTCATAATTTTACTCTCTTGCACGACGACATTATGGACAATGCTGACGTGCGTCGAGGTCGTCCGTCTGTTCCTGCAAAGTGGGGTGATAATGTAGCAATTCTTTCAGGTGACGCAATGCTTATTTTGGCATATAATCACCTGCAACGCACCGATTCGGAGCATCTTTCCAAAATCTTCGAATGGTTTAATAAAATGGCGGCAGAGGTGTGCGAGGGACAGCAATTCGACATGGATTTCGAAACTCAACAAAAGGTTTCTGTTGTCGATTATATGCGAATGATTGAGCTTAAAACCGCGGCATTGTTGGCCGGCTCGGCCATTATTGGAGCAATTCTTGCGGGAGCCTCCGAGCACGATTGCCACAATCTTTATAATTTTGCGTTGGAGGTGGGCTTGGCATTTCAACTCCAAGACGATTTGTTGGATAGCTTTGGCGATGAGCGACTCGGTAAAAAGATTGGTGGCGACATCCTCGAAGGCAAAAAGACAATCTTGATGATCGAGGCATTCTCGCGAGCCAACGAGGAGCAGAGAGAGTTGTTGCGTACAACTCACTTGCGCAATGATTTGAGCGATGAGGAGAAGATCTCCATAATAAAGGCGTTATACGAGGAGTTGGGAGTTCCTGCGCGAGTTGAGCAGCAGATTGTGCAGAGGTTCCAACGAGCTCTCGGCATTCTCGATAATCTCGATGTACCACAAGAGCGCACTATGGAGTTGCGCCGATATGCCGAAAACCTCATCGGCAGAAAGAGCTAAATTGAGAATAAATGAAGATTCTTTGTTATGAAAGGTTTTGTGAAAAGTATATTGATTGTTGCATTGTTGTTGACTTCCTACACAGCATTTGCAACCGACACTACCATCGTTAAGACACGCCCAAAGGTGGGCCTCGTGCTCTCCGGAGGTGGAGCAAAGGGTGCCGCTCATATTGGCGTACTCAAATATCTCGAAGAGGCAGGAATACCGATAGACTACATAGCAGGTACGAGCATGGGTTCTATTGTGGGCGGAATGTATGCTATGGGATATTCGTCGAGCGAGATTCTCGACATTATAAGCAGTGTCGATTGGAACAAGCTGATAAGCAACAAGGTTGATAGAAAAAAGATATCATTCAACCAAAAAGCCCAAAAGAACAGATACATTCTCGATGTTCCGTTCTCTTGGAAGTCGAAGAACAAGGAGAATTTGCAATCAAGATCATTCAGAAATTCTCTTCCGAGCGGAATTGTTTCGGGAGATAACCTCATCAACCTGTTCAACTCGTTATCGGTGGGTTATTCCGACTCTATATCGTTCAAGAATTTGCCCATTCCATTCATCTGTATTGCAACCAATATGATGAACGGAGAGGCCGAAGTCTTGGACAAAGGTGTCTTTACAAAGTCGTTGAGAGCCTCGATGGCTATCCCTATCTTGTTCGACCCTATCAAGATAGGTACGTCGCTCTATGTCGATGGAGGATTGGTTAGCAATTTCCCCGTAGAGCAGTGTCGAGCCATGGGAGCCGACTACATTATCGGTGTGAGTATGTCGCCGGGATTGGAGGAGAACCCCGACAACCTCTCCTCTATTCTATCTCAGGTCAAGCAGTTGAAGGAGATTATGACCGACAAAGATAGAGGCAAATACCACGAGCAGTGCGACATCTTTATAAGTCCTGATCTCAAAGGTGTCGGAATGTTGAGTTTCAATGCCGAGAGTGTTGCCCGAGTAACCCAAAGCGGATATGAGGCTGCATTGGCACAGGAAGAGCGTTTTGTTGCTCTCAAAGAGAGACTCGATAGCGAGGCCGATAATTCGGTATCGGGTTCTTTGGACAAAAGAAAGGCGATTAACATTCTCCAAAACCGAGTTAAAATATCCAAGATGGAGCTTCTTGGTGTCAGCAAGGATATCGAGCGATGGATGCGTCGTGCCAGCAAGGATCGTATTGGCGAGGAGGTCAGCAAGGAGGATATAGATGAGGTGGTATCTATCTATTACGGTACCGGAAGCTACGACAGCATCACTTATACACTCCATGACGACCCGTCAACTCCGGGCAGCTATATTCTTCGATTCAAATTCGTGGAGAAGCCGGCTCACAGTTTCGGTCTCGGACTCAGATTCGATACACAGGATTGGCTCTCGTTGCTTTTGCGTTTGGGAATAAATGACAACCGCATGAGTGGTTTTAAGGCCAATTTGGACGCCAAGTTGGGAGGTAATCAGTGGCTCAACCTCAACCTCTCGTATGGTCATATGCTCTACCCGAAAATCAACTTGGGTTATACATTCAGAAATTCCGAGCTCGATGTTTACGATATGGACGTGCTTGAGATGAACACGAAGTTCTTGCAACACAAGTTCAAGCTCTACCTCTCGGAAAACTATTCGCGTACAATCAGCATGGGTGGTGGAATCGAGGCTGAATTTCAAACGCCTCGAAAGGTTATGTATTCGCTCTACGATACACAGAACATAGATCATAAGTCGGTGAATACCCTCGGTGCGTTTGCCTACTTTAAGTTTGACAACCTCAACAAAAACAACTTCCCGACAAAGGGAGTAAAGGGACGCATTGATTTCACCTGGAAAGATGCTATCTTCGATAAAAAGGGTATCAGGGCTCTGCAATTGGGCTCTGTTGTGTTCGGCTTTGAGAGCTACATACCTATCATCAAGGATAGGCTTGTTGTTATACCTCAATTATACGGAAGTTTCCTCTTCGGTAGGGGTGCCACAAATGGTTGGACAGAGGGCTGGAACCCGATGTTCAATGGTCCGGTACCGAGCTACCCTCACCTGAACAACATCTTGGGTGGTGCCGAAATGGGCCGATATATCGACCACCAGCTTCCATTCATTGGTTTGAACAAAATATCTTTTGCCTTCAACAATTTGGCGATAGCTCGTGCCGACGTAAGAGTTCGTGTTCACAAGAGCCACTACTTGGCCGCTATGTTCAACTATGGTCGCTCGAGTGTGGATATTAAGAACTTCTTCAAACAGAGAGATACTTTGTTGTGGGAAGGACTCTACGACTACAACGCATCGAATTGGTGGGGTGCGGGACTTAGATATTCGATTGATACGAAGGTTGGTCCGCTGAACTTTGATGTCAGCACATCGAACATCTCTCGTAGCGTAAATCTATATTTTAGTTTTGGATACTATTTCTAATACAGACGATAAACCCTAAAAAAGAATATGATAAAACGAACAGACATAGAGATTATGGCGCCCGTGGGCTGCTACGAGTCTTTGCACGCAGCTATAAATGCCGGGGCAAACTCGGTCTATTTCGGTATAGGACGATTGAATATGCGCTCTGCTTCGGCAGCCAATTTTTCGGAAACCGATTTGGAGCAGATTGTCGAAATTGCGCATAAGGCAGGAGTAAAGACCTACCTTACGGTAAATACCATCATCTATGATGATGAGATGCAGGCAATGCATGAGGTTGTCGATAAGGCAAAGGCGGTGGGTGTTGATGCAATTATAGCATCGGACTTGGCGGTTATCACCTACGCCTACCATGTAGGTGTCGAGGTACATATTTCAACACAGTGCAATATATCCAATTCGGAGGCGGTAAAATTCTTTTCGCAGTGGGCAGATGTGGTAGTCTTGGCTCGTGAGGTGTCGTTGGAGCAGATTGCCGAGGTGCATCGTGCTATCGTCGAGCAGGATATTCGCGGTCCGAAGGGCGAGTTGGTCGAGATAGAGATGTTCGCTCACGGTGCATTGTGTATGTCGATTTCGGGCAAGTGCTACCTCAGCCAGCACGAAACAAACTGCTCGGCAAATCGAGGTGCGTGTCGTCAGATTTGCCGCAGAAAATATACCATTCAGGATAAGGATACGGGCGAAATGCTCGACATCGACGGACGCTATATCCTCTCTCCAAAGGACCTTTGTACCATCGATTTCCTCGACCAATTTATCAACGCGGGAGTGCGTGTGTTGAAGATTGAGGGACGTGCCCGCGGTGGCGAGTATGTAAAGCGCGTGGTTGAGGCCTACGACAAGGCTCTGCGATTGATTGAGGCCGGCGAATACACTCGCGAGAATGCAGAGGCGTTGAAGGAGGGATTGCTGCGTGTCTTCAATCGCGGCTTCTGGGGCGGATACTACGCGAATAAGCTCGTTGTAGAGCATACTAATGCATACGGCTCGTCAGCAACCCATCGCAAGGAGTATGTAGGTAAGATTACCAACTACTTCAAGAATATTGGCGTGGCAGAGATTACCGTTGAGGCTTCGACTTTGGCCGAGGGTGACGATATTTTGATTATGGGCGAAACTACGGGCGTAGTGGAGCAGAAGGCCGAGGGTATTGTCCTCGACAACAAAGTTGTCGCAGGCATTAAGCAGGGCGATGTCTGCTCGATTAAAACCGTTGAGGTTGTTCGCCGTGGCGACAAGCTCTACAAGGAGGTATTACGATAAAAAACTATTGTGTATAAAATAACAAGATAATATAAAACTATGTTTAGCGCAGAGACTTACAAGCAGCGTCGTGCCGAGTTGGCTCGTCGCATTGGCAACGGATTGATTTTGATTTCGGGAAATACACTCTCACCGTTCAATTATCCGAACAACACCTATTCGTTCCGTCAGGACTCGACTTTCCTCTACTACTTTGGCTTGAATATCCCGTCGTTGATGGCAGTGATTGATGTCGAGTCGGGAGAGTCGATGCTCTTTGGCGATGACTTTACCGTTGAGGATATTATCTGGACCGGCCCACAACCTTGCCTTGTGGAGTTGGGTGCGCAGGTTGGCGTGTCGAATTGCCAGCCATTAAAGGCTCTTGATGGGGTGGTTGCCGCAGCAATGAAGCAGAATCGTCGTATTCACTACCTTCCACCATATCGTGGCGAGAGCAAAATCGAGCTCGCGCGCCTTTTGGGCTTACCACTTGCGGAGTTGTATCCTCACAAGTCGGTTGATTTGATGTTTGCCGTAGCCGAGATGCGCGAGGTGAAGTCTGCCGAGGAGATTGAGGCGTTGGAGCGAGCTTTCCAACTCGGTTATGCTATGCATACCACCGCGATGAAGATGTGTAAGGCGGGCGTTGTCGAGCGCGAGATTGCGGGCGCTATGGAGGGCATCGCCAAGTCGCAGGGCTTGGGTGTATCGTTCCCAAGTATCGTATCGCAGCATGGTGAGACTCTCCACAACCTCAATAGCGACGGTGTGTTGGAGAATGGTCGCCTTCTCTTGGTTGATGGCGGCGCCGAGTCGCTCGAAAACTACTGCTCAGACCATACTCGTACCTACCCTGTATCGGGTAAATTCACCCAGAAGCAGAAGGATATCTACGAAATCGTACTCCGTGCACACGATGAGGCTCCAAAGAATATGAAGACCGGAGCAATGTACATGGAGGAGGTGCACAAGAAGGCACTTCTCTCGTTGGCCGAGGGCTTGCACGATGTGGGGTTGATCAAATCGTCGGCAGAGGATGCTGTCGAGGCGGGTGCTATGTACCTCTTTATGCCTCACGGACTCTCGCACGGACTCGGCATGGACGTTCACGATTGCGAGGCTATGGGCGAGCGTAGCTACGACTTCTCGGAGATTAAGGAGCGCGCTATCGCATCGGGAACCTGCGTCTATCGTGCCGCTTGGAAGTTGCACGAGGGCACCGTTATGAGCAACGAGCCGGGTATCTACTTTATCCCTGCCTTGATTGATAAATCGAAGGCTGAGGGTTTGTATAAGGGCATCGTAAATTACGATCTTCTCGACGAGTATCGCGACTTTGGCGGTATTCGCATCGAGGACGATATTGTCGTAACAGCCGAGGGTGGTCGCGTTATCGGCGACAAGCATATCCCTTCATCAGTTGAGGAGCTCGAAGCAGTAGTTGGTAAATAGTATGATTTTTCTCTTCCCTACCGAACTCGAATCGGCAAAGCTTAAAGCCTTGCGCCCTGACCTTGATATCCGCATTTGTGGTATCGGAGCCGTCGAAACGGCTACCGAGGTTGCACGCATACTCCGCACCGAGCGAGAGCCGTTGTTGCTTTGCGGTATTGCGGGGGCGTACGACCACAACCTCAAAAAAGGCGATGTCGTAGCCGTTACGGAGGAGCGATTTGCCTACCTCTCGACGGGTTATGACCGTTCCTATTTCGCTTCGATAATGGTCGAGGGGCTGCCAATGGTGCGTAGTAATACCGTGTCGCATTGTTCGCAGTCGGCAAATGGTGCCGAGATTGAAAATATGGAGGGCGCTGCATTGTTTGCCCTTGCCGAAGCCGAAGGTGTGCGTTGCGGAGAGATTCGCGCCATATCGAACTATGTCGGCGAGGAAAGAGGGGAGTGGAATATCGAGCTTGCACTCGAAAACCTTGCTGAAACTATCGCAAACCTCGATTTGGAGAATTTGTAATGAAAAAACTTTCGCTTCATATTTCGCCATGTCCGAATGACACCTTCGCTTTCGATGCGTTGATAAATCGTCGCATCGATCACGACTTTGATCTCGATGTGGAGTATCATGATATCGAGGAGCTGAACGAGGGTGTTTTGCGTGGAGAACCTGATATATCGAAGATTAGTTATGCGGTATATCCGCTTGTGGCGGAGCGATATGCTTTGTTAGATAGTGGCTCGGCACTTGGTCGTGGCAACGGACAGCTCCTTGTAAGGCGCAAAGGCGAAACGGGAGCAATTGGCATTGTTGCAGCACCCGGCTTGAACACCACAGCAAACGCTTTGTTGCGTCGTTACTTCCCGGAGATAAAGGAGGTGCGACAGATGCTCTTTTCCGAAATTGCCGAGGCCGTTGAGCGAGGAGATGTAGATGCCGGAGTGCTTATTCACGAGGGTCGTTTTGTCTATGAGCGTCGAAATTTAGAGCTGGTTGCCGACCTTGGAAAGTTGTGGGAACAGGAAACAAGTTTGCCTTTACCGCTTGGAGCTATTATCGTTAAACGAGAAATCGACGAAAATACAATATCGAAATTCGATAACCTGCTTTCAAAAAGTGTTCGTTTTGCTCTCGAAAATCCACTTTTGTCGCGCTATTTTGTAAAACAGCACGCCCAAGAGTTGGAGGACGACGTGATAGATAAACACATTGCACTCTTTGTAAATGACTATACCATAACGCTTGGTGATGAGGGCAAGGAGGCGGTGGAGCGACTCTTGGAAACGGAGAAAAGATAGACTTTGTTAATATAGAAACCGGAGAGAAATGATTGTAATAGCAGATGGTGGCTCAACAAAGTGCGATTGGGCATTTGTGGAGTGTGGTAAGATAGTCGAGCGCTTCAAGACAGAGGGTATCAACCCTTTTGCAGTATCAATAGATAAGATTCGAGAGATGCTTCATACTCATTTTGCACCTGTTGCATCGAAATATGAGATAACCAATATATGGTTTTATGGCTCCGGTTGTGTCTTTTCGACAGTCGAAAAGGTAAAGTCGTTGCTTGCCGAGATAGTACCTTCGGCAGAGATTTATGTGGGTACCGATCTCGATGGAGCAGCAAATGCTTGTTGTCCCGATGGTAATGGCATAGTCTGTATTATGGGTACGGGCTCTGCGTCAGCACAGCACGAAGGAGGTCTGCGTACCAAGCAGGTGCCTGCTCTCGGTTATCTGCTCGGCGATGAGGGTAGCGGAACGGTTATGGGCCGACTTCTTCTGTCGGACTTCTTGAAGGGAGTGATGCCCGAACATCTGATGAAGGCTTTTGCCGAAGAGTATGGCGTAACGCAGGCTGAGGCGTTGGAAAGAGCATACCATCAACCTGCGGCAAATCGCTATTTTGGTTCGTTTGCGCCATTCTTGTCGAAGCATATTTGCGAGCCGTATATCCGCAATTTCGTAAAGGAGAACCTGCGTCATTTCGTGGTGCGCAATGTGTGCCAGTATCGTACAGAGCTCTATCCTGTGAATTTTGTCGGCTCGATAGCTTCGGTTTTTAACGATATTTTGAGCGAAGTGCTTGCCGAAGAGGGTGTTAGCATGGGTGTTATTGTTGCTTCGCCAATGGAACTGCTTGTTGAGTATCATTCAAAAAAATAGATATTATGAGTTATGTGAAGATTACCGAGCAGCCATCGTTATACAACGACCTCGAAAAGATGTCGCCGCTCGAAATATTGACCTGCATCAACCGAGAGGATCACAAGGTTGCAGATGCGGTTGAGGAGGTTATTCCTGCCATCGAGAAACTCGTTGTAGGTGCTACCGAGCGCATGAAGCAGGGTGGTAGATTGTTCTACATGGGTTCGGGAACAAGTGGTCGTGTAGGTATCGTCGATGCATCGGAGATACCCCCTACCTATGGTATGCCTCACTCGCTAGTTGTAGGTATTATCGCAGGTGGTGACGGAGCGATTCGTCGCGCTGTCGAGGGTGCAGAAGATGATGCAGTGCAAGGCTGGAAAGACCTTGAAGCACACAACGTAACCGACAAGGATACGCTCGTGGGAGTTGCTGCATCGGGAACAACGCCTTATGTTATCGGTGCTATCAAGGAGGCTCGCAAACGAGGACTTTTGACCGCTTGCATTACTTCAAACCCCGGTTCGCCGATAACCGAAGTTGCCGAGATTCCGATTACGCCCGTTGTCGGTCCGGAGTTTGTTACCGGCTCGTCGCGAATGAAGTCGGGTACAAGCCAGAAGTTGATTTGCAACATGATCACTACCTCCATCATGATAGGTCTTGGTCGTGTGCGTGGCAATAAGATGGTAAATATGCAGCTAACAAACCAAAAATTGGTGGATAGAGGTACCCGTATGTTGGTTGATGAGTTGGGGTTGCCATACGACGAGGCGAAACAGTTGTTATTGGTTCATGGCGAGGTGCAGCGAGCTATCGATGCTTATCGTAGTGTAAAGAATAAATAGACTATCAATTATATCGTATAGGGGGGCTATCTCACTCCAAGCAAAAAGCGGGTGTTCCGATTTGTGGACACCCGCTTTCTGTTTCTATCGTGAATAGCACTATTTGCGTTTTACGACAAGGCTGCTCGACACTCGTCGTTCCCCTTCGTGATCGAATGTTCTGTTGTCGCAAGGGTGGTTTATAACACCATATTTGTAACTCCATAATGTTGACGAGCCTCCGCCATCAAGATTCATCGCCTCGTCCATTCCGAGCCATGAGCATAGCTGTGAGAGTTCGGCAATAGACATACCTTCGGCAACACCTTTGGTACGGCCATCTACAACCACAAGATAGATGTTGCCCTCGGCATCACGTCCGACTACACTACGAGGGTGACGACGCAGGAAGAAGGTCTTTTTGCGCTTCATGCTCTCTTCTGTTGACTCGGTAATATGACAATACGAAACCTGTTTACCATCGTCCATGAGAATCGGGCCACAGGCTATAATATTGTCACAACCATTGCATTTGTCTGCGAGAGAGTTGTAGTCCGGAAGGTCCTCTGTTTGCACAATCTCGATGCCGTTCTCATACATAAAGAGCAGGCCGTTTACTCGTGGCAACATCGAAGGGTATGTGGTCGAGAGGATTGAGCCATTGCTTTTTACAAAGGTAACAGGTACTCCGGTTTTTACAGCCCAATAGCAGGCGTTAATGGCAAATTGTGCCGACGCCTCCTCGCCAATCTCGCTGGTCTTTTTAAGTACTTCCGGTTGAATTACTGCCATCGAAAAATCTCTCGGAGAGAATTTTATGACAGAGATGGTCTGGGGTACACCGAAAAGTGTAGCGGAGACTCTATAACCATCGGCTTTTTTCAGTCGTAGCGAGCGATGTTTTGCGGATACCAATGCCACAGAGTCGGCGCTCTGTGCAAAGACAGAGAACGTTATCAGCAGAAGGGATAATAACCCTGCAAATCGCTTCATATATTACTACTTTTTCTTGCTCTTTACTACAAGGCAACTCGATACTCGACGCTCGCCAGCGTGGTCAAATTTCTTGTTGCGACAAGGGTAGCTGACTGTTCCCTCATTTGCTGTCCACATAGATGACGAACCACCACCATCAAGATTGATGGCGTCGCGCATGCCGAGCCACTCACATACTTTTGTCAATTCGGCAATAGTTACACCTTCGGCGTTACCCTCCGAGCGACCATCTACGACGATTAGATATACGTTGCCCTTCTTGTCGGTTCCGATAGCGGTGCGTGGGTGGCGCTGTGTGTAGGTGTAGAATGCACCTACCGGTTTACCTCCGGCGTTATCAACCATGCCCTTGGTGTAAGCATCGTGGTCAATACTCTTGCCGTTGTCGATAAGAACAGGACCGGCAGCCAAGATGTTATCATATTTCTTGGCATAAGCCTTCTCTGAGCCGGCTTTGCAATAGTCGAGAAGAACCTTTTTCTTGCCAACGCATACAACTCCGTCAACACGCTCCTTTTCGAAATCGGCAGTAACCGATATCTGCTTACCGTCGAGTTTAAGGAATGTTGAAGGAAGGTCCACTCGCACGTCCCAAAATCCAGCATTAACACCGAACTCGGCATCGTGTGCTTTGGCTGTGGCCGAGAGTCGGGTGAGCTTTTCGGGTTGTGCAATGGTGGTGGTAAAGTGTTTTGGAGAGTAGCTAATGACCGAAATCGTTTGATACGAGTCGAGGATATTGGCTCGTAGCAGGGTGTAGCCCTGGGCTCCTTTCGGAAGTTTTAACTCTTGACGTGGAGCTCCGGCTAATTTCTCAGCGTCGGTTGTTTGTGCCGTAGCCGAGAATATCAGCAGTGCGGCAATCATAAATAGCAAGTTTCTTTTCATATTAATTAATTAGTGTTTAGTTGTAATTTCCATACAAAGTTATCTTTTTTATGTGAAACGACCAAATTTTACTACCTTTGTGCTACAATAATGTGTTTAGGCTTTTGTTAATCAAAGAGTCAGCGGTAAAAGCTACACGTCCCGAAAAATATGGCAAAACAGAATATAAATAAGACCAATGCGGCACGCCTGCTGGACAAGGCAAAGATCTCTTACGAGTTGATACCATACGATGTTGACGAAAATGATTTGGCAGCAACTCATGTTGCCGAGTCGTTGGGCGAACCCATCGAGCGAGTATTCAAAACTCTTGTGCTGAGAGGGGACCGCAACGGCCACTTTGTATGTGTTATTCAGGGCGACAAAGAGGTCGATTTGAAGCTGGCGGCAAAGGTGTCGGGCAATAAGAAATGTGATCTCATACCGATGAAAGAGCTGTTGCCGACGACGGGTTATATTCGTGGCGGTTGTACACCTATCGGAATGAAAAAACCTTTTCCGACCTTTATCGATGAGTCTTGTTTGGCGTTCGATTATATCTATATCAGCGCTGGCCAACGAGGCCTGCAATTGCGCCTATCACCTGCCGATTTGATTGGCTATACACGTGCCAAAACCGAGGTTTTAACGCTCTAAAACTACTTTTCAAAGGAGCTTTTGTTGGGAAATAGCCCTTCAAGGAATTTCACCATACGCGGGCCATCTTCTGCGGTAGCACGCTCAGAGTCATTGGTACAAATCATTATCGGATTGTACTTTTGAAACTTCTCCTGATAATTTTTGTAGTACATGTGAATACAGTGCGAATCGTTGGCAAAGCGATTTGTCAGCGCGGCCTTTATGTGGTTGAAAACACCTTTGATATTGTTGTATCGTCCCACCTTTCGCAGTATGGCATGCCCAGAAGCAATCATGTAATAGCTCACGAATGAGCGATGCATATCTCCATTGTCGCGGAAACGGCGATGAGAGGTTGCGTTCCACGCTTCGGCATGGAGATTATTGACGCAATAGTCGTAGTCGGAACGCAGGTAGGCATCGAAATTATGATGCGGAGCGAGATATATCTTTTTGCCAAAATCCTCGTATATCAAATCCTGCATGTGGCGAATCAGACCATGGTAATTACCACGACGCAACGCCTTTTGGCGATTAAATCGTCCAAGGCGTACTATCGGTGTGCCATTGTCAAGGAAGAACAACTCGCGAGTGGTCGGCTTTGTGAACATCGTGTCGTCGTTGCCGAGTATAAAGTGTTCGCTTAGGCCCGGTATGCGGTAGATGCAACTCTCGATAGTGGTGCTGCTAAATACGGGTATGGCCTCTGCCGGCAGAATCGACTTGTGATCTACAATCGAGATTTTAGGGTGGTCGGTATTGAGCCATTCGGGAGTTTGTTCATCGGTAACGATGTAGATGTGGTTAATCCATGGAGCATACATCTCAACCGAGCGCAACGAATAACGCAACTCGTCGATATTACGCCAACGGGCATCTCCTACAACCTCCTGCGATTGGTTGCGACTGCCACCGACATAGGAATTTCGCTTCTTCTGCCACTCCGGGTCGTTGCCATCAACCCACATATATACCAAATCTATTGGGAACAGTTCCTTCATACAAATTTTGCATCTTTTGTACAAAGGTAGTAAAAATTTTACTATTTTTGCACAAGGCATCATTTTTATACATGCCTCAATCAATTTAACTGAATAGTAAAACATAAATAAACCTAAATAAAAGTTGATGATGAAAAAGATTTTCTTGCTATTCCTGGCAGCTATGTCGTTTGTGCAGCAGTTATCTGCTCAAAGTGTCGAGTATTTTATAACATTCGAGCGCGTTGACCCACTGAAAAAAATTTTTAAGGAGTCAAACTTTTTCCCAAGTTTCACAGAGCCGGCAGCCGTAGCAAGAGGAGAGTATGCAACATTCCAATTTGCCGTAAGAAGTGCACTTCCTTTAAAAGACCTTCAATTTACGGTAACCCCTTTTTGCAACGACAAGGGTGACGAATTAGTCGCATCAAGAGTAGGTTTTGTTGATTATGTAAAGGCATCGAATCTGATGGCAAAACCTGCACACGATGCTGTCGTACCACTATCCAACTACTATCCCGACCCTATTCGAGAGGTTCAGAATTGGTCGGTTGGCCGCGATCAGGCTCAACCTATGTGGATTACCTTGCCCATACCCGAAAAGACAAAAGCGGGAACATACAAAGCTACCGTAACACTGTCGGGTGTGGCCGGAGATGCTCCATTCTCGATGAAGAAGTCTGTTGCCGTTAAGGTCTATCCTGTTACGCTCGAAAAGCATCCGTTGATGGTGAGCAATTGGTTCAGTATTTCCAACGCCACTATGACTACCTTTAACGGAGGTCACTCCGTAAAACGCTACTCACAGGAGTATTGGGCAATGGTCGAGGAGCTTGCCCAGAAACTTGGTGAGTGCCACACAAACACGATAAAAGTTCCCATATTGGAGCTTATTGAGTTCAGTGAGACGTCGGGCAAATACACCTTTGATTACACCCACTTCGACAAATTCATCGATATTTTCAAAAAAGCAGGAGCTTTGGAGCTTGTCGAAGGAGGCCATTTAGCAGCGAGAAAGGGAGGCTGGAAGAGCCAATTCGAACTATGTGTGCCGGAATATAATGACAAGGGAGTTAAAAAGATTGTTAAATATCCGTTGGGTTCGGAAAAGGCTAAGGACTTTTATCGACAGTTTATCCCATCGTTGAAAGCGCATTTAAAGAAGAAGGGGCTGATAAAGCACTATGTTCAGCATATTGCCGACGAGCCGATACAGGCCAATCACAAAAGCTATATTGAAATCGCCAAATTCGTAAAAGAGCTTTGGCCTGATGTCAAAATAATCGAGGCTTGTCATACCAACAACCTCGAAAATATGGTTGATATTTGGGTTCCACAGCTCAACTTCTACCACAAGAACTACAAGTTCTACTCCGCGCAACAAAAGGCCGGTAATGAGGCGTGGTTCTACACTTGCCTCAGTCCTGATGGAGAGTACCTCAATCGCTTCGTGGAGCAGCACCTGCTAAAAACCCGATTGATACATTGGCTAAACTATCGCTATGGTGCAACCGGTTATCTGCATTGGGGTTTTAATCTCTGGTCGAAAGGACTCAACCCGTACAAGGAGGTATCTGCCATGCAATTGGGTGGAACTACCATACCGGGAGGAGATTGCTACATTGTCTATCCTAACAACGGCAAGTTGTATAGCTCCATTCGCTTGGAGGCGATGCGTGACGGCATTGCCGACTACACCTTGTTAAAGATGTTGGAAAAGAAGAATCCTGCATTAGCAAAAAAACTCTGTAATCATGTTGTCCTAAATTGGACAGTATATAATATGAATAACGACCATTTCAGATGGTCGCGAAAGAAAGCGCTCGAAGCGTTGTCAAAATAGAAAATAAAGTTATACCTATTCTACTCAAAGCGGTTAAAGATGAACAATAAGCCGACCATATCGGTCATAGTACCTGTTTACGGTGTCGAAAAGTATATTGCGCATTTTGCGGATACACTTTTTTCACAGTCGTATCCCTATTTACAATTTGTATTTGTAAATGACGGTACAAAGGACTCCTCCATGGAGATACTCAATCGCATCATAGATGAGAAATACTCGCATCTGCGCCCACAAATCGTGATTGTAGAGAAGGAGAATGGTGGTCTACCGGCTGCTCGCAAAACAGGCTGGGAACACGCCACAGGTGACTATATCTACAATGTTGACCCCGATGATTGGTTGGCGGAGGGTGCTTTGCAGATGATGGCGGACAAGATTGCCGAGACCGATTGCGACTTGCTCTGTTTCGGTATGTTAAAGGTCTATGCAAAGCGAAAGAGTTGCAAACATCAGCGTGTTTACACTGTCGAGGAACGAGAGAAGTTTGTGTGGGATATTTATAATCACCACGCAATGGGTTCGCTATGTAATAAATGTATCAAACGATCCCTATTCGAGGAGCATACCATCTACTCGCCTCGCTATTCGCACGCCGAAGATTGTTTCGTAACAACACAGCTGGTGGGCTATGCACGCAGTTTCGCCTTCCTCGACGAGATGCTCTACTGCTATCGTAAGGATAACCCTACGGCAATGACTCGCAACTCCATTCGTCGTCGTAAACGCGAGTATGCTCTTAACTTCCTCTCTCTTTACGAGAAATATCGCGATGTACCGGTTGAGCAGAACCCTGTGGCAGTAATCCTCGATGATATTGTTATGCAGGCGGGTTGGTATTCGATTTTCTACCGTTTGGGCTTGTTCGAGGCTTATCCTTATCTTGCAGCAGCGGTGCGTGGGGCGAGGATTCATCGTAAGACAGATGTGCCTGTTGTCGCACAACTACTCACGAAGTTGGTAGCTTGGTTCAAATAAAAATCGGGGCAATACCCCGATTTTTTATATCTCGTACTTTGATTTTTGTGGGAAGTGCTCCTCGAAGGCATTTAACAACGCTTTACGCAACTCGTTGTAGCGAGTTTCGGATAGTTGTACATCATTAATGCATATCAAACTCTTCGATGGATTAACAATGGCATTGCGTAACTTTTGTACCGATACAACACCAACCGATATGTGTTGTTTAGAGAGTCTTCGATTTTTGAGTCGTCCCTTCAAATACATATAGTCGAGGAATAGGTATTGGTTGAGATTATTCTCATCTCGCACTCTCGATGCGGAGGTCTTGGCAATCTCCTCTTTGACCTTGTCGGATAGCTCCTGGCACTCACTCTTAAACATCGGTGTGCAGATATGTTGTGGGCGCAAGAAAAAGAGCGAAGGTGTAAGTCCAAGCGCCTTGCGTGCCAAACGATCTGAATTTCTACAAATCTGCTTGAACATATTCATAGACAAGAGGTGGTACGACATTCCCAAGAAGCACTTTCCGTTCTCAAAAAACTCGGTAGGCTCGCATTTGCGTACCGGGAACAAGTCGTCGTTGAAGTATAGAAACTCCTCGTCGAGCCCCTCAATGCGATGCAGATGCATCTCGATAGGGTTACAATTGAACGTTGGCAAATACTCTACGGGAATGATATCCTTGTGGAGTACGATGTGTACCTCGTTGCGATTTATCCACTCTGGTACCTGGCTTTCGTGCGAAACAACAAGATGCACCTTGCGGATAAACGACATATTCTCAGCTATCCCACGAAATAGGTAGCGCAGTGTACCCCAATCACGAAAACGCTTCTCCAATACCGGTTGCGAGGTGTACTTCTCGTAGTCCCTCTGCCAGATAGGATCTAAGCCATTTACATATGTGATAACTATGTCCATGCTCTTCTCGTTTTTCGATAAAAGTCCATTTACATCTCTACAAAGTTAGCAACTATTTTGTAATTTGCAAAAAGATTTATTTGCTGCCGACGTTCTACCAAGGTAGTCGTATAGGTTTTGCCTATATGGTGATAAAAATTTATGATTTGGTTTATCGGAAAATTCACCCTATCTTTGTGATAACAGAGAGGAAGAAAGTATGAAGAACAGATTGAAGATAAATATCATTATCGACCTTGCGATGTTCCTTGCGATGGTTGTAACCAGCATCAGCGGCATTATCATCAAGATAGTCGCACCGCTACGCCGTGTTGCTCACGAGGAGTGGGTGCGCGAGGCGGCATCGTGGTTTTTCGGACAGGGTTTGAGCCGTCGTGTCTGGGCCGATATTCACCTTTGGGGAGGTGTTGTAGTGCTGGTATTGTTAGTGCTGCATATTGCGCTCCATTGGGATATGGTTGACAGCTTCTTCAAGAAACATGTTTCAAGCAAGTCGCTCCGCACAGCGCTCTATGTGGTATTACTTTTGCTGTTGATTCTCTCGGTAGTGCCTTGGATTTGGGCATTCTAAACAAAATAGAAAACACGAAAACAAAAACTAAATAAGAGTATAAACTTTAAAACTGATAAAACTATGGCTGTTAAATTTTATGTTTGCCCTCATTGTGGCAATGTTGTTCAGAAAGTGGTGGATTCGAAGGTTCCTGTGGTGTGCTGTGGCGTACCTACGAAGGAGTTGGTACCAAATACGGTTGATGCAAGTAACGAGAAGCATGTTCCCGTTGTAACAAAGATTGACGACTGTCACATCAAAGTTGAGGTGGGAAGTGTGGCTCACCCGATGTTGCCTGAGCACCATATCTGCTTTATTTATGTGGAGACCGAGAATGGTGGTCATCGCATCGATTTGACCGATAAACCTGAGGCTGTATTCTGCACTTGCGACTCGAAACCAATCGCTGTTTATGAGTACTGCAACCTGCATGGCTTATGGAAGACGGAGTTGTAGTTTCTACTACCAAGATGAAGAAGCCACCGACAATTTCCGTCGGTGGCTTCTTTGTTTGCGCTACACAACAATCTAATATTTCAGCCAGCGCCAAAGGTCTTTGAAGGTAGGTTTTGCACCATGCATAAAGATACCTATTTTGTATATTTTTGCTGCACCCCACACGCAGACAACAAAGGTTAAATATAATAACCCCAACGAGGTCGCTATCTCCCATGCAGGGATACCGCTCGGTATGCGTGCCACCATGACGATTGGTGAGGTAAATGGTATGAGCGAACACCAAAATACGATTGGCGAGTTAGGATCTTTCATAATAATCATCGTAACAATAAAGGCTACGATTATTGGTAATGTGATAACGGTTGTGAGTTGCTGTGCATCTTGTGCCTGATCTACACTTGCGCCAATAGCTGCATAGAGCGATGCATAGAGCAAAAAGCCACCTATCGTAAAGAGTAATACCATGGTTACAACCATTGCAATATGGCCGGTGTCTAGTACCGAGGCCAGGGCGGTAAGCATTTCAGGTGCTATATTTTGTTGCATGGCAAGCGATGATGCGTCTGCGCCGGCCTGTACTTGCTGAACGCTCTCGATTAGATTCTCGGGCATCATTGCAGGCATAATCACTGCGCTGAAAAGGACCAATAATATGCCCCAAACCAAGATCTGTGTTGCAGCAACAAGGGCAATACCAAGAATCTTGCCCATTAACATCTCGAAAGGTCGGACTGTCGAAACCATAACCTCCAAAATGCGGGAGCTCTTCTCCTCGATAACGCTTTGCATAACCATACCGCCATATATTGCGAGGATAAAGTAGAGCAGAAAGCCGAGTACCATACCCACTAACGACGAGGCTATGGCCGACGATGCTGCCGACTCCTTGTCCTTGTCGGTGCGGAAAGTCGCGAGGTGTACCGATGCCTTGACCTTTTCGAGTATCTCGTCGATGTTTTGGATATTGTAGGCCTTCAATCGCTCACTCTCGATAACCTTCTCTATCTGGTTGGCAATATTCTCTTCAAGCATTAGCGACGACGAGGCGTTGGTGTAGAGTCGTGCATCATTCGGGTTCTCGACAATTGCCTTGCCAATGTGGAGCACGCCAAAATTATCTTTATCGTTTGCCGTTGTTACGAGCGTTTCGGCAATATCCTTGTCCGAGAGAACAAACTCTACCTCTTTGTCGGATTCGAGGTGAGGGGCTACGATGCCACTCTCGTCAACTACGGTTATTTTACGAGTTTCCGAGTCGGCAAATTCCATAATAAGAGTGGGCGCCGCACCCATCAAAATCATAAATAGCGGCATCAAAATCGTTGTAAAGATAAACGACTTTTTATATACTCTTTCGCGATATTCGCGACCAATAATCAGTGATATATTTCTCATAATTTTTCCTTTTAACTCGTTACAACGCCCCATTTACGGCACGAATAAATATATCGTTCATGCTTGGCATTGTTTCGACGAACTGTCGCAACTCGACTGTATCGTTTACAAGTGATATTACCGAGCGAATATCCTCATTGTGATCGATGTGGAGTTTGAGCGACGAGAATCCGGTTGTAGAATCATCGTGTGCAAGAACATTGCATACCCCCTGTAGTTTTTCTATAACAGCTTGGCTATCACCCTTGTACTGTATGGAGAATACATTTCCGCCATGTGTGCGGCGAATATCATCTACCTTGCCCGACAGAATGTTGTGCGACTTGTTGATAAGGGTAATATGGTCGCAGATCTCCTCTACTGACGACATGTTATGGGTAGAAAAAATAACCGTTGCGCCTTCGTCACGCAGTCGCAGAATCTCCTCTTTTAAGAGGTTGGCGTTAATAGGGTCGAAACCAGAGAATGGCTCGTCGAAGATGAGCAGTTCGGGTTTGTGGAGCACCGTAACGATAAACTGAATCTTCTGTGCCATACCCTTCGAGAGATCTTCGACCTTCTTCTCCCACCACTCCTCGATGCCGAAGCGGGTAAACCATTCGCGCAAACGGATAAGAGCTTCATGACGCTTCAAACCTTTGAGCTGTGCGAGGAAGAGAGCCTGTTCGCCCACCTTCATTTTGCGATATAGACCTCGCTCTTCCGGCAGATAGCCGATGCGGAAGATATCTTGCTGGGTTATAGGGCGACCATCGAAGAGGATTTGTCCCTCGTCCGGCAGCGTTATGCGGTTGATGGTACGGATAAGCGTAGTTTTTCCTGCGCCGTTTGGACCAAGCAGACCATAAACCGAACCTCGCGGTATCTCAATCGATACGTCGTCGAGTGCGGTATGAGCCGAAAATCGTTTGGTAATATGTTCGGCAGTAATAATGTTGCTCATACACCTAAATGTTTTGAAAATCGTTTCACAAAGATAGTTAAATTTTGATTTCTTTTATACGTGTGGTTAAATTTTTTGCCGAGAGTTCGGAAAGTGTTAGGAATGGAATTGTTGTTTGATGATATATTCATCGCATGATGATCTTTATTTGCAAGTGTTGATGAAATGAAGTGGATTTTTAATCAAAATTCACTATCTTTGTAGCGCGTATATATAAATATAGTTGGGTTATGAGCACGACTGACCACAAATTTACCATTGCACTGATTTACGATTTCGACGGAACGCTCGCTGCTGGAAATATGCAGGAGTACGACTTTATACCTGCCGTAGGCAAGAGCAACTTCGAGTTCTGGGACGAGGCAAACCACCTCGCCGAAGAGCAGGACGCCGACCAGATTTTGACCTATATGGCTCTGATGATTCACGAGGCTCACGCCAAGGGGTTGTCGTTACGCCGCGAGGCATTCAAGGAGTCGGGCAAGAGGGTAGAGCTCTTTCCGGGTGTTATGGAGTGGTTCGACCGCATCAACGCTTACGGCGAGGAGCGTGGTGTGCGTGTAGTGCACTATATCAACTCTTCGGGTTTGAAGGAGATTATCGAGGGTACGCCTATTGCCGACAAGTTCCGCAAGATTTACGCCTGCTCGTTCCTCTATAATGTCGATGGCATAGCCTATTGGCCCGGTGTGGCGGTGAACTACACCAATAAGACGCAGTTTATATTCAAGATTAACAAAGGTGTGGAGTCGGTCTACGACACCAAGCACGTGGATAAGTTTATG